>CAZPPZ010000460.1:0-1511 GCA_964588545.1 uncultured Myxococcales bacterium | reverse complement strand
ATGGTGTGCCGCTGCCCGTCAATCGCCGCAGCACCGTCAGGGTTTCCACTACGAGGCTAGGCCCGCGCGAGTCCGACTGTCAAGCGGTAGCCTTTTCCAATATGAAATGAGTCTGAAATCGAGAGGAGTCTGTCCAGCATAGGAGGATGCTGGTGCAGATGGACGAGGCCCGGATCCAAACCCTAGGAGATATCAGACAATTTCTGGCCGGCATGGCCGAGACGTCCCTCAAACTCGAGGGCGGCAAGGAGGCCGTCTACCAATGGATCGAGCACACCCTGGTGCGGTTTCGCTACATGTGGCTGGGCAAGAAAGGCCGTGGCTTGGTGCTGCGCTACATCGAACGCCTATCGGGGTACTCCCGCCAGCAAGTGACCAGACTGGCCAGGCAATACCGCAAGACCGGACACATCCGGCGCCGGCAGCGCACGACCAACGGCTTTGCCACCAAGTACACCCGCGGCGACATTACCCTGCTTGCCCGAGTCGATCGCCTGGTCGACGACGCCTCGGGCACCATGGTCAAGACCTTCTGCCAGCGGATGCTAAGAGTCTACGGCGACCAGCGCTTCCTTCGGCTTGCCGACATCTCGGTCTCGCACCTCTACAACCTGCGCCAGGGCAAGCTCTACCGGGGCTGCCGCCGCACGTTCACCAAGACCCAAGGAGTCAAAGTCCAGATCGGCGAACGCTGCAAGCCGCAGCCAGGCGGCCAGCCCGGCCACCTACGCGTCGATTCCGTCCATCAGGGAGACATGGACGGCAAGAAAGGTCTGTACCACATCAACGCCGTCGACGAGGTCACGCAGTGGGAAATCATTGTCAGTGTGCCGCGTATCAGCGAGCCGTTCATGTTACCGGCCTTGCGCGCGTTACTCGATCAGTTTCCGTTTCGCATCCAGGGATTCCACGCCGACAACGGTTCGGAATACATCAACCACAAGGTGGCGGCGTTGCTTGATAGCCTGCTGATCCGGCTGACCAAGTCCCGGCCGCGGCACTCCAACGATAACGCCTTGGCCGAGAGTAAGAACAACGCCGTCGTGCGCAAGACCTTCGGCTATAGCCACGTCGCACAGAAGCACGCGGAGTTGGTCAATGCGTTCAACATGGGGGTTCTTAACCCGTGCATCAATTTTCACCGGCCCTGCCACTTCCCGACCATCGAAACCGATGCCAGGGGCAAGCAGAGAAAGCGCTATCGTCAGCAGGACATGAAGACGCCCTACGAGAAGCTGCGGTCACTCCCCGAGGCCGAGAGCTACCTCAGGGACGGCATCAGCTTCGAGCAACTCGACCGGCTGGCGACAAAGCACTCCGACTTCGAGGCCTGGGAGCAGATGCAACAGGCACGAGGACAACTCTTCGATACGATCTTTGGACAGCCCCCGAGGGCCGCGTGAACCCGCTATTCACGCAGCCCGATTTCAGACTCATTTTGGAATTGGAAAATACTCTGGGCCGATAAGCGACTTTCCGTCAACTCACACCTCTGAGCGGCGTCGCTACGA
>CAZPPZ010000459.1:0-1514 GCA_964588545.1 uncultured Myxococcales bacterium | reverse complement strand
AGCTGATGGCTGCGTGTCCACTCTAAAGTCCGCAGTCGGGGCGCGAGATGTATGGCGCCATGGCATTGGGATGAAAGTCCCCTTCGGCTGCGAGAAGCCTATCCAGCACCAGCCGCAACCGATCGATTCGCGGTGGTGGATGTTGAACTGGCTGGGATCTGTCGGACAGATCTAGAGATCATGCGCGGCTACACGGGCTTTCGAGGTATCCTAGGTCATGAGCTCGTTGGCGTGGTGCGCGCCTGCAGCGACCGTGAGTGGATCGGCCAACGTGTCACAACCGAGATCAATGTTGGCTGCGGCGTGTGCTCCTTCTGCAGCGCGGGAATGACGCAGCATTGTACCACGCGCGGCGCTGTTGGTATCCACGGCTGGGACGGTGGGTTTGCCTCGTCTGTGTTGCTTCCAGTCGCCAATCTCGTGCCCGTTCCTTCTCATATGAGCAACGCTACCGCGACGTTTGCTGAACCCTTTGCTGCGGCCTTGGCTGTTCTTGACCAGGTCCCCCTTCTGAGGACTGCGCCTGCGATTGTGCTTGGGGCCGGCAAACTCGGCTTGCTCGTGGCTCAGGCCTTGAGGATGGAGGGGCTCGAGGTTTGGATCCACGCTAAGCACCCCAATCAACGCCGGGCGGCGGAGGCTTTAGGCCTGTCGCTTATCGATGATCTGTGTGGAGTCCAGGTGCCGCTGGTGGTCGATGCCACCGGTCGGGCGGACGTTGTGGAGCAGGCCGTGGGGATGGTTGAGCCGTGCGGAACGTTGGTCTTAAAGAGTACCGTTGCCGACTCTCCCTCCATTGATTTCACCAACATTGTGGTCAATGAGATCAATCTGGTCGGCTCGCGTTGTGGGGATGTTCGTCAGGCTGTCGCTGTCTTAGGCAGCGAAGAGATCGATCTTGCGCCGTTGATTGAGCGAAGCTACTCGCTGCTCGATGGGCTCATGGCCATCGAGCACGCCGGTCGGCCTGGTGCTCTGAAGATCTTTTTGGACCCCACGCGGGAACCTCGCAGGAGTATCGTCTAGAGTGGTCCTAGTGCGGGATGCTAACGCGTTCGGAAAGAAACGACCCAACGATCTGGTTCTTGGCGTTGATGGCGAGAACATCGATAACCCGTAACGGGGCCTGGCAATTCTAGGCAAAGACTGGAGTTCCCGGGGTTGGTGCGCGCAGAGCGGCAGCGCTGCCCGTTCAATGTCGCTGAACGGGTCGATAGTGTGATCACGCACTGCGACCAGCACGCCGTGCACGTTGAGCTCGGTACGCTCGCCAGCCGAAATCGCACTGTTTTTGCAGCCGACCAGCGAGCTATCCACGAGGCGCACGCGTGAGCCCATCAGATCGACGCACTCGTCTCTGGGATAGATGACCCGGGCGCCTCGCACTTGCGCGGAGGACAACTCGAATATGGGCATCACCTTTGGGACCTGTTACGTCGGCCCCAGCCCCACGGGTCGGCTCGTGCTGGATGCCACCTACGGAGAGAAGACTCACGCTGCGGCGCCTTCCACTT
>CAZPPZ010000458.1:0-1538 GCA_964588545.1 uncultured Myxococcales bacterium | reverse complement strand
CAAACCGTGGAGATGCTTCGGTGCTACAACATCCGCGCGCCACCTCGACGGACATGCGACCGAGGGGTTGTTAAAAGCGCACTCTCGATCTTCCATCACAGGCTGCCTCGCCACAAGGGCGCCTTACGCAGCGGCTCCCGACCTACACACCCCGTGGCCAAATGCGCCGAGCCGCCTCAAACAGTTCTTCTGTTCCGCTGTCAACACTCAGAAATTGCTCCCTTTAGCACCTAAGAATTGACCTACACGATCGCGTGCGGTTCAGGCCCAGGCGGGTGCTGTTCCTTGCTTTGCTTGTGTCACGCGGCGTATACCTCGACGGCTTCGGCATGACCGCAGCGGGCCATCTTGCAGTAGAATGGCGGTCCGACAAACCACAGAGCGCCAGAGTTGAGGAACAAGACGATGCACGATGAGTTGGGTTCACTGAAGCAAGTAGACCGTAGATGTAAGCCCTACCCCGCATGCGATGGAGGCAGGGTGCCTTGAAGCCGTATCGATCTAAGCAGAAGTTTTCAGGAAGCCTCGCGCAGTGAGTCACCCTCGATGAGTAAATCACGAGGAAGCGTGACAGTGCCCGGCACCAATACCGCACGCTCGGCCGCCATAGCTACATAGGCCACCGGCTCGACACCCGCGAGTTTGGCCGTCTCGAATAACGTATACATCTGCGCTGCCACCTGTGTCCCACGCAGTGAGCGCGAGCCGTAGTGGTTAACTCTCCCCAAAGCCAAGCCGCGCATGTTGCGTTCCGATGCGTTGTTGTGAATCGGCACCGCGGGATCGTCGAGAAACAACGTAAGCCCTTTCCAAAGCTTATCCGTGTATGCAATCGCAAGACCAAGTCCGCCCTTGGGCAGCGTGCGTTGCTCGAGCATCCACCCTCGGATCTCTCTGACCAATCCTTTTGATAGACTCTCGCGCAGCTCCCGTCGTGCCTCGATCACATCGCTCGCCTGTGCAGCCCGGCGCTCGATATCGAACAACTTCCCGATCAACTCGATCACTTCGCCGGCTACGGGGTGACTTGGCTCGGCTTCTACAAACTTACGCCTTGCGTGTGACCAACAATTGGCAAGCCGGATCCCCACTGGGCCGGCCCTCTGCTTGGCCAAACGCTTTACCAGGGCCGGATAAGCGCTGTAGCCATCACAAACCACCGTTCCTTGAAACTCGTGAAGCACCTCATCTGCAACATCTGCCGATCGGTGTCGCGCTATGTGATAGTAAACCGCATCAGGGCTCGTAAACCCCCACGCCCACCATTTCTTGGTGCCGCCCTTGGCTAAGAGCGGCCACGTCGTCTCGTCGGCTCCGATTACCGGCTGCGAGATAACCTCGCGGCCGATGGCCGCATAGGTCGGCTCCAGATGAGAGGCCAAAGCCGAGACTTGATCCCATAACGCCTGGCGCGTTACCTCGAGCCCTTCGCGACCCATCGCACGCTCTTGACGGGCCAGCGGCAAATGACTGAGGTACTTGTCCGAGGCAACCATCGCTGCAAATTCAATCGAGTAACGACCCCCAACAATTAGACG
>CAZPPZ010000457.1:0-1551 GCA_964588545.1 uncultured Myxococcales bacterium | reverse complement strand
CTCATGGTAGACTGAATCAGCGTGCCGCCAGCTGCCCGCCCCAGCGCCTGCCGCTCACCCGATCACTGACCTACGTGAAGCGAATCGCCCGTAGTGTCAGGCTCTTTGATGGTGGGGACATAACTACAGCCCGGATCGCTCGCTAGATAATCCCCGGTCACAGCCCATGCGCGGGCGCGCGACCCCGAACACATCCTGCGAAACTCACACTGGCCACACTTCCCCTTCAACAGGGTTGAGTCACGTAGCTCGTGGAACAGTCTTGAGTTGCGATAGACCTCGGCGATCGCATCACTGCGCACGTTCCCACCCGACAAGGGCAAGAACCCCGACGGACAGATCTCACCAAGATGGTCAACGAAGAGGAAACCCTTACCCGAGTTCACGGCCTCAGGCGACATACCAATGCTGCCGGCAACCCCACGCGGTCGTGCGACGATGTGTCGTACGCGTTCGCGGTCTTCCTCCCGCTGCGTGACAAAGCGACGGTAGTGAGGAGCCTCTGTCAGCTTTATAATAAAGTCCACTTCGCTGTTAAGACGGTAGAGGCGATCAAAGATGTCCTCGAACTGCTCGGCGTTGATACCCTGCATAGCCTGGGCACGTCCGGTCTGTACGAGGAAAAACACCTCCCAGAACACTACCCCAAGACTGCTTACCTTCTCCACCATCTCCTCGAGGTAGGCAAGGTTCCAGGCAGCAAAGCAGGTGTTTATCTGTACCGGCAGCGAGGCCTCATGCGCCCAACCGACCGCCGTTTGGGTTATCTCATAGGCCCCTGGTGTACCGCGAAAACCGTCGTGAAGATCAGCGGTCGGAGCATCCAGGCTAAAGGCAATCTGGTCGAGCCCGGCTTCGGCCAACCCCACGATACGCTCGCGGGTGACAGACTCGGTGGCGGCCGGGATTGTACCCACACGCAGCCCCCTGCCCTTGGCGTGAGCTACCAGCTCTTCCAAGTCGGGACGATTCATTGGATCACCACCGGACAGGATAACGATGGGGGTCCCCATATCGGCAACCTGGTCGAGCAGCTGCTTGCCCTCGTCGGTACTCAGCTCGTTAGCGTCACGGCCGAGAATCGCATCAGCGCGGCAATGGCGACAGGCCAACCCGCAAGAGCGTGTAGTTTCCCAAATGACCAAGAAAGGACAGTGAGAAAAATCTACGGCCGGGGGCCGGCCTTCAGCCGCCCCAGCCGCCGCCGGGTGTCCACCAGGATGCCCACCGGGGTGCCCCGGGTGGGCGCCACCGCCTAGAGATGTTTTGTTTGTCATATTCCCCGAACCTCACTTTTGAGAACGCAAGCTCTATGCCACAAGCGTTAGGCTTGATCTAACTGCCTATCCGCCCTGGCGGTTCCCACTTTCAGGGGTAGCCAGCTAGCCCTTTCGCACTATCGAGAAGAGCCACCCAGGCGCTGCGCCTCGCCATGCCAGCGCGCAGCGCCTGCCACACAGCCAAAGCCACAGCCACCGTGCGGCCCCGCTCGATGCCCCCCCCGCCCCGCCCACCCCCCACACACCGCGGCGTCAGCCACACCCCCGCATC
>CAZPPZ010000456.1:0-1561 GCA_964588545.1 uncultured Myxococcales bacterium | reverse complement strand
CTTTTCCGGAGCCGGAGTACAGGTTCAAGCACGCGCTGACCAGCGAAGTAGCCTACCAGTCGGTCTTGGTTGAGCGGCGCACGGTGATGCACGAGCGTACCGCGCAGGCCCTCGAAGAGCTTTACCCGTATCACCTGGATGAACACTACAGCGAGCTGGCCGGCCACTACAGCCGCGCGGGCAACACTGAGAAGGCGGTAGAGTACCTTCGTCTTGCCGGACAACAAGCCACAGAGCGCTCCGCTTACGAGCAGGCAGTCGATCAACTTACCAAGGGGTTGGAGCTAGTAGCCACACTGTCCGAGACTACCGAGCGCAATGAGCATGAGCTACTCATGCAGACCGCGCTCGGTCCGAGTTTTGCCGTTACCAAGGGCTGGGGTGCACGCGAGACGGGAGCCGCGTACCGTCGCGCGTGCGATCTCTGCGAGCAAGCGGGTAGTACACCGCAGATCTTCTTTGCGTTGAGTGGGATCGCCGCATTCTATTTCATGCGCGCCGAGCTCGACGACTCGCGAAAGATCGCAGAGCGTCTTCTCCACTTGGCTGAGAATGACGGAGACGAGGCCCTCACCATCTTCGCTCAGTACGCCAACGCACCGCTGCACTGCTTTCTCGGCGAGTACTCGGACGCCCTACGGCACTGCGAGAAGGTCATCGCCCTTTACGACCCAGAGTGTCACCATGCGCGAACAGCGTACTATGTCGGTCTCGATGTCGGGGTAGGGGCTCGTGCCGTGTCAGGTCACGTCCTGTGCAGCCTCGGTTACCCCGATCAAGCCTGGGAAGCGACCCAACGGGCGGTCAAACTCGCGGAGGACCTGAATCACCCCTTGAGCCTAGCTTTTGCTCTGACCTATCGCGCGATTGTTGGAAATCTACGCTGTGAATGGAACACGGCACTGGATAGTGCGGAAGCTGCCATCACGGTGTCCGGCGAGTATGGGTTCTCGAGCATACTGGTGATTGCGATGATGCAGCGGGCACAGGCATTCACTAAGCAAGGGCAATCCGAAAGAGGCATCGAAGAGTTGCGCGGTATTCTCGATGTTATGGCGGATGCAGGAGTATCATTATCGCGGCCGCTGTGCCTTGCGGACTTGGCGAACGCCTACCTAGGCCTGGCGCGGGCGGACCAAGGCTTGGTTCGAGTTGCCGAGAGCCTGGCTCGGATCGAAGAAACCGGCGAGCGCATCGCCGAACCCTATACCTATTGCGTCCGAGGAGAGCTGCTGCTCTTGCGAGGTGAGACCGATGACGCTGAGCCTTCTTTCGGCAGGGCTCTTGAAGTAGCTCGTAGCCAGCAGGCGAAATGGTGGGAACTCAGAGCCGCCGTCCTTCTTGCTCGCCTGTGGCAACGACAAGGAAAGTCGTCGAAGGCATTAAAGTTGCTTTCCGAGGTCTACAGCTGGTTCGCGGAGGGTTTCGACACGGCCGATCTCAAAGAGGCCAAGGCGCTGCTCGATGAGTTGGGATGACGGCGAACTCTACGACGCCGCAGCCCGTTTCAGCGCAAGCTCGCCGCGCTCGAAATCTGGTGCCGGTTATGGTGCCGGTTGGC
>CAZPPZ010000455.1:0-1563 GCA_964588545.1 uncultured Myxococcales bacterium | reverse complement strand
CTTTTCCGGAGCCGGAGTACAGGTTCAAGCACGCGCTGACCAGCGAAGTAGCCTATCAATCGGTCTTGATTGAGCGGCGCAAGGTGATGCACGAGCGAACGGCTCGAGCTATCGAGGAACTCTACCCTAATCGCCTGGATGAACACTACAACGAGTTGGCTGGCCACTACAGCTGCACGGACAACACTGACAAGGCGATAGACTACCTGTATCTTGCCGGGCGCCAAGCAGTGGAGCGGTCGGCTTACGCGCAGGCCGTCAACCAGCTCACCCAAGGTCTGGAGCTGGCAGCCACGATGCCGGGGACGACCGAGCGCGACAAGCAAGAACTATTTCTGCGCGACGCGTTCGGCCCGGCGTTGATAGCGACCAAGGGGTTTAGCGCTCCAGAGGTAGAGCAGGCCTACCGGCGAGCGCGGGAACTGTGCGAGCGCGTGGGCGAGACGCCACAGCTTTTTCAAGTACTGTACGGACTTGGGACCTTCCATCTCGTGCGGGCCGAGCTTGGCGAAGCCGCGCAACTCGCCGAGCAACTACTCGGCTTTGCCGAGGGCACGGGCGACGCGGGTGTAACTCTGATCGCCCACGATCTCGCGGGTCCATCGCTGCTGTTTCAAGGTGAGCTCTCTAAGAGCCTGAGCCATAGCGAATCGGTGATAGCCAATTACGACTCTGCACGGCACCACGCGCTTGCGTCGGTCTACGGAGGCTACGATTGCGGGGTTAGCGCGCTGTCCAATATGGCTTTCACACTGGGGCTGCTTGGGTTTGTCGATCAGGCGCGCGCACGCGCGCAAGAGGCTGTAGTTTTGGCGAAGGATTTGTCCCACCCCTTGAGTCTGGCTTTTGCGCTTACCTTCGCTGGTTTCGTATACACACAACTTCGAGACGTGCCGGCCCTGGAGGAGAGTGCCCAAGCAACTATCGCGATCTCGACCGAGTACGGATTTTTGCAGTTCATCGCGTTCGGGACCTACCAGCAAGCCTTAGCGGTGCTACTGCGCGAGGGAGCGGTGGCGAATGATGTCGAGAGGGCACACCAGCTTGCCGACCTCTTCGCGGCGGCTGGGACCACACTTTTTCGGCCCTGCATGCTCGCGGTTATGGCTGAGTCGTATGGGAAGGTCGGACAGTCGAGCAGAGGACTGACCCTGATCGCTGAGGCAGCGCAGCTAGCCGAGGAAACCGGCGAGTCGTGGGCCGATCCGGAGATTCAACGCGACAAGGGTGAGCTTCTGCTTCTCCGGGCCGAGGACGACCGGGCCGAACGCGCATTTCGCCGAGCCATCGAAATTGCAGGCGGTCAGGGGGGCAAGGCGTTCGAACTGCGCGCCGCAACAAGCTTGAGTCGCCTCTGGCAGCGGCAGGGTAAGACCGGCGAGGCCGGCAAACTGCTCTCCGAAACCTACGGCTGGTTCACCGAAGGCTTCGACACGGCCGACCTGAAAGCGGCCAAGGCGCTGCTCGAAGAGCTGGGGTGACGGCGAACTCTCCGACGCCGCAGCCCGTTCAGCGCAAGCTCGCCGCGCTCGAAATCTGGTGCCGGTTATGGTGCCGGTTGGC
>CAZPPZ010000454.1:0-1564 GCA_964588545.1 uncultured Myxococcales bacterium | reverse complement strand
GGCATAGGCGAGCGCGACACTGCTGCGCGCTGCGTTTGTGTCGATCGTCGCCGACCTGCTCATCGGCGGGCTCGGCCAGATATCCCCGCACTTCCTCTTGTCGCCGGCGCTAGACGCTGGCCGTGCCGGCGGGATTGGACCGATGATAGTCTCGACAGCAGCGACGGTACTGGTCTGCATCTTGGTTTCTGCACCAATTGGCCTGGCCACAGCCATTCTGCTCGCCGAGTTTACCTCGAGCGCGAACCTCTTCGCGCGTCTGGTCAGACGCAGTCTCGACGTTCTGGCCGGTGTACCCTCGATAGTCTTTGGCTTGTTCGGCTACGCTTTCTTTTGCCAGGCTCTGGGCATGGGCTTCTCGCTGCTCTCGGGCGGACTAACACTGGCCTGTATGGTGCTGCCGATACTAATCCGCTCGATCGAAGCCGGGTTCCGGGCTGTTCCAGACGATTACCGGCTCGGCGCGGCAGCGCTCGGGATATCGCGCTGCGCCACCCTGACCCGACTGCTGTTGCCAGCGGCCACACCGGGGCTCGTAGTCGGTCTGGTGCTCGGCATCGGCCGAGCAATTGCCGAAACTGCAGCGCTGGTGTTTACCAGCGGCTACGTCGACCGTATGCCGCGCTCACTGCTGGATTCGGGACGCACGCTGTCGGTGCACATATTCGACTTGTCGATGAACGTACCGGGCGGAACCGCCAATGCTTATGGCACCGCAGTGGTACTGCTAGTATTGCTCATAATGATCAACACCGCAGCAGCATCGATCGCCGAGCAGTGGCTGGGAAGGAGAATCGCCAGGATATGAGCAACGGGAATTCCAAACTGCGGCCATGGTTCTCACTCGAAGACAAACCACCGTGCTGTGAGCCTCAGGCGATCATCGAGGCCGACAATCTGGCCGTCTCCTACGGCAGCCACACCGCCTTCGCCCAAGTCTCGCTGAGCATGAACAAGGGCTGCATCACCGCCGTGGTCGGGCCTTCTGGCTGCGGCAAGTCGAGCTTCCTGATGTCGCTCAACCGCATGACCGACCTGGTCCCTGGCTGCCGAGTAAGCGGCAGTATCAAGATTGGCTCGCAGCCCATCCTCGACCCCAAACACGACGTGATCGCGCTGCGCCGCCGCGTCGGCATGATCTTCCAGAAACCCAACCCCTTTCCCTTGTCGATCCAGCGCAACCTGACCTTCCCACTGCGAGAGCATGGGATAAGAGACCGAGAAACCCTGGACGCCACGGTTGAGCAGACTCTAAGGGCAGTTGGTCTGTGGGAAGAGGTGAAGGACCGTCTCCACGCGCCGGCGCTGGCGCTGTCGGGCGGCCAGCAGCAGCGCCTGTGCCTAGCCCGCGCGCTGGCACTGAAACCCGAGATCATCCTTCTTGATGAACCCTGTTCGGCTCTCGACCCAATCTCCAGCGGCGTGGTCGAAGAGCTGATCCAAAGCTTGAGCGGCCGTTACACCATCGTCATCGTCACCCACAACCTCGCCCAGGCCCGCCGTATCTGCGTCGAAGGGGTGTCGTTTTGCGTGCGGGTGTGTGTGGCGCAGCGCGAGCGGTGAC
>CAZPPZ010000453.1:0-1567 GCA_964588545.1 uncultured Myxococcales bacterium | reverse complement strand
GTTTCGGCGGGGTCGGGAGACCCGCGCCGAACATGCGTTACGTCTGAATCGCTGCAATGGCTGCAACGCGTTCGAGCCAGCGAGGGGAGAGACTCATGGAAAAAGGGATCAGCACTCTTGGGCTGTTCGCCATGGTTGGGGTGGCATGGCTGATGAGCAGTGCCAGGCGGCGTGTCAGCCCGCGCATGATCGTGGGCGGTCTGCTGCTGCAGATCATGTTTGCCTTGTTGGTCCTGCGCACGGATGCTGGAGAAGCCTTTTTCAAGTGGCTCGGCGTGGTCTTCACCAGCCTGTTGGGCTTTGTCGATGAAGGCTCGATGTTCGTATTTGGCGTTTTCCCGCGACCCGCGGATCCGGCGATGCCGGCCCCATTCGTCTTGCTGCGCACATTCGCCTTCGGTGTGTTGCCGACGATTGTCTTTTTCTCCTCACTCATGTCCGTGCTTTATCACCTCGGCATCATGCAACGTGTCGTCATGGCCACGGCGTGGGTCATGCAGAAGACGCTTGGAACATCCGGCGCCGAAAGCCTGTCGGCAGCCGCCAACATCTTTGTGGGCCAAACCGAAGCACCGCTCATGATCCGTCCCTACGTCAACTCGATGACCCAATCGGAACTCATGGCGGTCATGGTCGGCGGATTCGCCACGATCGCAGGTGGAGTGATGGCCGCCTACGTCAGCATGGGGATCAGTGCCGGCCATCTGGTCACCGCTTCGGTCATCTCGGCACCAGCGGCGCTGCTGATTGCCAAAGTCCTTCAGCCGGAAACCGAGCAGCCTCAGACGTTGGGACACGTCCGCATCCCGATCGAACGGACGCACGTCAACGTGATCGACGCCGCAGCCGGCGGCGCAGCGGACGGCATGAAGCTGGCGCTGAACGTCGCTGCCATGCTGATTGCTTTTCTGGCTCTGTTGGCCATGTGCGATGCCGGACTCGACTGGGCCGGTGGCTGGATCGGCCACTGGCTGGGCATCGAACTCAAGTGGTCGATCGCCGGCGCGTTAGGTTACTTGTTCTGGCCCTTCGCATGGCTGATGGGCATCCAGACATCGGACTGCTGGCACTCCGGCCAATTGCTGGGTCTGAAGATGGCAGCGAACGAATTCGTCGCGTATCAGCAACTTGCCGACTGGCTCAAGCCCGGCTCGGACGTGTCCTTGAGTCCTCGCACGGTCGTCATCTTGACCTATGCCTTGTGCGGCTTTGCCAACTTCGGCAGCATTGGCATTCAGCTCGGCGGCATTGGCGGCATCGCCCCGAAACGCAGTGGCGACCTGGCTCGCCCGGGTCTGTGTGGCCGTCTCCGAGGCACGCCCGCCCGCTTGCGTGGCGGGTTGCCCGGCGAACGGCTGAAGCCCGAGGAAACCGCACAGATCTGTCACGAGCACGCGCTGCCCGAGTCGCGCGCTGCCGTAGGATGAGGCCCGCGTTCCGCTCGACGCAGCCGTAGCAGGCGAGCGCGCGACGGTCGAAGTAGATGCGCGTTTCGCCGACCTGGCGCTCCTCGCCGTCGACTTCGACCTGTTTGAGCTCGGGTCTGGCGCCGAGGTTGTCACGGCCT
>CAZPPZ010000452.1:0-1569 GCA_964588545.1 uncultured Myxococcales bacterium | reverse complement strand
AGGGCTGGGGCCTTTGTATATCACGCACTTAGAAGACGGACTTATCCCCCTACACAACCTCGTATGCGATTGAAGCAGAGTTCGGGGACGGTGGAGAGGCGGCCTCCGGGAGTGGTGTAATCTACACGATCGATACTGCCGTAGCGCAGAACGAAGGTCGCCACACATATCGACTTGTCACTCGCCTTGCCCTCACCCTCAGCCGGGCGACCCACGTAGTGTAGGTACTCACGCGCACCATCTAGCTCGGTTGAATCGGGTGGCCCGGCGCAATCCAGCAGCGCCTCACGCGAAAGCGATACCAAGTCGGTACGCGCCACCCAGGCTTGGCGACGAGTGCTGGCCATACACCCACTGCTACCGACTAGCCCTACCAGTGTCGACAGACACAACAATCGATTCACCAATACTACGGCGGCAACTTTCGAGAAGATCTTCATCACTATAGGCAATTCTAACACAGCCAGGTCACGCGTGCCTGCCTGCGGGCGAGCGAGCCGTGCTACTGAGTGTTCGCCGCCAGTTCAGCACTGCGCCACAGATACCAGCAGCCCACCGAACGGTAGGGGCGCCAGGGGCGGCTGAGCTCGGCCATCCGCCGCGGCGAGGGGCGCTTGCGTAGAGCATAAACACGCACAAACCCCTCGCGAATCCCCAGGTCCCCCACCGGCAGCACGTCGGGTCGCGACAGGACGAACATCAAGAACATCTCGGCAGTCCATCGGCCGATGCCATGAACACGGGTGAGTTCGGCTATCACCTCTTCATCGTCGAGACGGTGGAGACGATCCAGACGCAAGCGCCCCGATCGCACTCGATCAGTAAGGTCGGAGATGTACGCGATCTTCTGCCGCGACAGACCAGCAGCTCGTAGCTCGCTGTCGCCAAGCGCGGCCAATCTGTCGGCACTGAGATAACCACCAGCGGCAGCTTGGACGCGAGCACGGATCGCACGAGCGGCTCCGGTCGAAACCTGCTGAGAGATGATCGCTCGCACCAACGCGGCATAGCGACCAACGCGACGCGGCATCGGCGAGGCACCGGCAGCGGCCACCAACGCCGCCATGCGCGCATCAACCCGGACTAGGTGACGCACCCCCTCGGAAAACATCGATCGCTCAAGCGCCACTGGCCTCGACGCGCTCGTCCTCTTCTTTGAGACGGATACGACCGGTACGCTCGGGGTACTTACCGGTGGCGCCCAAATAAAACTCGCGCAGACAGTCCATGTCGCGGCTAAAGTCCCCGCTAGCCAGCAGCGGCGGACCGAACCCTCCACGATGGCTTCCATAGTCGAGTACGCTTGGAACGATCGGCACATTGGCTGCGCGAGCAACGTGGTAGAAGCCCGACTTCCAGTAATCGACGTAGCCGCGAGTACCCTCGGCCGGGAAGACCAGGCACAGCCTGTCGGTCGTAGCGAACAGAGCAGCAAGCTGCTCTACAAGGTTTCCACTGGCACCGCGCGCAACCGCGATACCACCGAGACGGCGCAGCAGTCGGGCAAAAGGCCAGTTAAACATTTCTTGTTTGCCGAGCCATGAGATCTTCAGCTCTGCCCGGGCTGCG
>CAZPPZ010000451.1:0-1577 GCA_964588545.1 uncultured Myxococcales bacterium | reverse complement strand
GCTTCTCTATCGCGGCCTAGGTCAAGAGCTTTCTGGTTAGGTCATGCCACATTCCTTCTGCATGTCGTTTTGCACTGGCTGATGTTGCCGCACGGGGCTCTTGCTTCTCTTCGAGGTTGGCGCGTGGCCACCTCATGATGGGATAAGAGGATGAGGCGGTTCAATCTTTCGGGCGCCCTTGCCGCCGGTCAGCAGCAGGATCTGCGGACGTTACGAACTCACCCCACCCATCGTCCCCGTGAGGACATCTTTCTGCCGGAGCAGAACTCGTTGATCTCCTTGTCAATTCAGCCGAAGGTTTAGGCTGCCTTGGCGACGGCAGGGCCGTTGCTCCAGCGGAACTCGGTGCCGTCGACCCACATGCGGTGCAGAATGACGGCCAGGCGCCTCGCGACTGCGACGATGGCACGGCGCATGCCGCGCCGCTGGGCCACTCGCATGCCCCACGCCTTCAGCCAGGACCATTTCCGGCTGTGGGTGAGGAGCGACTGCGCGGCCTCGTACAACATCGTGCGGAGCATGGTGTCGCCGCACTTGGACACACGGCCATCATAGTCGATCTCGCCGGACTGGTATCGCTTCGGCGTCAGACCGACATGCGCGCCGACCGCCCTGGAGTGAACGAAGCGCTGCGGCTGATCAATGGTAGCCCGGTAAGTCAGCGCGACGACCGCGCCGACGCCAGGTGCTGTCATGAGCTGTCGGCAAATCGGGTCATGGCGGACCGTGTCGAGCAGCATCTTGTGGAGGACCGCGAACTGCTGGCGCATCACTCGCCGGACGGTGAGCAGCGGTTCCACGATAGCAGCCAGCTTCGGAAAGTCTTCGACCAGCTCGCGGATCCGTGCCTCGTAGCCACGGACGCTGACCGCGCCCACCTTGAGACCGAAGTTGCGCAGCGTCCCGCGTAGATCGCACTCGATGTCGAGCAGTTTTCTCTGGAGCAGCTTGCGGCTGGTCAGCAGCATCCGCTGCTCCTGGGCAACCAGGGTCTTCACATGCACCGGCTTGAACAGCCCGGCCCGCATCATCTGCGCGATGCCGCGCGCATCGTTGCGGTCGCTCTTGTTGATCTGCTGTCCCTTGAGCAGCGCTTGCATGTGCCGGGTCTCGACGCAGACAACCGGCAGCCCGGCGGCAGCCAAACCGTTGACCAGCCATTGCGAGAGCGGGCCGGCCTCGATCCCAATCCGGCCATAGGTCCCGTCGATTGAGGTCAGTAACGTGATGATGTCGTCCGGCTCGGTCGGCACTTTCTGCTCCAACACCACCTCGCCAACCTCGTCAATGACGCACACCGCCGTCTCCTTCACCGAAACATCTAGACCTACAAAATGTGCCATCGTCATCGCTCCTTCCTCGATCTCCGAGGTCAGGTCGACCCCGATTCTACGATCATACGAGAAGGGGCTGCGCTCATCCTGATAGCGTCGGGCGCAGCCGCCGCGATATACCATCTTTGCGATCCGGAAGCGGACGTTCGCGGCTTTGGGCTTGAATGGCTGTTTTGGGTCCAGCCTGTGTAAAAACGTGAGGTGATTGGCTTTGGTTTTGCGTTTTGGGGTATTCATGGCTTA
>CAZPPZ010000450.1:0-1609 GCA_964588545.1 uncultured Myxococcales bacterium | reverse complement strand
GGCGACTGAATTTGCGGAAATGGCCGCTGAGGTTCAACTCGCGACGGATAGCCTAGGCGGAGCGTTCCAACGGCTGAGTGCGTACTGGAACGCGCAGCGCTTTGCGGGGGCGGAGTAGCCGACGGCAGATGCCGCGAGTAACCGCCGCCGCCCGGTCCGACGTTCGTCGCAGGTCGCTCGTTGCCTAGCACCAGTTCGAGAGGCCGCTGGTTGGCAACCGCGCCGATAAGCGATTTGATTGCAATGCGCGAATGACTGTCAGGCACCTTGCGATCCGCTTGCGCCTCACCCGTGTTGAAGAGACTCAGGATCACGGAGCGCCCCTGCTTGAGGTCCTTCTCGATGGCCGGAATCACGTCGGGTAACGTGTAGGCCATCATCAGTTGCAGAAAGAAACGCTGCTGGGCCGAGTAGAATTGGGCGTATCGGTGAGAGTTGCGTCCCTGGCCGGCGTTCTGTTCGGCCAACCCGAATGCCGTCAGAAGCTCCAACCACAGGTCAGCGATCTGGTCGTAATGCCGCCGTTCATTCTCCGTCAGATTGTGAAGAAGCGGTTCGTACTCGACCGCGCTCTCGGGAACGACGCTCCCATCCTCGCCGCGCGTGGGACCATAGCTGATCGTGCGAGAGAGATACTTTCCGACGCTCTTGAGATCGCGGCAGAGCATTTCCATCGCGGCGACACCTCCACGCTCCGTCGCCACCAGGAATTCTGGGAACGCAGCGCACGGACCGCCGACACCCCAGAGCCCCAACCGTTCATAAGGGGCCATGTGCCGGGCTTCTGTGGCGCCAGTTGTTCACCACGCCACGCGAGAGATCCGCCGCGATGAGCGCGTCTCGATACGTCTTCAGCGCCAAGGGGCCGAAATTCCGCGCCTCCGTCCTGCCGTACAGCTCAATCAGGGGGTCCAGTGCGCGTTTGATCGAATAGACCTCGCTCGTGGCCCGCCCGTGCTTGCGATAGTACTGCTCCACGAAGCTCAGGTACGGCAGAGCGATCTCGCAGATGCTCAACGACGGCGTGTTGGGGTGGGCCTTGTTGCTTGGCAGTTGCCGGAAGTTGCTCGTCCACTCGGAGATCACGCGGTTGTAGTTGGCGTGGCTCTCAGGAGTGCCGTGCCTGCCAAGGTAGATGTCTCGACCGTTGAGACGGACCACCGCTCGGCCCGAGGTTTTGTGCAGACGATGCGACGGGATGCGCGGTTGGGTTCTGATCGGCATCGTGAGGCTCCTTTGGAGCTCAAAATGTGGTCAATGACCACTTTTCGGGCTTCCTGAACCTCACTGCCTGACGCCGGCAGGTATCCGTAAGTCACGGATTAGGCTTGAGTTATGTCAACTCCCCGAGTAGGACTCGAACCTACAACCTAGCGGTTAACAGCCGCTCGCTCTACCAATTGAGCTATCGGGGATTTATTCGCCTGTCGCCCTCGGTTATAGCATATCCTGACCGCTTGTCCAGGGTCAGGCGACAGGATTGCGGCTCGATTTCTTAGGGATCGGCCATCCGGGCCGGCCATGTGAGCCACACGCTGAACCGATAATCGAGTTAGGGGGTATCCACTTGACGCAAGTTCCCCCTACATCTTGTGGTTTCCATCGACAA
>CAZPPZ010000449.1:0-1625 GCA_964588545.1 uncultured Myxococcales bacterium | reverse complement strand
GAGAGCGGCGATCCATCGGTTACGGCGACCAGAGAAAGGGGGGTTTTTGGTTTTTTTGAAGAAACGCAGGGGGTGGGGGGGGTATGTTTTTTTTTTTGTTTTTTTCTTTTCTTGTTCATTGACGCTCGTCTGCGCGGAGCGCGTCGCCTACGAATCCGTCGCCCCCGTGGAGCCGCTGCCGACGAAGCCGTGGCACACCCACTTTCTCGACGAAACGCAGCGCACGCCAGCGGGCTGTCCCAACGCGGGCGCCGACTGGTGCGATGGCTTCCTGACCAAAGCGCTGCAAGGCAAGCTGAAACAGTCGGCGGCCCAGACCACTTGGGATCAGTGGGGTCTGTTCCTCGACTGCGCGCTCTGGGGCTACCTGTCACCTGATAGCGAACACGTCGGCAACCAACGGCTGCTCGACATGTGCCGCCAGTGGCTCGACAAGCTGTTCGTCCGCCTGCAGACCGCCCCCACCGACCCCAAGCAGGCGGAGAAGTGGCACCCCAACTCGCTGGGCACATGGTCGATGCACCACTACACCGTGCCCCTGCTGGAGATCGAGGCCCGGCCGGCGCTCAAGGCCGAGCTCGGCGTCCAACGGGTCCAGAGGTTCCGAGCGGTGGTGCTGGAGAACATCCAACGCAACACCACTCCCGAAGCCTTCAATGGCCTCATGGGTCGGTCGGAGACATACGTCAACCCTATCACACAGCCCATGGCGGTGTACGTGCATGGTTGGGTGCTGACGGGCGAAGTCAAGTACCTTCGAATGGCGCAGCGCATCCTCCAGACCCTCGGCCGTGACCAGTTGCCCAACGGGATGTTCCCCTACCGGTACCGAATCTACGGCGACCGGCATTGCGAGTTCGAGACGATGTACTACCACGCCGTCAACGTGCGGGCGCTCTACCTCTATTGGTGGGCGACAGGCAGCAAGCAGGCAGAAGGCATCCTCCGCAAGTCGATTCCCTACTACCCCCTCAACCTTGAGCCGCCCCACCACTTCAATGACGGCGCCGATATCTGGTGGAAGGACCAGTGGCGGACCTTCTGGCCGCACCACGTGGCAATGGTGGCTGCGGTCACCGGCGACGGCGAGAACGCCGCGCTGGCCAACGCCATGGCGCGCGACAACGTGTGCCACGACCGGTTCGACCTGACCCTCGGCGCCCATGCCTACCAGCAACTGGCAATGCGGGGCGTCGCAGAAACGCCCGTCCGCACCGACTACGTCATCCGCGATCCCGACATCCGAGGTGTGCGGCTGCGGTTCGGACGGTGGTCAGCCACCTTCACGACAGGCTCGTTCACCTTCACCCGGACCAGCGCCATGCGGGTCAGCGACGACGGCAAGACGTTCTCCGCCCTGCACCTCGCCCGCCCCTATGTCCGCGTGGCCCCGCTCGAAAAGGCGCACCGCACGGAGCCCGACTATGGCACGCTGCCCGCGCAGGGGGCGGCCTGCGCCGCCGCAGTTGGACAGCGCACCGCGGCAGTGGCGACGACCTACCGACCGGCCCTCACGGCTGCCACTTGGCAGGAGGAACAGCCCTTGGCTCCCTGGCGCATGATCGAAGTCTGGCCGCTCCCCCACCGCGGCGCCTTGGGGCCGCGCGCCAGCGGCGTGCTCGAAA
>CAZPPZ010000448.1:0-1626 GCA_964588545.1 uncultured Myxococcales bacterium | reverse complement strand
CGGGTCGTCGGTGATCCTCTTCGGCAACGGCCGTGAGCGTCATTTCCCCGACGCCTGGATCCAGGCCGGCCGCTTTGGCGGCACCGACAGAAGTCGCATCGTGGATCGCACGGATATTCACTCGCTCCCGGTTCGAGCCGTCGAAGAGGCGATCGCGTTCGTGCACAAGCACACGCTCCACGGTGCGGAGATCGGCACCGGGCCGCAGGATCCGCAGCGGCACTACTTCAAGGCAAAGGCCGGACCGGCATGAAGCTCACCCGGTATATGAAGCGACTCAGCTCGCAATCCCCGACGACTCGGCGGAGTTCTGGCTCACAGTGCGGGCTGAGTGCCCCGAAACTGAGAGTGCGAAGTGACCGGTCCTATAGCGGCCTAGTGCGGCTAGTCAGCCGGGCTTAGCTGGCCGCGGTCGATCTTGCCCATCGCGTTGCGCGGTAGCTCGGCGATGAAGAAGTAGCGGCGCGGTTGTTTGTAGCGGGCCAGTTGCGCCATGGCTGCCTCACGCAGTCTCGCCTCTAGCGCCGCTTGGGCGGCATCTGTGGCAACGGTATCTGTTGTGGCAGAATATGTTGCCGCAGCTTCTGCCGGATCGGCATCTGTCGCGCCGATGTAGGTCGCTTCGGTATATGCAGATGCGGCGTATTGCGGATCGGCAACCACGTAGGCTACGACGATCTCGCCGAGGTCGTCATCAGCCAGCCCCGCGGCAGCAACCTCGGCTACGCCCTCGACTTTTTGCAGAACGTTTTCGATCTCCCCGGGGACGACATTGGTCCCGCCGACGATGATCAGATCCTTGCGACGGCCGTCGATCCACAGGTAGCCGTCGGCATCGAAGTAGCCGAGATCCCCGGTGTGAAAACGGCCATGGTGGAAAGCCTTCGCTGTTGCTTGCTCGTCGTTGCCGTAGCCCGGCGAAACTGAGGGGCCCGAGACACATATCTCTCCTTGCTCGCTGCGGCGTCCGGGTGTGGGCCCGGCGTAGCCAGACTCACCGAGCAGCGTAATGGTGGTGTCGGTCAGCGGCCGCCCCACACTACCCGCGCGAGCAGTGCCTGGAGCATTGGCGGCAATGATGCCGGTTTCGGTCAGGCCGTAGCGCTCGACTAGCTCAACGCCAAAGCGTGAGTAAAAGCGCTGCCACACGGTCTCGCCCAGTGGCGCTGAGCCGCTAATCGCCAGACGCAGCCCGGACAGCTCGTCTTGCTCGCCGGCCTCGGCGAGCAGACGGCTGTATATCGTCGGCACCGCCATGAGCAGGTTTATGTTGCAGCCGGCGATGGCATCGAGAGCAGCGCGAGGCTTGAAGACGGGTAGCAGAAAGATCTCGTTGCCGGCTAGCAAGCTGCCGTACAACGCCAATACCAAGCCGTGAAAATGGTGGGCGGGCAAGACGTGAAGTAGGCGGTCGTCGCTGCTGCGCTGCCACAGCTTAGATAGCACGTCGAGGTTGGCGAGCAGGTTGGCGTGGCTGAGCGGTACGCTCTTTGGTCGCCCGGTGGTTCCCGAGGTGTACAAGACCAGCGCGGTATTGTTGTCGCCGTCTTCGCCGTCACGCCCGGCGGCAGCCGGTGGCTCGGGGGGTTGGCTCAACGGATGGGCGATGTAACCGGGGCCGCCGTC
>CAZPPZ010000447.1:0-1628 GCA_964588545.1 uncultured Myxococcales bacterium | reverse complement strand
CTGCACGTAGTCCTCTCGACGACCGTCGCCACCGAGAGGGCTACATACTAACATTCGGACAAAAACATTGGATAAGGGTAGGCGTTCAGCGCCTGGCCGCCGATCGCGCAGAAGTGCACGCCAGTCGGCTTTCCACTGCGCCACCCGACCGCGATCTGGCCTTCCGGTATCAACGGTACATTTTTGGTCGCTAACGATGGTGCCGAGACCTCCAACTGATCGTATATGTCTCGATACCCGATGAGTCTTGATCGATTTCCGGCTCACACAGCCGCTTGGGAAGGTCGTAAGGGGCGGAAAACCGTTCGGGTAAACTCCAAACGGCCAGAATCTGCCCGCCGAGCCTGAAAACGGGTCTATTGGACCCGAGAATCGGCTCCTTGGCGGCCATTTCTGTACCGCTACTACCGGAAGGCCGGTCTCTGTCATGGGGCACGTGAATGAGTTAGCGAAGTGGCTGTCTCAGCCGCTGAGTAGGCCACCCGTGGACGGGTCAGATCTCGCCGAATGGTCCAACAACGTTGCTGGCTTTATCGCGTCTGAGATGGAGCCAGCCAACGAGGTTCCTCGAGTGGCCGACGTGCTCGCGTCTTCAGGGGAGCTACGCCTCAAGCGACTCCCTGCCGACGAAGCGATGTTCGAACCTTACTTCGACGAGGAGCGGCAGGCTATGATGGTGGAGTTCAGACTGAGACCTGGCAATGAGGCTCTTGAGGAGTCTCTTCGACTTGGCCTGCTGCGGCCTGCCATGGCTGCCATCATTGGGCAGTCAGAGTGCTCGAGGTGTGGTGCCTCGTACCGAGATTGCGATTGCTCAAAGCTGTTTGATGCCGACGTGGTTCAGGAGATCAAGGCGCTCGAACCAGCGGGCTTCTTCTGGACTGATCGATTGCCTGCCTAGTTGACACCTGTTCCAGTGTTAGTACGTGGCCCTCTGGGTGGCGACGGCCGTCGACAGGGCTACGTGGGCTTCCAGTAGTTTTCGGATGAAGACCAGTGATAAGGAAGCCCAACCACCGGGATTCGTTACGACGCTAACCCGGTCATGCGTGGAACTCAAAGATCGACGCATGAAGCGGCCAGCGAGCACAGCGTCGCCCTGCCGCCTCTATGTAGATCTGGCTGTCCGCCCCACTCGCTAGTCGGTCGCGTGGTCCTGAGACCGGCGGTTGTTCTGTCTGGCTGGATGGACAGTAACCGCGGGGCGGCCCGGACGAGGGAAAGTCACGATGCCGCAGCGCGCCCGCGTTCGGTATAATCTGGTGGTGTCAAGGCGGCGCCCGAACG
Source organism: uncultured Myxococcales bacterium (assembly GCA_964588545.1). Taxonomy (GTDB): domain Bacteria; phylum Desulfobacterota; class Binatia; order UBA1149; family SPBQ01; genus CAZPPZ01. Next base: position 341 of record CAZPPZ010000447.1, on the reverse strand, counting down.
GTTCTAGCCAGCGGACCCCCTATGGGTCAGCGAAGGACCTGCCCTCCTACCAGGAGTTGTCGCAGCAGATTCAAGGCGCGAAACTCCTGACGCTGTTCATCGCCCGCCAGCAACGCCAGCAGATCCTGGAGATCGAACGGCAGTTGGACCGCCTGACCATGGTGGTGGACGACTTCTACGAGAGACTAGGGGCACGCAACTGGATCTTCCACGACTCGTTGAACGTGGACAAGATCGAGCTTATCCTCGCTGATGCCCCTGGGCCCGAATCTGCCGAGCAAGGTCTGATTGCATGCAACGGCCTTATCCGAGCACCCATTCCGAGGCAAAACCAGCACTCG
>CAZPPZ010000446.1:0-1632 GCA_964588545.1 uncultured Myxococcales bacterium | reverse complement strand
CCTCCCAGCCGTCCCACGTCGAGCCTTGCGCCTGCATCGAAGCCTCCTACACCCGCGCCGACCTGCAGCCGGCCGACCGCGTCGCCTGGGTGCTCGGGGGGGGAGGACCGATGGGGCAAATGCACGTCATCCGAACGATCAACCTCGCTCGCCGCGGGAAGCTCCCCCGGCTCGAGAAGCTCATCGTCACCGATGTGAGCGAGGATCGGCTCGGCGCCGTCTAGCGCCGCCTCGCTTCCGCCGCGCGCGCTCCCAGCCGGTGTCCTGTCAGGCCATGTTGTGTAAGGTTCTCCTCTCCCGTTGATCCCCGCGCCTACTTGCAGCCGCTCAAGCGACTCCACTGACACACCAAGGCGCTCTGCTAATCGCCACCGCTCGTAGCCGGCTCTCTCATAATGTTCTTCTACGAGCCGCCGCCAATCTCGTGCAGTACGGACTGGCACGGAAACATGCCGCACCGGCGGCAGCCGCCGCTTGAGTTGGCCGTTAAGCCGATGCAGGTAGCCGATACCGATGTCGGTAGATTTCGATATTGGCGACTTGACGCGCATACACCACGCCGCGTCCCCGGCCGCCGAGATGCAGCACCAATCAGGATGGTCGCAGATCGGACAGCGAACCTTTCGGGAGACGCGAATCCAGCCGGTTCGCGCCGTTGCGGTCACTTCTTTTCCTCCCGCATCTGCCGTTTGTCGTTGAGTGGTCCGTCGCCGAGTTCGCGTAGCATGTCATCTACCACCTTTTCGCAGTACGCCATTTCGCGGAATGAGCCAGGCCAGGAGTTGCGATGCTCTTGCGACCACCGCATCCTTTTCACAGCTTCGTAGAACTTGGCAACAGTTATCATCTTATCCCCGTCGCTTCGAGACTTCTTTTCTAACTTCGTTCAGGGACAGCAAGTGTCCTCCCTTAGCAACGTGCTTTCGTCGCAGTTGGCGGAGCCCCTTGCCCATCTCACGCGGCTCGACTTTCAGCGATTGACTCTTCCGGCGTCTGCGAAGCGAACAGATCAGACAAGGGTAGAGCGTAACTCGCTGCCGACACTCAGGGCAGAGGTACACCGCCACCTTTCGCGGTTCGCGTTTTGCCAGTGACTCGAAACGGTTCTTGCCGATCCATCCCCAGCCCTCCTCTTGCAGCTTGTGCTGAATCTTGCGCTGCGACCATTCGCACCGGGTAAGCCAGTCGATGCGAGACATGATCTCCTCGGCCGCCTCTTTCGTGTCAATCCGTTTCTTCGCCATTGTTGTTTATTGACCGAAGTAGTTCCCTGTTGTACAGATGCCTCGTCCTAGCAAGAACGTCCGCATCCGAAACGCGGCGTCTCACTTCCTGAACGCGACGTGCGAGTTTGCGCAGAGTCTGAGAGCTCTTCCGCGATTCTCGATCTATGTAGATGATTGTGCTTGCCAGTTCAAGATCGGCTGGCCTGTAATCACCGAAGCGATTCATAACCCACTGAATATCGTCCTCGAACTTGGCTAGCGACTCCCACACAGACTTTATGGCTTTACGCGCTCCACGGCCCAGTTGATCCCTGTATTTATAGTCGCCAAAGCACATTAGACACTCTGCTTTTTTAACATCCATCGTTTTGGTGTAGTCTTCATTATCTAGCACAGCATTGGGCAT
>CAZPPZ010000445.1:0-1639 GCA_964588545.1 uncultured Myxococcales bacterium | reverse complement strand
GCCAAGTAGGGCAACCCCCAGCTCGTTACCGAGCTGCTCGCCGCGGCGGCTACCAAAGAGATCGTCTCGGTGCTCGCAGTCCGGGCAGACAAAACCGCTCATGTTCTCAAGCACCCCGAGTACCGGGGTGTTGAGACGATGGAACATGGCAATGCCACGCCTTACATCGGCAAGAGCAACATCTTGGGGGGTAGTGACGATGACAACCCCATCAAGCGGAATCTCCTGGGCCAGAGTCAAAGCTATGTCGCCGGTACCCGGAGGCAGATCGACAACGAGGTAGTCCAATCCCTCCCAAACCACCCCACGCAGGAACTGCTTGGTCGCGCTCATCGCCATCGGGCCACGCCAGATTACCGGTGCATCTTCATCAAGGAAGAAGCCCATCGACATGACATCGATACCGTGGGCACGAATCGGCCGAATACGCTCATCACCCTGGGGCCTGGGGGAATCTTCGATGCCGAGCATGATAGGCGCACTCGGTCCGTATATGTCGACGTCAGCCAGCCCCACCTTGTGGCCAAGACGGGTCAGAGCCATGGCGAGGTTGACGGCAACCGTCGACTTGCCCACCCCGCCCTTGCAGCCCGAAACCGCAATTACGGCGCCAACACCTTCGAGCGGCGCCTGCCTGCTATCGCTAGCCACAGCCTCAGGCATGGCCCACCTCACTGCCCGGCAGCTCCAGACCAAGCCCCTGGGCTACCTGCGCAAATGCCCGTGCGGCCTGGCTGTCGGCGTGCCCAGCCGCCAATGGATGACCAGCGTCACCGCTCTCACGCAGGCCCCGTTCCAGAGGAATGCGCCCGAGCAAGCGCAAGCCGTAGCGATTGGCCACATCCTCGCCACCACCCTTGCCAAAGATGTCCGAACTGCGCCCACAGTTTGGACAGATGTGGAAGCTCATGTTCTCGATTACACCGGCCACCGGCACCTCGGCCTGCTGGAACATACGAACCCCGCGTTCGACATCACGTAGTGCTACGTCTTGTGGAGTGGTAACGATTATTCCCGCATCCAAAGCGACCTGCATGGTCAGAGTCATCTGCACGTCACCGGTGCCAGGAGGCAGATCAATTATGAGGTAGTCGAGTTTTCCCCACTCAACGTCACGAAGAAACTGGGTAAGTGCCTTGGTGAGCATCGGCCCGCGCCACAGCAGTGGCGCACCCTCGGCAACGAAGAAGCCCATCGACACCAAGCGCACGCCGTAGCGCTCGAGCGGAATCAAACGGCCGTCGTCGCCGCTGTCGGGCTTCTCACCGCTGGCCACACCAAACATAGTCGGGATGCTCGGACCATAGATGTCTGCATCGAGAAGCCCAACGCTCTTGCCCTGCGCGGCCAAAGCAACGGCTAGATTGGCGGCCACGGTAGACTTGCCCACCCCCCCCTTAGCACTGGCCACGGCTATCAGTCGCTCGACGCCGTCAACCCGCGTAGGCTTCCGACCTGGGGCCCCGGCTGCCGGACCAACAGGAGCCGCCCCCGGGGCTGCACTTTGCGGCCGCTCGACAACCACCGCCACCGGCGGCAGCTCGGCCACGGCGGCAAGTTTCCGCTCGACCTCTTCGACCACCTGCCTAGGCACATTCTCGGCCTGCGTCGTCAGCGCTAGCCTGAACTCCGCGATATC
>CAZPPZ010000444.1:0-1668 GCA_964588545.1 uncultured Myxococcales bacterium | reverse complement strand
CCATCCATGTCGCGCGGACCGGCACCAGCCGCTGGATGCTGGTCGCGACAATCCCGCGTGCCCTGCAGGCGGGAGCCGGGCTGGTTACCACCGGGAGGGTAGCCCGCGTGCTATTCGCACGCGGCCGCGCCGCTGGTGTGCGTGGACGTTTTGTCGATGAGTTTGGCCGTGCCTACGGCCGCTTCGTAGTGCGTGCGCGTCTGGTGGTACTCGCCGCCGGTGCCAGCCAAACCCCGGGGATCCTCAAGCGCAGCCTGCTCCGCGGTCGTATGATCGGCCGCGGGCTGCACACCCATCCCAATGCCAAGGTCGTGGGTATCTTTGATGAGCCGCTTGATCAGTGGAAGGGTGCCCATCAGGCTCATCAGGTCCACGAGTTTCTCGATGAGGGCATAATGATTTCCTACGCTGGAGTGCCACCGGGATTGCTCGGGATGCGCTTGTCGGGGATGGGGCGCGAGCACGGCGAGCAGATGCGACTGTATAATCATATGTTGGCGGCCGCCTGCCTGGTCGAGGATGTTGGCGAAGGCCGTGTCCATCTTGGTCCTGACCTACGGCCGTGGATGAGTTTTCGGCTCGACGATCGTGATGTCGAGAACGTTCACCGAGGGGTGGCGCTTGCAGCAGGACAGATGTTTGCGGCCGGAGCGAAGAAGGTGTTACTGCCGTTTGCCCAACTTCCTGAGATCGACCACCCAGGTGAGCTCGCCAAGATCGAAGCGCGCAAGCAGCTGCGCAGCGACGTTGAGTTGATGACCGTGCACATAATGAGCAGTTGCAGGATGCGCGAATCAGCCTCACTCGGTGCCACCGATGAGGCCGGGCGGTTGCACGACGTAGGCGGTGTGGTTATTGCTGATGCCAGCGCGATTCCATCTCCAGTGGGGGTTAACCCGATGGAGTCGATCGTGGCGTTGGCCTTGCGTAACACCGATCGCTGGCTCGACGACTTAAAATAGCCATGCCGTACTCTGATAGAAGCGACCACGAGCGCACCGTTCGTCTGTTCTGCGACCTGATCTCGCGCGAGGACGAGGCGATTAATCTGCCTGCAGCAGCTTTGGCGGTTGCACGCATTCATCATCCTTATCTAGAGATAGAACCCCACCTCGAGCTGCTGTCGCGGCTTGGTCAAAGCGTGGCCGTGCGGCTCGATGGCATAGCCGAGTCGGAGCGCCTCGCCAGCCTCAGCGCCATGGTCTTTGGCGAGTTGGGTTTTCGCGGCAACAAAGAGGAATACTACGACCCCTGCAACAACTGTCTCAACGACGTCCTCGAAAGCCGTAGGGGTGTTCCGCTGACCTTGTCTATCGTCTATATGGATATCGCCGAAGCCTGTGGGTGGGCGATGGAGGGGGTAGGATTCCCGGGACATTTTATAGTGCGCGATGTGACCTCAGCGATGCTTCTCGACCCTTTCAACATGGGCACTGTGCTCGAGCGCGAAGATCTAGTGGCGCTACTTGAGCGTCAAGGTGTGGACGCGGGCAAGTGGTCCGACGAATTCGTCGCGACCGTGACCAAGCGTCAGATGCTCTTGCGCTTGATGACCAACCTGCGTCGTTTCTATGCCGAGGATGGCGATGCTGTGAAGGTTGCGACTCTAGAGGTCATGTCCGAAGAGCTTCTCAAGGTCAGCGAGCACGCGCCCGCGTCGGAACCCCG
>CAZPPZ010000443.1:0-1672 GCA_964588545.1 uncultured Myxococcales bacterium | reverse complement strand
GTAGAGGCGCGCGAGCAGCCCCGCGACACGCCGCTCCCAAGCCTCCCAGCCCCAGTCGAACTCATGGATCAGGGGTGCCACCACGCTCGCGGCGTCATAGGTCCGCCCGGTTACGACGATTCGTGCGCCACGACGAAGGGCCTCTACGATCGGCCTGGCTCCCACGTAAGCATTGGCAGAGTTTATCTTAGCCAGGCGCTCGCCCAGGGCCTGACCGCTGTCAAGATGAGGAAAGGTCGCACCGTCGGCGACCAGACTGTCGAGCCGTGGCATAAGGTCGTCACCGTCAACCACAGCTACCGGCAAACTCATACCGCGTTCTTCCATCAACGCCGTAATCGCAGCGGCGCAGGCCTGGGGGTTGATGCCTCCGGCATTGGCAATGACGGTTATGTCCTTAGCGACTATCTCTTCAAGGACGCCACCAACATGACGGACAAAATCCCGGGCATAGCCCAGCTCAGCGTCGGCCGCCTTCTGCCGGCCAAGAATGATCATGGTAATCTCGGAGAGATAATCCATGGTCAGGTAGTCGATCGGGCCGCCACCGACCTGACGCGCGACGGCGGCAGATTCGTCACCCCAAAAGCCGCTAGCATTGGCAATTATAATCCTGTCCTTCATCGTACCGGTCTTCCCCTACGTTGCCGCCCCTGTCACTACCCACCCAGCTGGGGGCCGAGCAGCGGGCAGGTTCGGCGACCATCTATAACGCCACTCGGTCGCTCTGCAATCAAAATAGCCATAACAGCTTGCACGCCCCTACGCGCGATCCTAACGTGGAGCATCGTGCCCTGGATGCTCTTGAGCCAGCCAGAATCGGAGACCGCAACGGCGAGACTCGATCGCCAAGCCTGGATCCTCGTCGGTGATCTCGAGCGTTCTTTGTGTCAAGCGGGGATGCTAGAAGCGCTGCTTCGCAATGGCCAACGCCCACAGCTGATCTACGCTGGCGGCATTGCCACGGTCAACGCTATATTCAGCAGCCGCGGCCGTAGCGCCGACCTGCGACGCGGCTGGGAACAATTGCGGGCCTCCGGCTTTCTTCCGGCTGCGGCTCTGCAAGCCAGTCGGGTAGCGGTTTTTTCCTCGACCCCCCAGACGAGAGCGCTCGCGTCACTGCGTGCGGTGCTCTCCTCTTCCCTGTCCTCTATAGTGAACCGGCAGTTGTTACTGCTGACCGGCTCGGGGCTAGCCGCGCCAGCAACGAGTTCGAACGGCGCGGGCGCACACGCCGACATACTATCTCCCGAGCTACTCTCAACCGACGCCACCGCGGCCAACCTTGCCACCGCAATTTCCGACGCCAACACCCGCGGAGCGACGCGCATAGTCGTGTTCGGCGTAGGCCAAGACGAGGGCGACGGCAACAGCAGTCTGCGCGCGGCGATCGACTCCGGTCCGCGTCACCGCGGCGGAGTGTGTTGCGCCGGGGTCTGCTTCCCGCGCAGCACGCTCGGTACGATTACCGGTCATGGCTGGCCCGGTCTGTGTGCGCCGCGCACGCGAGCCGGCTCGGCCGCGATCGCACGCCGAGCGCCGCCAAGCCCTTGGCCATCTCGCGCACGCGCCGGGCGGCGTCGCGCCAGGAAAGCGGTTTGTAGCCGCCGTCGTCCTTGCTCCACAGGGAGGCGCTGTCGCCGCCGTGCTCGGCCATTTCGCAAAACATGCG
>CAZPPZ010000442.1:0-1691 GCA_964588545.1 uncultured Myxococcales bacterium | reverse complement strand
TCAAGGCAGCCGCGTAGCCGCCTCATTATTTCTTCTTCGCAGATCTCCATTACCTCGGCTCGCAATCGGGCACCGCGGCGCTCGGCGTTGGCGGCATCATCGAGGTAGCCACGGTGGTCATGGCAGGCTTGCAGCAGCTCGGGGGTTCCCTGACTGCTCGAGGCCTGGGTCATGAGCACCGGCACCTGCCACCCCCCCTCGCCTTTCTCCGGAGCTTTGAGGTGGAGCATCAGTTCCAATTCGGTGCGCATGCGTACCGCACCATCGCGATCTGACTTGTTGACGACAAAGACGTCAGCAATCTCCAGCAGCCCGGCCTTCATGACCTGCACCGTGTCGCCCGACTCGGGCACCAGCACCACTACTACGGTGTCGGCAACCTCCATGATGTCGAGCTCGGTCTGGCCCACGCCTACGGTTTCTATGATGACGAAGTCCTTGCCGAAGGCGTCGAAGAGGCGAGCCACGTCGCGGCCCGAGCGGGCCAGGCCACCGTGGCTACCGCGGGTAGAGAGGCTGCGAATGAACACTCCCGGATCGAGAAAGTGCTTCTGCATGCGGATGCGGTCGCCAAGCACCGATCCCCCGGAGAAAGGACTAGAAGGATCGATGGCTACCACACCTACGGTCTTGTCCTGTTCTCTTAGGTGCTCGATCAGGCAACTGGTAAGCGTCGACTTGCCGGCGCCGGGAGGGCCGGTGATACCTATCACGGTTGCTCTGCCGCAGGCCGCGTAGACCTGCGACATCACCGCTGCGGTGGCGCCCGAGCGGTTCTCTACTACGGTTATCAGGCGGGCTAGTGCCACACGGTCGCCCTCGAGCATGGCGGCGGTAAGTTGTTGTGGGTCACGCGAGCGAACGGTCATAGTACTACTTGGCTGCGGCTAATTGTTGGCGCTGGCGGGCCGCCCGAGCAGTCGCCGCGAGAGCTCTTCGATCAGGGTCGTGGCGGCAGCATCAACGCCGGGCGCCCGAGCGCCCTCGGCGGCCAATGAGGTCATACGTCCGTCGGCCGCGCCGCAAGCGACGATACAGTCAAAGGCGCTCACATCCAAGTCGCAGTTGAGCGAGACACCGTGGTAGCTTATGCCACGAGAAATTCTCAGGCCGATCGAGGCGATTTTAGCCCCGCCTACCCATATTCCGGGTTGTCCTTGGCGGCACTGGCCGCTCAGGCCGTGGGCCGCAACCGTCGCGATCAGGGCCTCCTCGAGCAGCCCCACCCAGGCTGCCACGCCGAGGCCGCGTCCGCTTAGATCGACGATGGGATAGACCACCAGCTGGCCCGGACCGTGATAGGTAGCGCGGCCGCCGCGATCGCTGCGCGCCACGCCGATGCCACGGCTGTGGCACTCGGCCGAGCCGATAAGTAGGTCTTGCGCTGGAGCGTGGCGCCCTAGGGTGATGGTAGGCGGGTGTTCGCAGACTACCAGGGTATCGCCACGGGTCCCCGCGCGTCGCTGCTGGCAGATGCGCAGCTGCTGGCGCCAGGCGCTTTGGTAGTCCACCCTGCCCCAGCGCTCAATGCTTAGGCCGTTTTGCCCCTGTCGGACGAACTCGTTGCTGGTCCGGGCGTGCATTGGCAGCGACGATAGCGCCGCGCGACTTGCTGCTCAAGCCGACGTGGCGGGTGACCAGGCGAGCCTCCGTCGCTAGGTCGGGTGGGGTACTCCCGTGCGACAAGTACC
>CAZPPZ010000441.1:0-1698 GCA_964588545.1 uncultured Myxococcales bacterium | reverse complement strand
CGCCCTCGTCGGCGCTGTTGCCGCTTACCGTGCTGTTAAAAAGCTTGGCGCAGCCCCTGAGCCCTCCGCCCTGGCCCGCTGGCGCACGGGGCCAGGGCGGGATCCTCAAAGCGAGGTTGTCGCTAATGGTGGTGGTGTTAATGATCGCCTCACCTAAAACTTCCAGCCCGGCGCCCGTGCCTGCAGTGTTGGCACTGACTGTGCTCCCACTAAGCGTCAGCGGTCCGGCCGACAGTATTCCCCCGCCGCTCGCCGTCTGACCGGTTGCCGGGGTGACCCTGACGGTGTTGGACACGATGTGGCTGTCTATGACGGTGGTTTCTTCGAATATACCGCAGATGCCGGCTCCGCCGGTGATAGCTATGTTGCCGCTGACGGTTGTTCGCTCGACGGTCAAAGAGCCAGCGCCGGCCGCTATACCGCCTCCGCATCGTAGCACTGACGCAGATTCGAGCGTGGCTCCCGACTCGTTGGCCGAGATCACGCTGTCGACGATTGTGCACGAATTGCGTACGCAGTACAGACCACCGCCGCCGTCGACCGCACGGTTGCCACTGATCGTGCTACGGGTGATCCTCAACGAGGTCTCCGAGCCCGACGATCGGGAAAAAATCCCGCCGCCTAGGCCAAGCGACGAATCGTTCGAGAGAACCGCAGAATTGTTCGAGATAACCGAGTCGATGATGTCGAGGTTGCCTGAGAAGTAGACGCCGCCGCCATCACCACCGGCGCTGTTCGCCGTGACGCTGCTTGCTTGAATCCTGAAGTTTGATGGGGATGAGAACGTGTACGATCCGTAGCCGAAGATTGCGCTGCCGTTTGCCTCGGCGTGGTTGGCGCTGAAGCTGCAATCCCTGACTAAGAGATCGGTATCCGCTACGTAGAGACCGCCGCCGTTGGCGCTCGTAAAGCCGTCGCTGATAGTGAGTCCGGAAATCGTTACGCTGCCAGCTGATTCGACTCTGAGAACTCGGCTGCTCCCCCCGCCGCTGACCGTTAGTAGCCCCGATCCTGGCCCGATGATGTTGAGCGCTTTGTCTATCGTTAACTCGCCGCTACTGAGAACGATGGTGCCGTTTACCGCGAAGTCGATCGCGCCGCCGCTAGTGGCTGCGCTAATGGCGGCTCTAAACGAGCCCGCACCGGCATCGGCAAGGTTGGTTACCGTCAGTGTTGCAGCGGTCGCAGATTGAACGGTCACGGCAAGAGTGGCCATTACAAACAGTGGCGAAACTCGCCATTTTCTCATAGTCCACCTCCTCAACCGTAATCATCGGCGGTTGGCCGGAAGCACGTATAAGTGCATAGCACATGTGTCAGGATAGTTGCCGCCTGGATGGGATAACGATGGCGGGGCGGGAGGCAGGTTTGGAGGTTGCGATATTCGGAGAAGTTCAAGGGCAGGATGGTGCAGCGTCTGCTTAGTTCGGATGGGCTCAGTGCGACATCTCTAGCGGCAGAGGTTGGCGTTTCGCAGGCCTCGCTGTCGCGGTGGCTGGACGATGCGGCTAGGCTGCCCGGCATGGCGAAACGCGGTGGGAAATCTGGCGGGACTCGATCTAGGGATCTGCCAATAGAGGAGAAGCTGCGATTGGTGGTGGAGGCCAGCGCGTTGAGCGATGCCGAGCTCGGGGAATTCCTTAGGCGCAATGGTGTTCACCAGGCGCAGCTGGAGCAGTGGCGCTCGGCGATCACCGA
>CAZPPZ010000440.1:0-1700 GCA_964588545.1 uncultured Myxococcales bacterium | reverse complement strand
CGTAAGCGTGTGCTCGGGAGTATGGGCGTCGCTCTGCCGCGGGGCTACTGGCCGGCGATTTGATCGAGTGTGGTGCGCAGGTGACCGGCGGCAATTTTTCACGGTGGCGAGACGTGGCCAGCTACGAGGACATCGGCTATCCGCTGGTAGAGGTGGAGCCCAGCGGAGAGTTCGTGCTTACCAAGCACCCGGGCAGCGGTGGTGTCGTCGATATCCGCACGGTGACCGAGCAGACCCTATACGAGATAGGTGATCCGCGCGCCTATAGGTCTCCCGACGTCATAGCGGATTTCAGCTCTTTCGAGTGTGAGTCGGATGGCCGCGATCGAGTGCGCGTCCGCGCGGTACGTGGCCGGCCGCCTAGCGATAGGCTCAAGGTCTCGATGACCTACGAGGCTGGATACAAACTCGCCGCCAGCGTTATCGTCAGTGGTCCTGAGGCGGTAGCCAAGGCCGAGAAGTTCTCCGAGATATACTGGAGTCGGGTTGGCGGTGAGCTGTTGGACAAGCGTACCGATCTGCTCGGCTACGACGCGTGCTGGGGCCGTTCGGGTTCTCCCGCGGTGCAACCCAATGAGCTGGTACTTCGTTTCTCCGCGCGCGCCGCCGACGCCAAGACGCTTCAGGCCATGGCGCGCGAGCTAGCCGGTATCGCACTGGCTGGGCCTGCTGGGATCTGTGGTGCCGGCGGGCGCCCCCAGGTCTCCCCCGCCTATGGCTATTGGCCGGCGCTGATTGATAGGGCCGCCGTCACCCCGCGATTGCAGCTGGATGGCCACAGCCTCGAGCTGCCGTTTTGTGGGCCGACAGCGGATATCTCGGTAGGCTCGTTGGAGCCGGAGGTTGTGATCGGCGATAGCGAAGATGGCGGTGTTGGGCGCACAGTGCACGTCCGTCTCGACCGTGTGGCCTACGGTCGCTCGGGCGACAAAGGGGACATCTGCAACATCGGAATCGCCGCGTTGAGCCCCAAGTTCTACCCCGAACTGCTTCGCGAGCTGACCGCTGCGCGCGTCGCTGGATTCTATTCTTCCAACGTCGAGGGGCCGGTGACCCGCTATCGTTTGGATAACCTCTGCGCGCTCAACTTTGTCTGCCAGCGAGCGCTTGGCGGAGGTGGTACCGTCTCGCTGCTAGCCGACACACAGGGTAAAACCATGGCGCAGGGCTTGATGAACATGGAGATCGATGTAGACGCGCGACTGCTGGAGCCGAGCGTGTGATTCGCAGCGAGTCGCAAGGTGGGGTCGCAAGGCTGACACTGGCGCGCCCCGAGGTTCGTAATGCGCTCAACGCCGAGATGATCGCGGCCATGCTCGACGCTCTCGATCGCTTTGAGAATGACGAATGCAGCTCGCTGGTAATCATCGGCGCTGAAGGCTCGAGTTTCTCGGCGGGCGCCGATCTTTCGGCGATGCGTAAGAGCGGGGAAATGGATGAGGCTGACAACCGTCGCGATGCCAGACAGATGGGGCAGCTGTTCCATCGCATTGCCGGCTTCGCCAAACCGGTGGTCGCGCGGGTCAACGGCCCGGCCATTGGTGGCGGCGTCGGTTTGCTTGCCGCTTGCGATGTTGTGGTCGCCAGTGAGGAGGCGTTCTTTGCCTTTAGTGAGGTAAGGCTGGGGTTGATCCCGGCAGTGATCTCGCCGTTTTGCCTTCGTCGGCTTTGTCTTTGTCAGCAGAGGGACGCTTCCGATG
>CAZPPZ010000439.1:0-1701 GCA_964588545.1 uncultured Myxococcales bacterium | reverse complement strand
GGCGTCGGTGTGTGGTCCGTCTGTGCGCCGATTATGATCAGCGACAAAGTGGGTCTGTTGAACTTCAGCGACGAAATCGAATGGGCACTGCCCCCGCGCAAGGGGAATCGCCATGTTCTGCGAGTAATTCGCGAGATTCTCGGCCATAAGCCTCGCCGTCGCGGTACCGACGTCGCTATGGCTCTGGACTATCTGAACCGGGTCACGCGACGGCGTTGCGTGACCATCCTGCTGTCCGATCTTCTTGACGGCGGCCTCGAACGACCGCTGACGGTGGCGCGCAAGCGCCACGACCTGATTACCGTCATCCTTGAGGACCCCAGGGAACTCGAGCTTAGTGATGTTGGACTGATCGCGCTCCAAGACCCGGAGAGTGGCGAGAGAATTATCATCGACAGCGGCGACGCGCGTCTGCGTCGCGAGTTTCGCGAGCAATCTGCGGCCATTATTGAGGAGCGCGAGCGTACGCTCCGGAGTCTCGGCATAGACGCCGTCCGTCTTAGTACCGACCGCGCCTACGCCCGAGATCTACACCTGTTTTTTCGCAGCCGTGAACGGAGGCGGCGGCACAGTCTATGAGGACGACGGCTGTGCTGATCGTGGTTGCACTGGTCGCGGGTTTACCGACCCAGAGCGGGGCCGAGGAATCACCGCTGCTGCTTAGCGCCGAGGCCACGCCGCGCACGACAACCATCGGCACTCCGTTTCGTTACACCCTGCGCATCGAGAGTCCGCCAGGAGTGGAGTTACTGGTACCCCTGCTCGCGGACCGGCTGGGCGAGTTCATCATCACCGACTTCGGCGAAGTCGAGCACAGCAACGACACCGCCTCCGACAACATAGTAATCGAGCGCTGGTACACTCTGGTTTCTTACGAGACTGGAAATCTGCTGATTCCGGGTGTGGCTCTGCAGTATCGCGCCAGCAGCGGCGAGATGCAGACCGACTATTTCCCCGATGCCCCAGTCACCATGGCCAGTCTTCTCGAGACTTCGTCCTCAGCGGGAGAGGCCGCCGAGCTGCGCGATATCAAGGGACCGGTTGCGGTGCCGGCCAACCGTCTGTGGTTTTGGATCGCAGTTTGCGCCTGTGCTGCGCTGCTGCTTGCGGCCACCGTGTTGTGGTGGTGGTCATCGCATCGGCGAGGCGCGAGCCAGAAGCCCAGGCCCCCGGCCCATGCTACCGCGCTGGCGCGACTGGGCGAGCTGCGCCGCCAGCATCTACTCGAGGACCAGCGGGTAGCTGAATACTACGTGCAGCTCTCGGCGGTTATACGCGAGTACATTGAGGCACGCTTCCACCTTCGCGCACCGGAGATGACTAGTGACGAGTTTCTGCTCGTCGCTCAACGCGATCCACGGCTATCGGCCCCCGACCGAGCCTCGCTTCAGGGCTTTCTAAACGAGGCCGACCTGGTGAAATTCGCGCGCCACGTCCCCAGCCATAGTGACGCGGAGAAAGCATGGATTGCCGCCCGAAACTTTGTTGACCACACCGCTGACAAGAGCGAAGAAACCACACAAGAGGCGAACCGTGCGGTTGCATGATCCCTGGTTCCTGCTGTTGCTTGCGGCGCTGCCGTTGCTGGTCTGGCACGGCCGCTCACGCCGCGGGGCGACCCTCGCCCACCCCCCGCGTTCTTCCCCTGCGCCGCCTTGCGGTGGGTGGTCGCGTGCGTCGGGCGACTCTCTTCGTGAAGAT
>CAZPPZ010000438.1:0-1705 GCA_964588545.1 uncultured Myxococcales bacterium | reverse complement strand
GGTAACGCAACAACAAGGATACTTCGGTACTGATGGGCTCCGATGATATTGCCACGCTTGACCTGTATTCAGAGGGCGACCCGCGTGTCCTCGACCTCAACGGTGCCTTGAACGTAGCCAACCGCGGCATCTGTGAGTTCATCGAGGTCTTCAAGAACGACACCGAGTACCTCCACGCTATGATCACCGCCACCCAGGAGAAGGTAATTCCAGCACCGGGCCGGCACGGCATGGTCTACACCGACTTGTGTATCGGTGCCCATTCAAACGAGGCCGAGTGGCAAAAGTTCCGTGGTGACCATACCAACGAGGCCATCCTCGACCGTATTGTCGTTATCAAGATCCCCTACAACCTGCGGCTGAGCGAAGAAGTCCGTATCTACAACAAGATTATCCGCAACTCGGACTTCCGCGCTCACATCGCCCCCCACACTCTAGAGGTCGCCTCGATGTTCGCAATACTGTCGAGGCTCGAGCCGACCTCCAAGTGTGACCCGATGACAAAACTCAAGATCTACAACGGTGAAGAAGTAATAGAGAAGGGCCGGACCAAGAAGATCGACATCAACGAGCTGCGCAACGACACCAAACGCGAAGGTATGGATGGAATTTCCACCCGTTTCATAATGAAAGCTCTCGACAATGCCCTGTCAGACAACATCGAGGGCTGTTGTATCAACCCGATAAGCGTCCGTGAATCGTTGGTAGCGATGGTGCGTGAGGCCGACCTCCCGGATGATACCCGTAAACACTACCTCGAGTTCTTACAAGGCACGCTGCACAAAGAGTATCTAGAGATGCTCGAGAAGGAGATCACCAAGGCTTTTGTCTTCTCTTACGAAGAACAGGCCGAAGCGTTGTTTCAAAACTACCTCGACCACGCCGAGGCCTTCGTCAACAAGGGCAAGGTCAAGGATCGCAATACCGGTGAAGAACTCGCCCCCGACGAGGCTTTTCTCAAGTCGATCGAGGAGCAAATCGCGATCATCGGATCAGCAGCCGAGGGATTTCGCCAGGACGTGATTGCCTATCTATGGTCGAGCACCAGGCGTGGCGTAAACATCTCGTATTCCAGCTACGAACCGATACGCCAGGCCATCGAAAAGAAGTTGATGTCGTCGGTGCGCGAGCTGAGCCGCATCGTCACCCGAGCGACTACTCGCGATGAAGAACAGAGCGAGAAGTACGATGCCATGGTGCGCAACCTTCTCGAGAACGGCTACTGCGAGAGCTGCGTTGACACCGTATTCAAGTACGCCGCAAACAACCTATGGAAGGACTGACACACCATGGGCGCTGTGTTTCGGCCAAAACGCGAGGCCACGGCTGATCGCAGCGCGAGTGATCGCCAACGCCACCGCCAAAAGGTTCGTTCCTCTATCCGCGAGAACATCGCCGATATCATCTCCGAAGAGTCTATCATCGGCCGTTCCGGCGACCGCGTAATCAAGGTCCCGATTCGCGGCATCAAGGAATACCGCTTCGTCTACGGTGACAACAGCGGAGGTGTCGGCGAGGGAGCCGGAGAGGAATCCCAGCGCGGTGACGTCGTCGGGAAAAAGTCCGACAAGGGCAAGCCACAGCCTGGCGAGGCCGGCCAGGATCCTGGAGTTGATTATTACGAAACCGAGGTAACCCTCGAAGAAATAATCGAGATAATGATCGCAGTACTCGATCTGCACACGCTCGCCGACAAGGAGGTGTA
>CAZPPZ010000437.1:0-1735 GCA_964588545.1 uncultured Myxococcales bacterium | reverse complement strand
CCATCGATGTCCGTGTCGAAGACGGCAGCCCACGTATCGGGCAGGTAACGCAATAGTTCGTTGCGGGCCGGAGCGGTATCGAGCGGCAGCATCCCTGGCATGATCAGCAAAGACTGATCGCCCGCTGTCCAGAGCTGGTGGATGACAGCGGCCATGAGACGCAGCACGCCCCGGGTGCGCTGGAAGCGTTCCAATGTCGACCAGTCCTGGTAGAGTCGATCGAACAGCTCTGGGTGGATGGGATAGGCCGCCTTCATGCGATCCAGATAATCGCGCTCGGCGACGCCGGAGGGAAACTCCCCGGTGGCATTGCGGTACATGTCACCAAAAGCGTTGATTGCTGCATCCCGTGCCGCATAGTCCACCGTCGTGCCAAACAGCCGGTGCCGCACGATCTCGAAGCTCTCGGTGGCCGTGACAGGCTTCCAGACCGACTCGATGCGCCCGACAGTGTGAGATAGCCTTTCCAATACAGCGCGACCCGCCTCACCGCCGATCTCAATATCCGATTCGGGTAGCGCGATTAACATCATCGACTCATCCGAGCGCTTGACTGCCTCGGTCAGCGACTGCATGAAGGTCATGATCGACTCGAAGGAACCAGCAGGAAGGCGATCAACGCCGTACAGGTTACGAGCATAAGCAACCAGCTCGTCGATGATGATTAGGCAAGGCCCAAACATGAACAGTAGTTCACTCAGAGTATTTGAGCCGGGACTGACCCCTTTCAGGTCAGCCTGCTCGACCATTTCGTAGCCCTGCACTTCACCAAGTTGGTACGCCAACTCGCCCCACAAAGTATGGACGGTTGCATCCGGGTACTCGCGCGGCTTGGAGGGGTTGAGGGCAGTGCCTACAAGCACGGCGGTGTTGGCTTCCGGCAAGTCCACCTCGCCGATCCCCGCCTCGATGCGCTCGCCGCCAGGGATGTCGCTCAACTTGATCTCCCCGCCGGCCAGGTGATAGAGCGCCAGCATGCTGTGGGTCTTGCCGCCGCCAAAGGCCGTCTGAAGCTGGACGACGGGATCGCCACCTTGGGCGGTCAGGCGTTTGACGCCGGTCACTAACAGATCGAGCAGGCCCTCGGTCAGATACGTTCGGCGTAAGAATTCGAGGGGGTCCTGGTATTCCGGCTCGGCGGTGCCGGCCAGCACCGGGGACAGGTCGGCGGCGAACTCGGCCTGGATGTAACGCCCGCTGGCAACATCGGGATGGGGCTGGACGACTTCGCGCCACGGCTTGAGGCCGGCCAGCGTAGTGATCGCTTCTGTTTTCTCCGTCACGGCCCTCGTCACGGCCCTCTTTTTGGCTTTCTCGGCCTGCGCTTCATAGCGCTGGCGCAATAGTTCCCGGCCCATATCCATCCACGTAGGCCGCTTCCTTGGCAGCACTGACCATCTTGAGCAGCCGGGCGGCGGTATCGGCAACGCGGTAGGCCTCGTCGTTGGTGAAGGCGTTCTGGTGGGCCCAGCGATTGCGTGCCTCAATCATCTCGCTTACATAGGAGCGCGCCACGTGGCCCAGCTTATCCTGAAACACTTCATTCCAGCGCCGCCACATCAGGTTCAAGCAGCCCTGCGTGTCCAGCGCCTCCAGCAAGGCTTCTTGATCGGTCCAGGCTTCGTCGGGCAAGCCCGGATGGCGGGGAGTAGTCAGGGCCGAGGCGATTTCGTCCACATAGCGGCCCTTGTAAACCATCTTGTACTCGCGCAGAATGAACGGCCCCAGGCCATTT
>CAZPPZ010000436.1:0-1742 GCA_964588545.1 uncultured Myxococcales bacterium | reverse complement strand
AACAAACGTGTGGCGAGTGGATATCCCCCACACGGACCCGCGTCTGGGAACAGCAGAGTGCCGTTTCCCGGCTCTCCCAGCGGCCAGCGCCCAGCCCGGCCGGCCTCTTGGTAGAGCGCTTCGGGTGTCGTCGGCACCTGCCAGTGGATTACCGAGCGGACGTCGCCCTTGTCGATGCCCATCCCGAAAGCGCTCGTCGCGACTATGAGATCGCAGGTGCCGTTTAAGAACTGCTGGGCGACGTTCAGCCTGACATCGGGCAGCAAGCCGGCGTGGTAAGCCAAGCATTCGATATTGAGTGCTGATGTGAGCTCGTGAGCAAGTCGCTCGGTCTCTTTTCTCGACTGTGCGTAGACAATCGTTGGACGCTCCGTCTGGCCGCGAAGCACATCGAGCAGGGTGCCCCATCGTGCCGGTCGGCGAATACTCAGTGGCTCATCTCCGAAGTGGTCGTCGCGCGCTTCTGGGTCGATTGTGCGTACAGAGAATTGAAGTTCGTCTCGGATGAAAGTGCGATCGAGATGGAGGGTGAACGTCACGAGAGTCGCTCGCGAATGTCATCGATCACCTGCGGTGTAGCGGTGCCGGTCAGTGCCATGATCGATGGGCGATTCCCCGCAGGCGGGAACGGCGCGTCATCAGCAAGCGTGAGAAGACGCCGAATTACCGTTGGCAGGGTTCGGTAGTCAGGGCGGAAGTCGTGACCCATCTCACTGATGCAGTGGGCTTCATCCACTACCAGCATTCCGAGGTCTAGGCGAGACAGCACCTGTGCGATGGCCCGACCGTGAAGTGCCTCTGGAGCGAGAAACACCATTGTGTAGAACCCCGCTGCGATGCCGCGTCGGGCAGAGTTGCGCAGCTCGGCAGACATCTGAGAGTTGTAGATGATCGCCTCGAATACCCCCCGGCGTCTTAAGCCGGCCAATTGATCTTGTTGAAGTGCAACCAGCGGGCTGACGACCACCGTGACTGCCCCGGACGCCCCGAGCACCAGTGCAGGCACTTGGTAGCAGAGCGACTTTCCAAGTCCGGTCCTAAATACCGCTATGACGTCGCGTTCAGCTAGGCAATCTTCGACGATCGACTGCTGGAAATCGCGGAGCTGACCGTCTCCCACCAACCTCTTGACCGAGGCATTCAGCAGGTCGTGTCGAGCCGCACGTCGGGTGGATCTATCCATAAGTTTCTGCGAGATCTTGTCTCGCAATACCGTGTCGATTGGCATCTCATCGATGTGGACTTCTGTTGGGCTTCCTATTAGATCTGTGAGGTAGCCAGTACCGCGCAGGGGGTCGGCAATCAGCACTTCAGCGGAATTGGTGCAGCTGACGAGCTCGGCTGCGAGATGGGCGCCCAGTGGCTCGATGATCTCTGTAAAGGCGTCACCGTCGCCAGCGCTCGATCGATCGAGAACACCTCTGAGCGTGGCGTTCGACAATGGCGGTGTCGGGCTTCGGGTGACGAACACCCGATCTACGTACGGCGCGAGCGTCTGTGTAGTAGCGGCCCCGGCAATTGCTACGGCACCGACTCTGAGCCGTCTTGCCGCCTCGTCGACAGTTGGCCAACCTGGTGGCCTGAGCAGGAACTGACCCGTGTGGTCTTTCCATACTCCTGGCAACGCCTTTGAGATTGCTTCGATCTCCGTACCCGCGGCAAGGACGACTGATGAACAACCATGGCCTGCAGTTGCCCGGAAGTGCCGAGGCCGGCCGCCGCCCTGGCCGAGGACACCGCCG
>CAZPPZ010000435.1:0-1747 GCA_964588545.1 uncultured Myxococcales bacterium | reverse complement strand
CTCTCCAAACTCTTCCTCAACCGGGAGATCAAGGAGGAATACGTGGCAATTGAGGCCGGCCCGCCGAAAGCGGCGCTGCAACAATGGGGCTCTGTCCAACGCGCCTGCGCCGAGGTGGGCTACTACCGCGTGGCCAAATTCACCGACCCTGTCACCACGGAATGCGTCGCGGCGCTCGGTTGGCAGCGTCTGTGCCACAGCGATAACGAGACCAGCGACCGGGCTCGGTTCGTCGAGCTGTATCGTGAGCTGAGCAAGCAACGGCAGACCCAGCGCCAAACGGGCGAACTCCCGGCGGCGCTTCCGGTGCGGCTGCTCAATGGGGTTGGTGAATGACCCTCCCCGCCAAAGCCCGCGCTGCATTCGACCGCATCGCCGAACGCCACCTATGCACCACCGCCGACGTGCTCGGGCGCAGCGGGGTGAAACACATAGCCGACGCCCGGCGCGAGTGCTGCCAATGGCTGCGCGACATGGGGTGGAGCTATCCCTCTATTGGGCGGGCGCTCGGGCGGCACCATTCGACGGTGCAGAGCGTGCTGAAAGGCAGACCATGAGCTGCAAATCTGCGCCCCAGCTTCTGTGGCCGATTCTAGCGGCGCCTGAGCGCGCAGACTGCGAAGCCATGGCGGGACCGTGTTGGCTGTGTGGTGCCCCATGGGGACGCGGCCAACCCGTGCGCAAATGGAGCGGCGCGAGCTTCACCGGCCAAAACCGTGTGCGCTGTATCACGAGCTCACATGTATGCGAGCCCTGCGTGCAGGTATGCTCTCGCGTTGCACCAGTGCCAGGTCGCCCGCCGAAGCCCGGCAAGAAGTTTGGCGGCAACTTTCGCAACTATAGCCATCTCTACGCCAACGGCGACTACACCAACGCGAGCAAGGGCGAGAAGCCAGCGATCCTCGATTGGCTGACGAGACCAAAGCAAGGACCATGGTTCGCTGCTATCGCGGACAGTGGGCAAAAGCACGTGTTGCCCTGGGTGCCCGTGAATGCTGGTAGCAGGATCGCGGGGCGTGTGCTTTTTGACGAGGCGGCCGTGGAGCTGCCGCAGTCGTTCTCACTCGTGGGCTCGATGGCTCACCTGCTCACCTGCGGCGCGACCAAGGAGGAGATAGCGCGAGGTGACTACCGAGTTCAGACATGGCTTCGGTGCCAAGTGGCGGTGGAGATGTTTGAGCACGCGCATCGGCACGAGCGCGGCGGAAGCTGGTGGGGCTTGGCGTTGTGGCTTGCGCAGCGCGATGAGGCAGCAGTGAAGGAGCGCCTACGGGCGGAGAAGGAGGCGAAGAAGAATGCCAAAGCTGGACGACGAGCAACGCGAAAAGCTGCGAACAAAGACGGTCGAGATGCTGCTAGAGCTGCGCGCCGCATATCTCGCGTGCTGAGCCAGAGAGCGCACACGCTGCACACAGCCGAACAACGGACACACACACATGCTACTGATGTAGCAGCTGTGTGTTGTGACGATGATTAGGGTTTGCAATGAAACCGCAGGAACAAGGATAAGCAGGATGGTTTCGTTTATCCTCTAACACCACTTCTGGGGATCAGGACAGGGGCGGACAGGGGCGGCTGGCTGTTTCCTCACTTCAGCTATAAGAAGGAGCCTGATAATGATGTCAGCGGTACTTATCTCTGGGGGCAGTTCTGGAAGAAGGCGCACGACTCCGGTTCAGGTATATTTCCGCTCTACTCCTACAAGAATCATGGCTCGGTCGATCAGCTGGATGCCAGCAAAGGGATG
>CAZPPZ010000434.1:0-1754 GCA_964588545.1 uncultured Myxococcales bacterium | reverse complement strand
AATGGCGTGCTCATCGAGGGCGAACTTCTGGCTTTCGACTTCATTGAACGCACGGCGCAGCCGCGCCTCGCTATCGCGAAGCGCCATCGTGCGTTGCTGGATGATGCGGGCGGCGCGGCGCATCATGGCGCCCAGCACACCGAAGACCGCACACAACGTGATCAGCAGTACGCCGATCGACCGGACCAACGTCCGGCTGGCCGTCTCGAGGTGCTTGCTAACGTCTTTGTAGATCTCGAAGCTGCCCAGTGTGCCTCCGTGGTCACCGAGGACGGGAATGTAGGTTTCGACCAGATCGATGTCGTAGCGTTGTTCGTCGGCGAGATCCCAGACATGCTCTTTGGCTTCGAGCTTGGAGACGCGCTGGCCGGCCAGCGCGCGCGCCAGTTCCGCATTGTCCGCGTCCACGGCTCCGATGATGTCCGGGTCGGTGCTGTAGATGATCTTATGGTGGCGGTCGTAGATCTTGAGCTTGATGATGTCAAAAGGATCGAGGAATTGCTTCAATCTGTGATCCAACCCGGCGATTTGCTCCGCTTTGGTGATTGCGAGCTCTTGCTGACCGTTCGGGGCGGATTGAATCAGGATTTGCTCTTCGAGGTTGCGCAGCGCCGCAGACACGTGGATGGCGGTGGTCTGCGCCTGCTGGATGACATCGGCTTTGAGCACCGCGCTGAGCCCCGCGCCTACGAGCACCAGAATCGCGACGATCGCCACAAGGGATGCAAACGCGAAGTAGCGGAGGAGTTGAAACCCCTTTTCGGAATCGCGCGGGCTCATCTCTTCGATCCCATCTCAGGCTTTGCGCCGGCGCCCCATCTCCATTTCGTTACGCCGCTGCGCCACGGGCTCGATGCGCCGGGCGATCCCGATCCGGCCCCCAGTCCCAACCCCTGGTTCACCGCTGGGGGGAAAAACCTTCGGGCCGCGGCGCCGTTGACGGACGCCCATACGCCACCCGTGGTTCGTCCGAAGGCGCGGCACGCCGTTTCCGGGGCTGCGAGAACCGACAGGCTTTGATCTGGCATCGTATGTGGGTTCATTGCGGTTGGTTTTGCTCCTCTAGAATCTGATGTTCCATCGACTGGATGCCATGAACGTGACATCCCTGAGATCTGACGACCTCTTCCAGGAGGATGTGCAACCGCTTGACGTTGCGATAAACCATATCCGCAAGCATTTTGCGCTCCGGAATCTCCAGTTCGTCGTCCGACATGAGGATCGTTGCCGGTGAGAGGATGCCGTTGATCCGCGTTTGCATCTCGTGGCCGAGTAGAGACTGGACACCCGTCCTGAGTTGATCGACTTCTTCGACGGACTTAAGCCGCAGATAGACGCGGATTTTGGCCATGAGCTCCGCTTCCTCGAAGGGCTTGGTGATGTAGTCGTCCGCCCCGGCCGCATAGCCATCGAGCCGTTCGGACAACATCGCCTTGGCGGAAATCATGATGATCTTCATCTTTTGCATCGTGCGGTCAGCGCGCATTCTGCGGCAGACTTCGTAGCCGTCGATGCCCGGCATCATGATGTCCAATAACGCGATATCGGGTTGGAATTCTCGCGCGATCTCCAATGCCTCTTCGCCGTTGATGGCGGCCTTGACGCAGTATTCATCGCCGAGCATCTTCTGCACGATCGCGATATTCATGGGGCTGTCGTCCACGGCCAGAATCTTCTTTTCAGGTTGCACAAGCCGGTCCTTTCTCATAGATACTCGCCGCTGACCCAGCACGACACAACTCTCACAAACGGGT
>CAZPPZ010000433.1:0-1768 GCA_964588545.1 uncultured Myxococcales bacterium | reverse complement strand
AGGCCGCGTGCCAACACACTCCGATGCGACGCACTGGCATGAACGTCGCACAGCGGCTGCTCGAGATATTCAGCTGCTCGAGCCGCGGCACTCGCGAAGAGCTTCGCGCCCGGACTCTCGCCAACAACCATCTGTTCCGCTCCACGCGCACGCAGCGGCGTCGCACCTACACCAAAAAGTACAAGCGACACGTTCTCGATCTTTCCCGAAGCGCCGAGCTCAAGAGTCACCATCGCGCCGGCCAACGCAAAGTCACCGCGACGGCGCGACAACTCCTGCAACGACCAACCCGCGCCATCGGGCAAGCAGGGTAGACGCACTTCAGTAAGAATCTCCGCCGGTTCAAGCGCGGTGGTAAGATAGGTAACAAAGAAGTCCTCTGCGGCGATCGTGCGCGAGCCCTCTGGCCCAACCACAACCAACTCGGCTCCGAGCACCAGTGCCAGGGCCGGATACTCGGCCGCGGGATCGGCATGGGCCAGTGAACCACCGACAGTTCCCTGGTTGCGGTTTTGCGGATGGGCGATGTGCAACGTTGCGCTATGCACCAACGGATAGCGCTCACGCACCAACGGCGAGAACTCTACGCTGCGCTGACGCGCCATAGCGCCTATAGCAAGGCCACTGTCATTTTCACTAATGTCATCGAGCCTACGGATCCTCGCCAGGTCGATCAGCAACCCCGGGCGCGCGAGCCGCATGTTGAGCAGGGGCATTAGGCTCTGCCCGCCCGAGAGCAGCTTGGCGTCGAATTCGTGCTCCTGCAGCAGAGAAACCGCCTGCTCGAGCGAATCCGGATCGGCATATTCAAAAGAAGGCGGTTTCATAGTGTTACAGCCTCGGAGACAATACCTAAGACCCCAACTTGCGAAGAGAGCGGCCCACCAGCGTGGGAATCGCCGAACGCGGAAGCAGCCGCAGTAGCCCTACCAACAGTCGATTCTGTGCACCGGAAACCGTCACGACCCTTCCCCGTGAGTAGCCGCTCAAGGCCTCGGCCACAACTTCCGCCGCACTCTGCCACGCCAACGACGGGATAGTTCCGGTGTCATAGTTGCCCCTTTTCTGAAACTCAGTACGGGTAAACCCGGGACACACGGTCGTCACTCTCACGCCTTCGGCATGCAGCTCCGCGGCAAGCCCCTCGCTAAAAGCCAGGACAAAAGCCTTAGTGGCGCTATAGACGGCCATCATCGGGCCCGGCGTAAACGCAGCCGTAGAAGCGATGTTAATTATGCCGCCACGCCTCGCGGCACGCATCGACGGCAGCGCCGCATGCGCTAAGCGTACCACTGCGGTCACATTAAGATCGATCTGCCCCTGGGAGACGGCAACGTCAAGATCGCCGAAGTAGCCAGAAACGCCATACCCAGCATTATTTACCAGAAAGTCAATATCGCTGTCCTCGCGCAGCCGGTTTTCCACCGCTGCGAGCTGCTGCTCATCGCAGAGATCCGCCCGCAGCACCTCCGCCTTACAACCGTAGGCGGCCCGCAGCTCCTCCGCGAGTTCAGCCATCCTCGACTCATCGCGGGCAACCAGGATGAGATCGGCCCCGCGTGCCGCAAGCTCACGGGCAAACTCACAGCCAATTCCGGAAGAGGCACCGGTAACCAGTGCGAGCCCACAAACCTTTTCCTCAGCCATTCAGTCCTCCTCGTAGTGCGGCCTAGCAACCCGCAAGTCATGCGACTCTAGCCGTCTTGTCACCTCCGAATCAAACCGCCACAGCCGCCAAAAGATCGCGAGAGATGATATGTGCCTGCCG
>CAZPPZ010000432.1:0-1771 GCA_964588545.1 uncultured Myxococcales bacterium | reverse complement strand
CGATTGGCGAGACTGCAAACTCGGCGGTCTATTTGCAGTTGCGCGGAGCCCGCTTCTTGTCGGCCGGAAAGTCAACCACCGATCCCTCGGCCCGCGCGTACGGAGGATCTGGTTTCAAGGACTTACGGGTATGGCCACCGCCGTCCTCGCTCGCTGCGCTCGCTGCGGGCGGCGGCGGCCAGGAACGCATCGACGGGGGCTTGAGCCAAGATCGAAAGGATCGCAGCATCTCCGGGTTGTAAATCGCAAAACCGGCGGCAGCTACCGCCGAAAAGGAGATGCTGCGATGACGCCGAGCATGCAGGAGGCAGTGTCCGCGTTCAAGTCAGTGTATGGCCAAGGGCTGGAGAAGCGGCCAGGGGATGTGCTGGGTGCCGACGAGATGGACGAGATGATTCACCGTGCACGCGCCGAGATGGGGGCCACGGCGATGAAGCTGACGGTCGAGGCCTCGGTGCGACAGGCATTGACCGACAATCCACACTGCGAGTGCGGTCTGCCGCTGGAGTGCCATCATCGCCCCGGGCTGCAGGTGATCAGCATGCAGGGCACCGTCGATGGCAAGGGGATATCGTACCGGTGCCGGCCGTGTAAGCGCACGGTGCGACCGGTGCACGAGCAACTCGGGGTGCAGAGCTACAGCAAAACAACGGTATTGTTCGAGCGGCTGTCAACCGACTTTTTCTTAGACAAAGGGGCACCGACCGCGGTGGCGCGGCTCAAGGAGCACCACGGCGTAGAGCCGGGTCGGACCACGGTGCTGTTGCACGCCGAGCAACGAGGAAAGCAGGCGCAAGAGTTCATCCAAAAGAAGTTGTGTGAAGCGTCGCAAGCCGCCGAAGAGGCGCGCGGAAAGCCGCCTGCTGTCGGTACGGTATTCGTGCAAATGGATAGTTCGTCAGGCAAGACAGTCCAGCCGCTCGAGCGACCAGATGTACCGGATGACGCTGCGGTCGAGCGTACGCCGGTGCGGAAGCTACCGAAGGTCAAGCGCCCCGTCGAAGGGCGGCAGGTGAAGCTGTTGTGCGCGCAAGCCAAGGGGGAGGCCGATTGGTACTACGATGCCTACATCGGTGACTATGACGATGCGCCTGCTCGACTCGAGGGATTGGCCGCTTGTCGCCGCTGGCAACCCGGTGTCCTCGCTGTGATGACCGCCGACGGAGATGAGAAAATCCGGGAGGCCGGCGAGGGTGCCTTTTTGCCGGACTTCCAGTTCATTTTGGACCGCCCCCACGCGATGATTCATCTGGGCCACGTCACCTCACACGGCAGAGACGCCATCCCTACCGATGCCAAACAATGGACGGCCCACGCGACCGCCCTTTTGCATCAAGGCCACGTCGGCCAGCTTACACGCGAGATTCGAGCCATCGCGCAGGAGGTGGACGACGAAAAAGACCAAAACAAGGTCGAAAACGTCGCCACCTACTTCTCTGCCCGCGCCGATGCGGTCCACTACGATGCGTTCAAGCAACGCGGATGGCCACAGGCCAGCGGCGCCGTCGAAGGCGGCCACATCCACTTCATCCACCCCATTACCAAACGCGGCTCAGGCTGGCTTGTCGATAACCTCAACAACACCGTCGCCCTTGCTTGCATTCGCCGTAGCGGCTGGTGGGATCAGTTCTGGGATTCAATAACCCATCCCGGGTGCCCGCAGGCGGAGCGAAGCGGAGCCGGCGGGCGCCCCTCATGATTCACCCCAGGGGCACGATCGTGCCGCTGCCCTGGCTGCGGCGATGCGGTGCTGTGGGCTTGCACGACGAAG
>CAZPPZ010000431.1:0-1780 GCA_964588545.1 uncultured Myxococcales bacterium | reverse complement strand
GGTGCCGAGTGTACGGATGACATCTGTGACGGGTCTGGCCTGTGTGATCACCCGGGGCTCGCCGACGGCACCCCCTGTGACGACCTCACCACCTGCACCAACCATGACACCTGCTCGAACGGCAACTGCGTAGGCGCCTTCCCCTGCGGTGATGCCGACGCCAACGGTCAGGTCACTATCGTTGACTGCCTCAACATCATCATCAATGGGGTGGCAGGGTCTGGATACTGCCCGCTCGACGCCTGTGATCTCACCGGGGATTGCTCGGTGTCGTTAGTTGATGCGTTGGGTTGCCTGCACTGCGTTGCGGGCCTGGCCACCTGCCCTAACAACTGCCCGACTACGGTTAGTTTCCACACGGATTCCACCCCGGCCTTTGACGATTTCCTCTTCGGCGTGGATTACTCGGCGGCACCGGGTGCATTCTGCGTGGCCAATGAAGAAGCAGTGTGCGAGCCGTTGGTCGCGCTTACCGATTCCACCGAGGACCTGCTCGCGGTGTTCCCCGACCTCGGTCCTGGCCAGCTCTTTCCGACCCTGGATCTGCTTGTCAATAACGTGAACCCTGAGGGCTTCTCTGGTCCTGAACTTGCGCGTTGCTTCTTCAAGGTAGAGCCGTTGCTCGAACAGGGGTTCCCACCGAATTCGCCAAACCCGCTTGATGCCGGAGACTTTACTGTCTTGGGCGGGGCATTGGAGCCCGTGGCGATCGAGACTGCCTTAGCGGGCGGTGCTCAGGTAGTTCCGCCGGTAACGGTGTCGGTCTGCCCGGTATGCGGTAACGGGACCTGCGACAGCCCTGAGAATGATCTCAACTGCCCAGTGGACTGCCAGTAGCGGGCAGCCAGCCGATAACAACCTCGAACCGTACCGCTTCCAGCAGCTACCCTGGAAGCGGTACGGCCGCTTGGTTGGACGGTTGCCTCGATTCGCACGGCCGGCATCTCGGCCCGCATGAGCTACGGCTGGCAACTGCGCCCTAGGCAATAACCACCCATCGCTGCTACCCTACCGCCCATGTCAGCCGACCATCACACCCTAACCGGCGAACAAACGATTCACATCAAGCGCGACGCCAACGGAGTCTTGCACGTGCGCGCCTCGACCGAGGCCGACCTCTATAAAGGCCTAGGCTACTGCCATGCCCATGATCGTGGCATGCAGATACTGACCAGCCGCATCCTCGGTAGCGGGCGGGGCTGCGAGTTGCTCGATGACTGCGAGGATATGTTGGCACTTGACCGCTTCTTCCGCCGCCTGGGTCTGGCGGCAGGCGCAGGCGAAGAGGTAGAGCGACTATCCAACGCCGCGTCATCTATCGTCGAAGCCTACTGTGCTGGGATAAACGCGGTCTTCGCCCAGCGCATCCCTTGGGAGTTGCGTCTGCTCGGCTATCGCCACCAGCCCTGGAGCGTGGCCGACTGTATTCTGCTCATGCGGCTCAGTGGCTATGTCTCTCTGGCGCAGAGTCAGGGGGAGATCGAGCGGCTGCTAATCGAAATGGTCAAAGCCGAGGTCCCTCGCGCCCAGCTAGAAGAGCTCTTTCCAGGCTTACTGGACGAGCTCGACGAAGAGCTGTTAAAGAAAGTGACGCTATCCGAGCGTATCGTTCCGCAACAGCTGCGCTGGGCCTCGGCTATCCCTCGTGCGGTCGCGTCGAACAACTGGGTGATCGCCGGAAGCAAGACCGCCAGCCGACACGCTCTGCTAGCCAACGATCCTCACCTCGAGGGTAACCGTTTACCTTCTATATGGTACGAGGTTGTGCTCGAGCTTGGCG
>CAZPPZ010000430.1:0-1789 GCA_964588545.1 uncultured Myxococcales bacterium | reverse complement strand
AGAAGAGGTCGCAAGGATGGCTCATCGTATGGCCGATGCCGTGATCGAGTTCGTGACCGGGCTGCCCGGGCCCTTCGAGTCGCGTATAGCCTTTGTTTCCAACCGTGGCGGTCACGCCCGCGAGATCTACACCTACACTTTTGATGGTGAGGTGATACAGCGCAGCAAGCACTATTCGATAACCATGGCGCCATCGTGGCACCCCTCGGGACGCTCACTGTTGTTCACCTCTTTTCGTGGTCGCCGTCCGGTGCTCTACAGTGTCGATCTGCGCTCGGGCTTTGATAGCAGGATAGCTTCTAAGATGGGCGTAAACGTTGGTGGAGCCTACTCGCCCGATGGCTCACGCATACTTCTGGCACGCGAGGCTAGCGGCAATACCGACATTTTTGAACTTGACCCTGCGCGCGGCCGCACCCGCCGCCTGACCACTCACTGGGGCATAGACGTGGACCCTGGCTGGTCACCCGATGGAGCTAAGATAGTGTTTTGCTCGTCTCGCTCGGGAACACCGCAGATTTATACGATGAGGATCAGCGAAACTACGGCGCGCCGCCTGACCTTCGACGGTAAGTACAACTGTTCCCCGTCATGGTCCCCCGATGGCAAACACATAGCCTATGCGGGCCGTCGCAGCGGCCGTTTTCAGATCTTTGTGATGCCTTCTAGCGGCGGCACGCCGCGACAGGTTACTTTTGTGGGCTCGAACGAAGATCCTAGCTGGTCGCCGGACTCACGTTACCTGGCATTTTCGAGCCAGCGGGGCCAAACTAAGAAGATCTACATGGTTGATCGTTATGGGCGTTGGGAGCGTCAATTGACCGATGGCCCGGGCGATGATAGCTCCCCGAGTTGGTCGAATCGCTTGAATTGAAGGGCGATTCCTCACTCGCCTCTTGCCCTTCTCGGCGACTCCCAGGAGGTCTGAAAAATGGAACGAGGTATGTTGCGGATGAGTGGCTTGGCCTTCGCGAGTCTGGTTGTGTCGTCAGCGTTGGTGGTCGGCGGTTGTTCGGCTCGGCGCTCTGGTGGTTATTACGATAGCGAGCTTCCCGCCGAGGGTGCGGTTTCCGATGATGCGCTGGCTGGTCAGCCGAGCATCGATCAGTTCGAGGAGGTCGGCAAGGTGCTTCCCGGTGGGGCCTTCGAAGACATCAGCTTTGCTTTTGACTCCGACCGGCTTGACGGGGCTGCGCGCGACGCGGTTAGCGACAACGCGGCGATTCTCGATGCCGATGCCAAGCGTAAGGTCGAGATCGAGGGGCACTGTGATGATCGTGGATCCTCGGAGTACAATCTGGCCTTGGGTGCGCGCCGTGCGCGGGCCGTCAAAGAAGCGCTCGCGGCTGCGGGAGTGTCCTCGGATCGCATGTCGACGGTAAGCTACGGCGAGGAGCTGCCGCTGTGCAAGGCCCAAAGCGATGAGTGCTGGGCAAGCAACCGGCGTGCCCATCTCGTGGACTTGATGCGCTAGTGGAAAGACCATGACAGTCCGCTTTGCAGGCCCTCTAGCCGTGGTAATTGCAGTCTCGACAGCCGGGTGTGCGGTACAGTCGGCGACCTCGCGCGGTGAGACTGCCGAGCTTCGCCGTATGCTCATCGATACCCGCCGCGATCTCGAAGAGGTCCGGCGCGACCAGGAACGGCTGCGCTCGGTGGTCGAGTACCTGCAGTACGCCAAGGCTCCGGGGGAGCAGCCCAATCGTGGGCCTGGCTATGCCCGACGCGAGAATCCCCAAGGGCCGGCGGCGTGGCCGGCCGACCCCTGGGCTCACGGCGGCTCCGAGAC
>CAZPPZ010000429.1:0-1791 GCA_964588545.1 uncultured Myxococcales bacterium | reverse complement strand
TGGCCAAGCCCGTCGAGGGGTCCAACACGGCGGTGGTGAGCGCACCCGCCTCCGAGGTTGCCGCCATCCGTGCGCTACGCACCTCGTTGGACGTCCCTTTTTTCGATGGCAAGTACATATTGCTCTACACCCCGCGCTACCTAAGCGCGGCGGCGCTCAAAGCGTTGCTCGACAAGTACATTGGCCTGCTGGGGTCTAAGGCCAAGAGCTTCACCAAGCAGATCGAGGTGGCCGTGTTGCCAGTCCAAAATCGGCTCATCGTCGTCGCCTACAATCGACCAGCGAAGGATCTAATCGACGAATTCATACAGCACACCGATTTGGCGCTGGTGAATCGGCGCCAGACCTTCCAGTACCCCTTGAGCAGCCAGCAGGCGACTGCTGTCGCAGGTTCGGTCAAGCAACTTGCGAGCGCCTTGTTCAACAAGGAGGCACCGGTTGAGGTGATCGCGGACCAGGCATCGAACAGCCTTTTCATCGTGGCGACGCCGGAAGAGTTCGCGGAGTTGAGCAAACTCCTGCAGCGCATGGACTACCACCCGCCGGCGGCCTACATCGACGTCACTGTACTGGAAGTGAATCTCAACGACAGCTTGCGGTATGGTGTGGAGTGGTTTCTGAACCATTCCGGATCGAATGTGCTGGCGGATGCGGCGCTGAACCTGCAGATCGACCCCGCGATCAGCAGGGGGCTGGACCTGGGATTGGTGAGCGTCGCCAGTAACAAGTTTCTGGCCCTCAAATTGCTGGCTGGTCAGACCGACTTCACGATTCTTTCCAACCCTCACGTGATAGTGAAGAACGGCACCCTTGCACGAATCAATATTGGCCAGGAGATCGCTATCGCGACCGCCACCTTGCAGACCGATACTTCGGGCTCGGCTACGCAGACCAACTTCCAGCGCCGGGACGTCTCGATTACCCTCGAAGTCAAACCCGATATTCGCATCGATGGCACGATAATACTGAGTTTGAAACTCAAGGATGAGCGCGACGCCGGGGTCGACTCGAACAGTCCCCCCCAGCCGGTGTTCAACAAGCGCGAGCTGGTGACCGAGCTGGTCACTCACGACGGGCAGACCCTGTTTATCGGTGGCATCTTGCAGCACTCCAAGCGGCGTGCTGTGTCCAAGATCCCGGTGTTAGGTGATGTTCCCTATCTGGGCAAGCTGTTCTCCACCCAAACGGACGAAGCCGTGAGCACGGAATTGGTGATCTTCGTCACCCCAACACTGATCTTGGACGGCGAGGGTGCCGCCCTGGTTAATCGGGCGATACTCTCGCTCAACGAGAACCTTGGGAGCCATTCTGGCGCACCGCCCGAGGGTGGGATCTAGGCGGATGCGCGTTGTTCCACGGCGCGTGGTGTTTCTCGATCAGGAAGGGACGCAGCACGGCCACGGGGTTCGTTACCGTTGGGACGGTGCGCTCCGGATCGTGCCGGGACGCACACCCGCAGCCGGACATTTCGTATTGGTGCTGCACCCCAGCCACCCATTTCGCCGCCGCTTTCACTTGGCGCCCGCCGGCCGTTACAGTCGGCGGGCGCTCACCGAGTTGGCCCCGGAGTTGTTTCCAGCCGAGGACGAGGGGGGCTGTTACGCGTTGGGGGAACTCGATCAGGAAGCCTATGTGTTCGCGCTTTCGGAAGCGCGGCTGCGGGAGGTAATTGATAGTTTTTCCAAAGCACCCGACGCGGTGCTGGTGGGGCGCGGCGATACCGACGGTTTGCGCCGGGCGCTGTCGCTGTGGGTGGCGCGCGGTCGCCCTTACGCTCTGCTGGGCTGAGGC
>CAZPPZ010000428.1:0-1806 GCA_964588545.1 uncultured Myxococcales bacterium | reverse complement strand
AGTCAATATCACATCATCCCCCGCGTCAGGCGGCTTGGGCGTCCACGTCGGCTCAAGCTGCGTCAACGAGAACGGCGGCGTATCACCCCAAGGCTGCAACCACCGCGGCGCGGTCGCCCACACCTTGCCGCGTCGTGCGCCGCCGTGCGTTGCGGTGGCGGGTGCGCAGGAGGCTCGTCTGTGGACATGCTCATGAGGCCGTTCAATAGGTTGATGTTGGCCCGATATGCCGGACTCGCCGTCATTCCGGTTTATGAAGTTGCCTTGAGCGCCAGCATGCAGGTCAGGACTATTCTGGAGACGGGTTTGAGGGCCTTCGTCCCAGAGGTGGGGTCTGTCGCTGCTCGGTCACGCGAAACACTGCGAGCTCGCATCTTATCTATGAATCGGCAGGCTATAAAGCTGATCGCTCTCTTTGGCGCACCGATGTATGCCGGCACGTTCTTATTAGCCAAGCCCCTCTTGAAAGGCTGGCTGGGTAGTGGATTTGTGCCCGAACTTTCCGGTGCTCTCCAGTTGATGCTCCTGGCGACGTTTCTTAGCCTTGTGGGCGCGCCGTCGTACTATACGCTCTTAGGACTCGGAAGGGTTTATGACGTGTTCTCAGCTCATGCTATTCTCTCTGGCATCAATGTCGTCATCGTCGTACTGGCCCTTGTCCTTTTACATAGTGTTGGTATTCTAATAGTCTCCTGCTCGTACGTGGCTGGCGCTGCTGTGTGTACGGCGTACTTGTGGTGGCGGCGCAGTCGAGCCGTATGGGCACTGACATGATCGAGTACATTGCCGAAAAGCCACCAGGCTACTACAGCGAAACAAGGTGGGCCCTGATCCAACTTGTCGAGAATGGGCCCCATAAAGTGCTGGATGTTGGATGTGGCGAAGGAAAGACCGGCGCTGCTCTGAAAGCCTGTGGCCGAGCACAAGAAGTCATCGGCATAGAGAAGAATCCGACCGTCGCGGCGGTTGCCAAGAACGAGCTCGATCAGGTCATATGCTGTGACGTGGAGATGACCGGGCTGCCGGTTCCGAAAGGCCATTTCGACTACATCGTGTTGGGTGACATCCTGGAGCATCTCGTTGATCCCTGGGCCGTGGTGGTTCGCTTGGCCCGTTGTCTGAAACAGAGGGGACACGTGGTGGCCAGCGTTCCCAACGTGAGATACTGGCGAGTTGTGTTGCCTTTGGTCCTAACTGGCGAATGGAAATATCGTTCGCAGGGTGTGCTCGACAACACCCATCTGAGGTTTTTCACAAAGAAGGGTATTCAGCGGCTCTTCCATGGCTCGGGCCTTGTCGTGCAGAGAATGGTTCCGGCGTTCAGACTCCTGCCGAAAAGCAAGACCTGCAGAGCGGATCGGCTTACGTTGGGTCTGTTCGAAGGCTTCTTGACGATGCGATACATAATTGATGCGAGCAGACGATAGTTGTGCCATCGCTGGCGCCGGTTTGTCAGCGTCCCAGTTGAGGTTCCCATCGAAACGTGTTGACATCTGGCCTCCAAGCATGGATGTTTCCAGGGGCCTCGAATGTAAGTCCAAGCCCCAGAACCTTTGAGCAATGTTGACGCGGAAAGAGCATGACGCGAGCATCAAGCCATTGCGGCTCGGCATTACCGCCGACTCGGTCAGCCCTTGGTTGGCAGGCTCAGTCGGACGTGCCGGATCGGGGCGTGCAGCAATGTGAGCTCCGATCTTGGCCGAAGGTTGCCATCGTCCTCCCGAACTGGAACCAGTGCGCGCATACCAGCCGATGTCTTGAGTCCCTCTGCAGGATCACCTATCCGAATCGCCAGGTCATTGTCGT
>CAZPPZ010000427.1:0-1812 GCA_964588545.1 uncultured Myxococcales bacterium | reverse complement strand
TCCATGATAGCGAAGCTGATGGGCTCGCGGCCACGGCACTAGCGCTACCAGTCGCGTGAGCAGTTCGCGCGGCTTGAAGATTACCGCTGTGGTCCCGTCGCGCCAGCGATGTCGCAGCCGGTAGAGCAGTCGCCCATCGTCGAGTCGGGCGAGCCGCTCGGTGGCGATCGGCGGGCGCCCTGCGTAGCGACACAGCCTCTCGAGGTGATCACGCTGGTCATCTGGAATGGCGACGTTCGCGTGAAGGCTGAGGCCACCCGAGCTGGCACAAAGCGCCCTGCGGCTTGCCGGCTCGGCTTCACCGTGCTCGATGCCGGCGATGAGGCTCGCATCTGGTTGCACCACTCTCGCGCCCGCCGTCGAGCTGCCACGCAGTGCGGCACCATAGAGCTCGGCGAGCAACGGCTCACGAAGCGGCAAATCGTCGCTAGCCTCACCGTCGCCTCCGAGCCCGCGGCGCTCGAGCAGACGAAGCGTCTTGCGGGCAACCGCCGCGAGAATTCGCTCGATGTCATCATCACCCGGCGGTGGTAGAGCTATGAAGCGTACCCTGGCGGCAACTTCATCCACCTCGTAGACACCGTCGAGCACCAGGGTATGAAAATGAGGGTTGAGATTCACCGCACCCCCGAAGCGCTGCACGAAAGTGATGGCACCGCATTGATACCGACGACTTCCGTGAGCTGCTCGGGCTCGTGCTCTAAGTGAAGCGAACACGCTGCGCACGAAGATGTTTAGTACTTCACCTAGAAGGCGTGAATCGTAAGCCACCCGGTAACGCAGCGGCCACGGAAGCGTGAGCACCCACTGCCTGATAGGCACCTCGGGCAGTACGTTGTCGACAAGGTGCGCAGCAACCTCGCTCATGCGGCGTCCGGCACACGAGGGACAGAACCCGCGCCGTTTGCACGAGAAAGCTACTACGGCGTCGTGGCCGCAGGCATCGCAGTGGACGCGTACGAAACCATGAGCCAATATGCCGCAAGATAGGAACTCGCGCAGTGCGCGCTCGGCAAACGGCGGGACCGGTCGTTGTTGCTCAGCCGACTCAGCTACAAAGCTCTCGAGTTCGTCGGCGACGCTGCGATAGAGAACGCTCTTTTCGGGACGGTGTCGCGAGTAGCCTGTTGTGGCAGCGGGTGTCGAGGCCATTGCGGCTCGAGCACTAGTATGATCGCTACCGCCGCGGCCACCGCTGGAATGTCATGGCGTGCCCGGTCGGCGGCGAAGCTGCGAACGCCGCGTATATGCTGATTACTTGTCTGTCATTGATTGCGGCACTGGACTTGTCCGGCCCGGCAAGCGTCCATGGGGGCACCCAAGTAAATGGAGGCCCACTATGCACCGCACCGCCCTTGATCCTTGCCAGTTTGCCCGCATGACGAAGGTCGACTTGATCAGCACCTGGGCCGAGGTGTTCGGCAGAGAACCGCCGGTTGCCACCAGCCGCGAGCTGATGGCGATGGCCCTGGCCTGGGAGGTCCAGGCCAAGAGACACGGCGGGCTAGGGCCCGCTGTGCGGCGCAGGCTGCGGGCCCTGGCAAGGGGGCATCCGGAAGGCGCGAAATCTGCGCCCGCAAGCAGCGTGGCTGCCGGGTGGCTTTGCCCCGGCACGACGCTGGTTCGGGATTGGCGCGGCACCTCTTACACGGTGCTGATCACGGTCGATGGCTTCCTCTTTGACGGCCGCACCTACAAGAGCCTCTCCGAGATCGCGCGCCGCATCACGGGAACGCGCTGGAACGGACCCGCCTTCTTCGGATTGCGAGATGCCCAGGCTGCGCCGCCGGCCGAGCGAGCTGCTGATGGCCG
>CAZPPZ010000426.1:0-1824 GCA_964588545.1 uncultured Myxococcales bacterium | reverse complement strand
TAGGCGGCCAAGATTGCGGCTTGCCGCGATCTTGGCCGCCTCTAGTGCTTGAACTGTCGACACTCTTAGACATGGCGGTGGATATCGCCTAGAAACCCGGTCTTCTCATTTCTATCGCTGAGACGGGTGCTGGCCGGTGCCTTGTTTTGGGCGACGACCAAGCGAGGGCCGCTAGCAGTCATGTCAATCGATATCCAAGATTATGGAAGCGGCAACCGGTGCCGTTTGGACCCCGAGGCGTTCCCGTCCGGCGCCGAGATTGTCATCCGCGGCGATGGTAACACCATCGAGGTCGGTGCCGACATAAACATCTGCTCTCCCCAGATCCACATAGAAGGCAACGGCAACACCATTCGCTTGGCCGCCGGGCTAGTCGAGATGGAGAAGCCGGTTCTCGATATTGGTGCGCCGTTCTTGTTACACGTCGGCACCAAGCCGGCGCTTGTCGCCGTGGTAGGCGATGACAACCTGATAGAAACCGGTCGCTACGTTGAGCTTTACGGCTCGAGGATGCAGATTGTAGGCGCCGAGAATGCCATTCGCCTAGGCGACCACGTACGCGCCCATATCGGCGTAGATTTCCATACTAGTGGCGCACTGTTTGAGGTTGGCGATCACACCACCTGTGTCGGTATGCAGGCTGCCTTGCATGAGCCGCGAACCTTGCGCTTGGGCAAAGACTGTCAGTTGGCCGCCGACATTTACCTGACCGTCAGCGACACCCATTCGATAGTTGATCTAGAAACCGGTGCGCGCATCAACGGTGGTCGTGATGTAACCATTGGCGACCACGTCTGGCTTGGATACCGCACCGTATTTCTCAAAGGGGCCAGCGTTGGTAGTGGTTCGGTAATTGGTACCTGCGCGGTGGTTACCGGGGTTATCCCGGAAAACTGTGTTGCCGTGGGCAACCCTGCTCGCGTAACTCGCGAGAATGTCACCTGGGCCCGAGAACTCGACGACTTTCCAAACATCAAAGCTGCTGGATAACCGTTGGCGCTAACAGCCGCGCGTTCAACCGAGCTTGCGGTAGACGCTGGCTAACCAGGGCTGCTGGTCACGTGGTTTGCCCTGTGGCCGGTAGTAGTGCTCGAGTTGTTCAAAGCCGCACGCGGACAGTAGCTTGTCCCACGCTTGATAATCGTGGTAGCTGCCATAGCGCTCGCCGTTCCAGCCCTCGCTGTTGTCTCCACGTGGGTTTGACGCGAAGAGCACTCCGCGTGGTTTAAGGGCCCGGTGCAGATCACTCAGTACGCGGCTGAGTTCCTGAGCGGGGACGTGAAAGAGCGAGGCGTTGGCGAAGATCCCGTCAAAGCGCCTATCGGGTAGATCCAGCGCCAACATGTCTTGCTCTAGCACCTCACAGGCTGAGACCCGGCGGGCCATTTCGCAGAAGCGACGCGAGCCGTCGAGTCCGGTCACGAGGTGTCCCATAGAGGCGAAGGCCAAGAGGTCACGGCCGGGGCCACAGCCCAAGTCGAGGATTCGCAAGGGGGCTTTGGCTTCGATGTGGCGCAGGAGGGCCTCGCGGTTTTGGCTGACGTCGTGGTCGCGAGTCCCAGCCCAGAACTCTTCGGCTCGCCCGTCGTAGTGCGCGACGGTAATCGAGCTTATCTCAGCCAGCTGCTCGTCACTCAGCACGGGGTTCTTACTCGGGTGCTTGTCTTGGACTGCGCTCATCGTGTTGTCAGCTTATACGACTCGCCACACTGACCAAGCCCCAGCCGGAAGTGCCAGAGCCGCCAGCGGCGGGGGGGGGCTTGGTCGCGCATCCGGGCTCGGGGTGGCTCCCTGGGACAAGGACACGGGAATCGGCCCCCGGAG
>CAZPPZ010000425.1:0-1828 GCA_964588545.1 uncultured Myxococcales bacterium | reverse complement strand
CTGCGCGTCACGCTTCGCGAGGCGCTAGAGCTGAACCGAGCAGATGCAATCGGTGCTGCCGGCGAGCAATACGAGGAATTCGAGCTTGCCGTATGAAGCGACGCGAGTTGCTTCGCCACCTGCAATCGGAAGGCTGCGCTCTCCTCCGCGAGGGTGCTCGGCACTCGTGGTGGCACAACCCTGCCCGCACCCTGCGCTCCGCGATTCCGCGATTCCGCGACACACGGAGATTCTCGACCAACTTGGCCAGAAGATCTGTCGCGATCTCGGGGTTGCCTCGCCGAGGTAACACATAACAAGCCGCTCGAGCAGTCCGGCATGATCGCTTGCGCCACGGCTGAACGAATCGCGCCGGCTGCTCACGCGCAGCGTTAGGCAGCCTTAGTGGTGCCCTTGACCACTACCTGAACAGTCGCGCCCGCGCGTGCCAGCATGTCGATCAGTGTATCGACGCTGAAGAGTTCGATCTTTCCGCGAACCAGATCGCTCACCCGCGGCTGGGTTACCCCCATCAGTGTCGCTGCGGCCGCCTGGGTAAGTCCACGGCGCTCTATGAGTTTGGCGATCTTGATCATCAGGTCCGCGCGAATCTTGAGGCTAGCGGCGTCCTCCGGACTG
The DNA here is from genome assembly GCA_964588545.1 of uncultured Myxococcales bacterium. Taxonomy (GTDB): domain Bacteria; phylum Desulfobacterota; class Binatia; order UBA1149; family SPBQ01; genus CAZPPZ01. The sequence goes on along the minus strand of CAZPPZ010000425.1, from coordinate 1,210 downwards.
AACCCCACGTCACGGAATACGTCGCCGCCACTGCGAGCGCTCTCTGTACGTGCCATTGTCCTTACCTCCTCGCCTATCGCGACCGGCGGCGCCGACTCATCAACTCCCGATATCGCTTCCTGCCCAGTTCGAGATCTAGTCGATTGGTTCTTCGCGTCTTCTTCGCGAACGCGTGCAGCACGTACACCGCGTCCGCGAACTTCGCTACGTAAAGTACGCGATGCTGCCGCGTCGTCCGGATGCGTATCTCCCAAACACCGTCACCAACCCTGTTCCTGGGCTTCCAATCCGTCGGATCCAAGCCCTGCTGGACCCGATACAGCTCGTAGCCGGTGCGAGCGCGCGCGTCGTCGGCGAACGCGCGAACGTCTTTCCTCGCCGTAGCAAGCCACACGACACGCTTGTGCACCGCGCAACTTCAAGATACAAAAACTTGTATGTCAATGCAATGGGCGGCATAAGCACTCGCTGCAGCTGCCCGGCCACCTTGCGTCACGATCAAACCGCGGTACTGTTGGCAGTGAAGGGGGCTTCTTCGAAACAACCGAGCGGCCGCGCGCCGGCCGCTGAGCTTCTCCGTTGGGCTGACCAGGGCTGCGCATTGCCGCTGGTGACGGTGCGTCGTAGACTGACGGTTGTTCGTAAGCCGAGGAGGCGTACGCATGCAGACGTTCAACATCGTCATCGAGCGTGATCCTGAGACCGGCCTATTCGTCGGTTCGGTTCCTGGCTGGCCGGGGGCGCATAGTCAGGGGGCGTCGTTGGAAGAACTCGAGGAGAACCTCCGTGAGGTCATCGCGATGCTTCTTGAGGACGGTGAGCCAAAGCTCGAGTCGGAATTCGTTGGCCTTCAGGCCATCCGAGTCGCGTAGCCAATGGGGTCGGTGCCGGTCCTGAAGGCCCGCGAAGTGGCAGCGCTCTTGGTGCGCCTTGGCTTCCAAGAGGTTCGGCGACGCGGTCGCATCGCCAGTATCGGCATCCCGATGGGCGGGCCACGACCGTCCCGTTCCACTCTGGCCGCGATATCTCACCGACCTTGCTTCGAAAGATTGCGCGCGACATCGGTGCCACGGTGGAGGAGTTGCTACAGCGTGAGTGAGAGCGGCCTAACAAGCCGATGCAGACGGACCGCCCGTCGGCCGGCCACTGACCGGCCAAGCCGTTAGGCAGACCGGACCATACCCGGACCATACAAGGAATCGCGAGTTGC
>CAZPPZ010000424.1:0-1832 GCA_964588545.1 uncultured Myxococcales bacterium | reverse complement strand
CGCCCCCCCCCCCAGCCGCTGTGGCTCGCGCTGGATTCTGCGCTGAAGCGCCATCAAACCGTCGAGAACCCCCTCGGGCCGCGGCGGGCATCCCGGCACATACACGTCCACGGGAATTATCCGATCCACCCCGGGCAGTGTTGTGTAGTTGTCGTAAAAGCCTCCTGTCGAGGCGCATGCGCCGAAAGCCATGACCCATTTCGGCTCGGCCATCTGATCGTACACACGCTTGAGTATCGGCGCCTGCCTCATTGTCACCGTCCCTATCACCATCAGCAGGTCCGATTGTCGCGGCGTGAACCTCGGCAGCAGGGCGCCGAAACGATCGATATCGTATGGGGACATCGACAGCGACATGTACTCCATTGCGCAACAGGCCGTCGCGAACGGGTACGGGAACAAAGAAAACTTGCGTGCCCAACCGACCGCTTTGTCAACGGTCGTCAGAATTGCCGCATCGCCGAGCAGGGCTTCCTCGCCCTTGCCTATGTTGTGCTCCGGTGCCATACGCGTGCAACCGTTTTATCCTTTTATCCTTCATGTCGTCTATACTGGGGCTGAATCACTGTCAAATCTCCCGCGCCGGCGCGCCAGAGCTCGCCGGCTATCGCATCCTAGTGAGGGAGTAACCACGCCGCCGTATGGCAACCATGCATCTTGCCGCGCTCGCCGCCTACGTAGGGAGCTGCCTTTACGTGATCGTAGTGCTGCTGCCTTGCGCCGGGGCCTTCCGCAGGGCGGAGTCCCGACAGCGCTTCTTGGCCCGAGGCTTCCGTGTGCAGAACCCCATAGCGATAGGATCCCTTGGAGTGGTCGTCATTACCGGCTCCCTTGCCATCACCGATGCTAAAGCGAGGCTTGGGAGCTCTTTTTTCGTAACGATCGGGCGCGCACTGGCGATCAAGCTGACGCTGGCATTCGTGATCATCAATATCGCAACCTATATCAGCCTCGGCCTGGCTCAGCGCGTGGTGCGCGCCTATCACGGATGCCAGCCACCCGACGCAGCCTGGCTGGCATCCACCGTCGCTAGCATACGCCTGGCGACGCTCATCGCGCTTGCGCTAACGGCGCTCGCCACTTGGCTCGCGGTCGAGATGCAACCGGCATTATACCCCGGGCGCGTCTGAGGGATGCGGCAGCGTGCGGCGGTCCCGGGTGAGCCGAGCGGAACGAAACGCCATGCTTGCAAAGAGGCTGCCAGAGTTGTCATCATGATGGGTAGCGTACTTCGCAATGATCTTTCCGCGTGGCCGTGGCAGGTGCCGCTGTGAGCACCAAGTCAACGTTTGAGCTGGCAAACGGCGCTTTCTACGACGCCTACGAGAGCCGCGAGATCAAGCGCATGGAAGAGGTGTGGCTGCGGGAGCCCCACATAACGTGCGCCCATCCAGGATGGCCCGTGCTTGCAGGCTGGGGTCCAATCATGACGAGCTGGGAGCAGATCTTCGAGCGCACGTTCGCGATGCGAATTCATTTAACCGAGGTCCGCACGTATGCAACCGACGGCCTCGCGTGGCTGCTGGCCACCGAACGCCGCGAGAGCCGCCATGCCGAGGGTAAGACCACCGCTATAGTTGTGACAACGAATGTTTTCGAGCGCCGCGGGTCTATTTGGTATGTAGTGCATCATCACGGCTCGTCCGTGAACCACGCCGTGGACGAGACCACCGGTCATCTACAATAGAACCTGGATCAGAGCCTGCATCCTAGATTGCGGCGCGGTCCCCTCGGTGCTAGCGTTCAGGCCCTAACCCGGCCGAGCCGGAACCATATGGGAGCGAAAATGGAGTTCTCGTCCGGCTCGTCCGGGAGCTGTAAGCTGTTAGCCA
>CAZPPZ010000423.1:0-1835 GCA_964588545.1 uncultured Myxococcales bacterium | reverse complement strand
GTTCGGGCCTTACGTGCGCTCGCGCAGCCATGGCCCGCAGGAGGTGGCGCATGACCGATCTGCAGCAAGCCGTTGAAGGCTATCTCGCCACCCGGCGGGCTCTCGGATACGAGTTGCAGGGGCTCGGCAGTGCGTTACGAGGCTTTGCGAGCTTTGTCGCCGCGCAAGGCGCCTCCCACATTACCACCGAGCTGGCCTTGAACTGGGCGCAGAAATCCGCCCACGCCCAGCCCGCGCAGTGGGCCAATCGCCTCGGCATGATTCGCCGCTTCGCCCAGTACCACAACGTTGCCGACCCACGTACCGAAATCCCTTCCCAAGACCTGCTGCCACACCGCTATACGCGCACAACCCCTCACATCTACAGTGACATCGAGATCGAGCGACTGATCCAGGCTGCTCACCAACTGCCTTCACGCTGCGATTTACACCCGCATACCTTGGCCACGTTATTCGGCCTGCTGGCAGTGAGCGGCATGCGCATCAGCGAAGCCCTGCACCTCGACGACCAGGACGTTGATCTCGACGAGGGCGTTCTCACCATCCAGCGCACCAAGTTTCGCAAGTCTCGCCTGGTGCCGATCCATCCCTCGACGCAGCAAGCCCTCGAGCGCTATCGCGCAAAACGCAACCGAGTATTTCCGCGAGCCACCACCGGACGATTCTTTGTCTCCGAGTGTGGTAGGGAACTGGCCGCGCAGCTGGTACGCCGCACCTTTGCTCAGCTCTCGCGTCAGACCGGAGTGCGGGGGCCCACCGATTCCCGTGGACCGCGGCTGCACGACTTTCGTCATCGCTTCGCGGTGCGTACGCTGCTCGACTGGTATCGCAACGGCGTCGACGTCGAACGACATGCGCCGCAATTGGCCACTTACCTGGGCCATACGTATGTCAAGGACACCTACTGGTATCTGTCGGCCACCCCTGAGCTCTTGCATCTGGCCGCGGCGCGGCTGGACGGCCCATCACAAAGGAGTCGACCATGACTGCCGGCGGCGATTTTCCCGCATTGCTCGAAGCTTTCTTTACCGACCGGCTGATGCGCCAGCGAAGGGCGAGTCCACATACCGTCGCCAGCTATCGGGATACGTTTTGCCTGCTGGTGGCTTTTGCAGAGAAACGCATTGCGAAAGCCCCCTCGGCGCTGAGCTTGGCCGACCTCAATGCGCCCTTTGTGGGAGAGTTTCTTGACCATTGCGAGCACCAACGTGGCAACAGTGCCCGCACACGTAACGTACGCTTGGCGGCCATCCATTCCTTTTTTCGCCATGCAGCGTTGCGTGCCCCCGAACACGCCGCTCTGATCCAACGAGTGCTGGCGATCCCGGCCAAACGCTTCACTCAGACTACCGTGGAGTTTCTCACCCGGCCCGAGATCGAGGCCATCCTGAGCAGTCCCGATCAAACGACATGGGTGGGGCGCCGCGACTACGCCATGATCCTGCTCAGCGTCCAAACCGGCCTACGCGTGTCAGAACTGACCGCCTTACGTTGTCAGGACGTCGATCTCGGCGATGGCCCACACGTTCGCTGCCATGGAAAGGGCCGCAAGGATCGATGCACTCCACTGCGCAAGGATGCCGTACGAATCTTGCGGAGCTGGCTGCGCGAACGCGACGGTACCCCCCAAGATCCTCTGTTCCCAAGCGCTCGTGATACGCCCCTCAGCCGTGATGGCGTCCAGTACCTCCTCGCCAGACATGTCTCGACCGCTCGCGCCCATTGCGCTTCACTCCAGCGCAAGCGCGTCTCCCCACACACCCTTCGACACAGCGCCGCCATGGATCTGCTCCAGCACGGTGTCGATCGAGGGGTCATTGCCCTCTGGCTTGGTC
>CAZPPZ010000422.1:0-1837 GCA_964588545.1 uncultured Myxococcales bacterium | reverse complement strand
TTCCCCGCGCTCGATGCCGTCAATCGCACCCACATCGAATCAACGCTGAGCTGGCTCGAGAAGAGTCAGTGGTTCGATCGCGCGACGCTGCTCAGCATCCAGCAGCGCAAGCTCAACAGCATACTCGCTTTCGCCGAGAACAACGTAGACTTCTACCGCTCGCTATGGCGAGATGCACCGTCACCACGCCGTGCGACCTCGCTATACGCGAAGCTCGATGGCCTACCAGTAATAACCAAGAACGACCTGCGCCCGGTGCTGTCGCAGTTTCCGCTCTCAGGGTACCGCGGCCGGGTTTTCAAAGTGGCAACCAGCGGGTCGACCGGCGAACCGATGACCTTCTATCGCTCCGCCGAACAGGAATCATGGTTCTGGGCGCTAAGGCTGCGGATGTGGCAATGGGGTGGTTACGTGTTCGGAGAACCCTATCTGACACTCAACCTCAATGCTCGTGATGCGTGGACGAAACGTTTCCAGGACCTGCTGTTCCGCTGCTGCTACCACGGATTCAACGCCAATAGCCACGACGTCGATGCTGCGCTACGCGATCTCCACCGCTATGGGGTCAGACATCTGATCGGGTACGCCTCGTCTCTGTATCTATTGGCACGCGCGATGCGTGAGCGTGGCGTGCACAACCCCGGTGTGAGCACCATCATGGCCACCGGCGACACACTCTTTGTCAACTACCGGAAGACCATAGAAGAGGTCTTCGAGTCACAGGTCACCGATTACTACGGGGCCGGGGGAGAAGGCTTCCATCTCGCATCGCAGTGCGAACGAGGTGACCAGTACCACACCCACACGGAGAACTCGGTAATCGAGCTACTCACCGATGGCCGACCTGCCACCCCGGGCGAGATGGGCGAGATAGTAGTAACCCAGCTAGACAACCGTGCGATGCCCCTAATCCGTTACGCCACCGGCGACTTGGCTGTAGTCTCCAAGCAACAGTCCTGCGACTGCGGCCGGCAGCTTGCGCTGATAGAGTCGATCCAGGGGCGCGTGCCTGACATTGTTTTTGCTCCCGACGGATCGTGTCTGGTGGTACACTTCTTCACCATTCTCTTCGAGCACACCCCCGAGGTCCGCCAGTTTCAAGTGATCCAAAAGCTGCCCGAACGCATCACGATTCGTATTGTTCAAGGGGTCGATTACCGACGCGCGGCCATCGAAGCCAAGCTGCGTGAGGCGATCGATAAAGCAACGAGTGGTTCTCTAAGCGTAGAGTTCGAGTACTGTGATGACATCCCTCTTAGCCCCTCGAACAAGCGCAGGCTGGTGATGTCAAAAATAATGGCCGCGCCACTCGCCACCTCGGCACCGCCCAACGCTAACGCCCTAGACGCGGCCTCCGGCGAATAATGAAGTGAACGATCTAGACAAGCAGCCAAGCGATGCGACGCGGCCTCGATCAAACACCGCGCCCTGCGGACGAGTTCTCTTCGTTATCACCAGCTCAGGGTTGGGCGGAGCCGAGAAAATAGTCGAGAAGGTCATAACCGGCATCGATAGAGCCGCCTTTGATCCAGTGCTGTGTTCACTGCATCCGCTAGAAGAGATCGGACGCAAAATTGAGGCCGCCGGAATACCAGCTGTGAGCCTGGACATGTCTCGAGACAAACGCCTTGTCAGCATGTGGGAAGGGGCGCGCTCCTTGGCCACGTTGATAGATCAACTCGAAATTGACTTGGTTCATTCGTTTCTCTATCGCGCCAATGTTCTGACACGCCTCGCTGGCCGCTTAGCGAAGCGTCGCCCGGCTATCTGTTCGTGTCACCACAGTGTCCGCGCCTCCATGCAAGGGCGCAGACGCCTGGTGATCGTGCGCATGAGG
>CAZPPZ010000421.1:0-1853 GCA_964588545.1 uncultured Myxococcales bacterium | reverse complement strand
ACGCGCGGTGAGGGCAGCAGGGTGGTGACCACGAGGGCGCGCGTGTGTCCCCCCCGCCGTTTGGGGTGCCGCGCGCCGCCGCTGCGTGTGTGTCTGCAGGAATGCACCGCCCATCCACTTTCGGCCGAGCTACACTTCCTCCAAGCAGTAATGCATATTGCCGAAGGCCAAGACCGAGCGGCACTACAGTCGCTGCGCCGTACCCTCTACCTCGACAGCTCGCTGGCCATCGCACATTTCTTGCTAGCCCTCACCCTCGAACGTGGTGGTGATCGTCGCGGGGCGCGGCGCTCACTGCACAACGCCGCCAATCTCTGCGGAGCCCTAGACCAACACGCAGTAGTTCCACTGTCAGGCGGCCAAACCGCTGGAAGCTTAGGCGAAGAAGTCGCTGCTCTGCTCGCAAGTCTCGCCGATAACCACGGGAGTACTCAATGAACCATCGTCTCACGCTACGGGACAACGAACTGATGGCAAGCCGGGCCCGGGAGCTCGCGCAGCCTCTTGAGGGTAATGAACTCCTCAACACAGCAACTAGCCAATTCGTCTCGGTCTCGCTCGATCAAGAAAGCTACGCATTCTCGGCCCTCTATGTCCTGTGTGCAAGCAACGCACTCGCAGTGGCAACCATGCCAGGTGCACAGCCGCCACTGGCCGGCCTTACCGTCTACGAAGGAGATATCCTGCCGGTATTTCACCTGCGCAACCTGGTTGGCATGCCCCCGCGGTGTGATGCGACATGCACCTGGATCCTCGTTCTAGGTCAGCCGACCGCCGAGATTGGCCTACTAGTAGACCGCGTCGCCACCGTCGCTGCGGTCGATACCAGCGAGCTGCACCCAGGATGGACCGAAGCCACATCCTCACCGAGCGAGCTGCTGATCTCCACCACATCGGAGGGGGTCACCATCATCGACGTCGAGCATCTGCTCGCGGACCAACGCTTGGTCGTAAATGCCGGACGCTGAGCGTACGCGGAATAGAGAGAAACCATGAGTACCGACGGTACATCGCTAATAGAAGAACTCATTCCTACCTTTCTCGACGAACTCGCCGAGCACATCACCGAGCTGAATCGTAACCTACTCGCTCTCGAGAAAGATATCGATGACGCTGAACGCGATAAGATCTATTCGCGCTTGTTCCGCGTGGCCCACACCCTCAAGGGCGCCTCGGGGATGATGAGCATGGGCATCGTCGAAGATGCCTGTCACCGTTTTGAAGACATACTCGGTGCACTCACTAGCGGCGGTCTCGAGCCAGCTCCTCAGCTCCTAGATCTACTATTCGAACTAGCCGACGGCATTGAAGATGTAGGCCTAAGGCTCGGAGAACGTCGTGACCTGGATGACACAGCACTGCATACGCTAATGCCCCGACTTCAAGCCGCGGCCGGTGGAGTTCTAGACCACGATAACGGGGATGCCACGCTCGCCTCAGACCCAGCCGCTGACGATCAAGATGACGCCCAAGACGACGCGATCACGAACGCCACGAACGGCAGCGGTGACAGCAGCGTCACTAGTAGCGCTGCAGCTGCGACCAGTAACGCCCAAACGAGTCCTCACGCGTCCATCAAAGTCGGCGCAGACAAACTCGACGCATTGGTCGCCCGCGCAGGCGAGCTCATAGTTACCAACGACCGCATGGAAGCCCGTGCTCGTGAGCTCGACGAGATTCTGACATTCGTCGGCAGATGGCGCGGTGACTGGAGACATCTGCACAGCACCCTCGGGCGTTTACGCCTCGATCCCGCAGCAGCACATAGCCGCCGCAACGATGGTCAAGGAAACAAGATTGACGCTCTAGAACAGGCGGTACTCTCGGCCCACGGCAGTCTTGGGAGACTTGGC
>CAZPPZ010000420.1:0-1854 GCA_964588545.1 uncultured Myxococcales bacterium | reverse complement strand
GAGAGCAAGGCTGGAGTCAGACGCCTCGGCTTCTTCGAGGATGTCGAGCTGACCACTAACCGTACCGATCGTGATGACGAGGTTGATCTCGAGGTGCAGGTCAAGGAGGGCCGAACCGGCGCTTTCTCGGCTGGTGCAGGCTTCAGTTCGGCTGATAGCTTCTTGTTCAACGCCCGCATTTCCGAGAACAATCTCTTTGGCCGCGGCCAGCGATTGGTGCTCAACGGAGACATCGGCAGTGTTCGACAGAACTTCCAGCTGAGCTTCACCGAACCCTGGTTTGGCGATCGTCCGCTGTCGGTTGGTTTTGATCTCTTCGATTGGCAGCTGGAGTTTGACCGTTTCCGCCGTGGTGGCACCGGCTTTGCGCTGAGGGCCAACTATCCTCTGAGGGCGCTCGGTTTCGAGTCGTTTGCGGGGCTATCGCTGTTCCGGGTGCGCGCGGGTCTGAAGTATCGACTCGAGAGGGCGCAGATCAACGGTGTGAGTCGCTTCTCTCCGCCAGACGTCATCGCCGAGGTGGGGACGCGGCTGACCAGCAGCATTACTCCCACTCTGACCCGTAGTACCCTCGACCATCCATTCGATCCGACCAGCGGTTCGCGTCAGATCCTCTCGGCCGAGATCGCCGGTATCGGCGGTACGGCCGACTACTGGAAGGTCGATTTCTCGGGACGGTGGTTTTGGCCGGTGGCAAAGATTCTGCGTGGGCGCCAGCTGGTGTATTCGTTCGCCGCCAACCTCGGTTATGGCCTGGGTGAGGGTGGCGTGAGTGGCAAAGAGCTGCCGGTGTTTGAGCGCTACTTCCCTGGTGGCATCACCTCGTTCCGTGGCTTTGACGTTCGCTCTATGGGGCCACGACAAGATATTCCGCCCAACTGTTTGCCCGAGGGGGACGATTGCGAAAGTGACGAGATCGGCGGGTCGAACCAGTTGATATTGAATAACGAACTCATCTTGCCGCTGGTCCCCGAGATGGGTGTGAAGGCTGTGGTGTTCTTCGACGTAGGCAACGCGTTCTTGGCTGACGATGTCTATGCGGTCAGCGAACTCAAGTATGCTGCGGGTTGGGGCGTGCGCTGGCTGTCTCCCTTTGGGCCGTTGCGAGTAGAGATCGGTTATAACCTGAACCCCGAGGGTAACGAAGATTCGAGCGTGATTCTGTTTTCATTTGGAGCACCCTTTTGATCCTGAGTATGCTAGTGGAGTGATTGTATGAATCTCATTAAGTCGACTATAGCTGTTGTTGTTGCGCTCGCGGTTGTGAGTATCGCGGCTCCTTCGGTAGGGGCCGAAGAGCTGAAGATTGCGGTGTTGGTGCCGCAGAAGCTCTTGGCCAAATCCAAGATTGGCAAGCACGCCGGAGAAGAGCTTCGCGGGTTCAAGGCCGAGGCGCAGGAGAGTCTGGACGCCAAGGCCCAGGAGCTCAAGGATCTCCAAGGAGACATCAAGAAGCGGGCGATGGTTCTCAGCGATGAGGAGCGTCGCAAGGCCTTCGAGGAGATGGAGCGGCAGCAGCGCGAGGCCAAGCGCACCAAGGAGGACCTTGAGCGCGGTCTGCAGCGTCGCGAAGCCGAGATTCTCGGCGTCGTCAACGAGTTCCTCGCCAAGACCATCATCGAATTCGGCAAGAAGGGCGGCTACGATCTGATAGTCGACGCTTCGGCAACGGTGTTCTTCTCGGAGAAGCCCGATATCACCGATCAGGTGGTCGAGCTCGCCGACGCAACTTGGAAGAGTGAGTAAGCCGAACGACATTCACCCCAGCGCGATTGTAGCTGACGGCGCTGTCGTTGGCGCGGGGACTACTATCGGCGCCTACACCGTGGCCGGCCCCGGGTGGAGGATCGGTTG
>CAZPPZ010000419.1:0-1856 GCA_964588545.1 uncultured Myxococcales bacterium | reverse complement strand
GCCCCGCTTCGCTCGACCTCCCCCACCCGACAGGCCCATTGAAATTCCTATTCCTTGAGTGCACAGGGACATCGTTTCGCGCACTGCCGATCTGCATCGAAAACAGTCGTTTAGCGCACTCAAGCGAACTCTGACCCACATACGGGAAACTTCGCACTGTACCGTGAGCGTACCGCGGTCACCGCGCCACCAGATCGATAAATCTCCGCGGCGACAACACGGATACGCCGCGGCGCTCTCTAGAAGGGAAGTGCTTGATGTTGCCCGTTACCAAGTGGTCGACAGCGCCAGCTACTGCGACCTCGAGGAACATGGCATCTGTGGCGTCCGGTAGTGACAAGTTGAGTGGCTCGGCCGAGATCAGTTCTCCGACGGCCTCAAGATAACCAACCACTTCTTCCGTCAACTCAGCGTCAAAGCCGAACTTCGGCCGTCGGAGCACGGCACGATATTCATCTAGAATCCGAGCATCGAAACAAACAACGGCACGGTCGGATGTGATGAGCCGCAGCACAGCGGCCGGAGGCCCGTGGGGGGAGAGCAGTGCAGCTATCAGAACGTTGGTGTCGAGGACGATCCTCACCGCTGCCGCGCCCGCCGGGCCGCGGCAATCTCGGCATCGATTTCCCGAGCAGACAGCCGGTCTCGTCCCTTCTCCACCGACCCTTGTTGCAGAGCGCTCACCGCCTGGAGCGCCCGCACTCGCCTCAGCTCATGAATGGACCGCTCGAATGTTTCCTCATCGGTGGAGGTCATGATCGCAATCGGCTTTCCGTTGCTTGTGACGACGAGCTCCTGCTCCTCGGCCAGCTGTCGCCAAATCTCAGCTGAACGTCCTCTCAGATCTCGAACAGAAATGAACTTCACGACGATCCTCCTTAATGTACGCAACTGTCATTCAATCGTGTAGACAATTGCAACATAATACCATCTCCTTTCTTAAGCGAGAATTTCCCGCCAGGCGGTGAGCGGGCTCAATATCGAAGGCTTGATGCCGCCCATGCGCTGACCCAGGGCATCGAGGAGCGCGAGATATCGCTCACCGGCCCCGGGCGCGACCCGCGTAGCAGTAAAAAATTCGAACCGACCGCGCCACACGCGGTATTCGTAGTGAGGGTTCTCACGCAGACTCGCTTACGGTGGCGTGAAGTACCAGCCCCAACCACCGCCCCCGTACCCACTTGTCAACGCGCGGACCCATTGGCGCGTCCGCGTTAACGGCCTGAGACGACACTGAAATCGCCAGCCCAGCCATTCGGCTAGAGACGGTCGCTCAGAACTGCCAGCGCTGATGCCCGCATGGTGGTAAGCCTGCCCCCAGCGGCAAGAGTATCCCTGACCCCTCATGTAACGGATCCTGATCAGGGACGGGTAATGGGCGCTGGATCAGGAAGCGGGACTGTCGTTTCATGTTCTGACAACGATCGCATTTAAGTCCGTGTCATGCCCGGTCTGCTGGTGCATGCGGGGCCGGGGCGAATCCTCTTGCGAGGGTGGCCACCAACGGCAGGTGCGGCGCAAATTCCGCCGCGCAAGATGTACACGGTTCCGGTAACACCAAGTGTGCGAGCCACATCGTGGCGGCGCTCCGCAGCGTTTACGCCGCAAGAAACGGCGTAAACGCTGCGGACGAAACGCGTTGGGCGGCGGCGGATTCGGCTACAATCCCAAACACCCGCCGTCCGGCGCGGTCGCGGCGTATTTGGGAATTCGGCAAGCCTTAGCCGCATTCGTGAGCGTGCAAAGAGAGAGCGGCTGGTACGGCGAAGATGCCCCACAAGTGCGTATTCCGGTGAATTCGGCCACCTAATCCAGCGCAAACCGGCCACCCATTCCGGAGGAAAGCGGCCACCGAG
>CAZPPZ010000418.1:0-1873 GCA_964588545.1 uncultured Myxococcales bacterium | reverse complement strand
TGGATCTGAGCGCTCTGCGCGAGTAGTGGGCGGCGGCGGTGCGGTGGGTCGGGGGTGAGCCCGATGAAGAGGCCATCGAGACTCAGCGGCTGGGCAATCCGCTGCTGCAGCACCTCGGAGAAGCTGCGGCCGCTTACGCGTTGAATCAGCTCGCCGATCAGCCAGCCGTAGGTGAGTCCATGGTAGCCATGCGCGGTGCCCGGGTCGTGCTTGGGCCGGGCCGCGGCCAGGGCCTCGACCATATAGTTCCAATCCATGATGCGCGACGCATGATCCACCATCGAGCGGATGTCGTAGAGCCCGGCCTCGTGGCACATCAACTGGCGAACCGTGATGCTCTCCTTGCCCTCGGCCGCGAACTCCGGCCAGTGTATGGCCACGGTGTCGTCGTAGTCGAGTAACCCTTGGTCGACTAGGATATGGAGCAACGTCGAGGTTACCCCCTTGGTAGTCGAATACGAGAGAGCGACGGTATCGCTCTGCCAGCGCTTTCCGTTCTCGTCGCAGCTGCCAGCCCAGACATCTACCACGGATTCGCCGTGGTGGTATATGCACAACGCCGCCCCGCCCTGCCCTCTACCGGGCAGTTGATTGCGAAATACCTTGACCACTGACCAGAAGTCAGGATGGATCTTTCCTTCGATCATCTGCCGAGTAGGTCAGACCGTGGCGCGGCGGATTGCTCTCTTGAGGCGGTGAAGCTTGCGACGGACTCGTTTGAGTTGGACGTGATCGTGGGCTTCGAGGGCCGCGTCTCGGTCCACTTTCAATGCGTGAATCTTGGTCTTGATCGCTGCCTTGTCGATGCCTGTCACCTCGTGGTGGGCGTGCATCTCGATGCCTAGCGCCTTACAGATTGCCGGTAGCAGTTGCTCCTTGTTCAGCTGGGTATGGCCTTCAACAGCGTCGTCCTCTATGTCCGCGGCGACCTCGCGTAGCTGCGCAACCGTCATTTTGTGAAGTTCTTCGTAACTGTGAGCCATGCTGCCTCCTTCGGCTAGCCGTGCAATTCGCATCGGCAGCCCTCATTGGTAGCAAAGGCGGCGTTACAGCGAAAGCGAGGCTGCTCACCGGCGTGGTGCAACCGCGGCTCGCTCTTTTCTGCTCGCCCCGGTTGCGTTAGGGTGATGCTGTCATGGTGGAAACTCAGGATCACGGCGGTAGCTGCTGCGGTGTGGCGATCACAGTGGTCGCGTTGGTTGCGGCGATTCTGGTATGTCCGACCCGCGCGGCCGCGGCTGGCTATAGTCTGGAGGTGGGATCCGATCAGCGGGTCAGCGTCAGCGGATCGGCTCCCTCACTCAGGGAACTTATCGTTGAGTTGTGTGACAAGGCAGAAGTGGAGATGCTGGCCTTTGGCGCCGATGACCGGCCGATATCTCTGAACTATCAGGATCTGGAGCTGCCCGAGCTGCTGGCGAGGTTGCTGCGTTCAGAAAACTACATGGTAGGCCTGCGCGGCCGGGCCGGGGTTGAGGGTGTGCGCATTGCCTGGCTTCGGGTTATGGGTGAGAACGACAGTGGTCGGGTATCGGCGCCGCGTTCCGCCCCGGCGCGCGCGGCGGCAGCAGTGTCGCCGGTTCGACCCAACGCCTCGCCCGGGTTCATTGTCGACATGTTCGCCGTATCTGGCGACGCTGCGCGGCGGGAACAGATGCTGCGCAGCGTTAAGGCTCTTCTCGAGGGCAATTCTGAGGAGAAGAAGGCCTTCCTGCGTGCAGATCCAGGTGCGTTGGCCCGGCGTCTTGCCGGCTATCCTGGCGCGCGTGAAATGATGGCCAAGCTGCGTGGCGGCCGTTACGACTATGTAGTCAACGTTCGCTTGGGGATGCTGGCAGATGCTTTGGATCGGGCGATCACTGCTCAGGAGAAC
>CAZPPZ010000417.1:0-1883 GCA_964588545.1 uncultured Myxococcales bacterium | reverse complement strand
TCGAGACGCACTCGTGGAGTTGGCGACATGGACGAGGGCGCGATGGGCGCGCTGTACGGTACCTTCATGCAGCAGGGGCAGATATGCGAGTCGGGCACCCGCGTGCTCGTGCATGAGTCGAAGTACGACGAGCTAGTAGAGAAGATGATCGAGGGCAGCGCGCGCATCACCATCGGCGACACCATGGACATGACCACCACCATGGGCCCACTGGTGAGCCGGGCCCAGTACGAGACCGTCAAAGGCTACGTGGGCCTTGGCCAAGAAGAGGGCGCCGAGCTGCTGCTCGGTGGTGATCGCCCCGACGATATAGACAAGGGCTATTACTTCTCGCCAACGATTTTCGGCGGTGTAAACAACTCAATGCGCATCGCTCAAGAAGAGATCTTCGGGCCGGTGGTCTCGCTGATCCGCTTCAAAGACGAGAACGAGGCCGTGCACATCGCCAACGACTCCATGTACGGGCTTGGCGGCGCCGTGTGGTCGAGCAACACCGAGCGCGCGTTGGCGCTGGCTCGGCGCATCGAGACCGGTACCGTGTGGATCAACGACTACCACATGGTCAACGTTCGCTTTCCCTTTGGAGGCTACAAACAAAGCGGCATCGGCCGCGAGCTTGGTCAGTGGGGGCTTGGCGCCTACCAGGAGATCAAACACATCCACGTAGGCGAGAGCGGCGGCGATGATGAGAAGGCCTATCTGGGGTTGCTGTTCAACTAGTTGGGTAGGCGGGCCGTTGGGTGGCCGGGTAGCCGGCGGGTCGATTACCCGGGTCGTCGGATAACAGGGTAGACAGCCGTCGGGCGGTGAAGGGGTGTTAGCGTAGATGCCGAAACTTACCATTAGCGAGTCAGCCGCCGCCGTGCTGCGGCAGATCCGTGAACAGAGCAGCGGCCGGCTGACCATCTCGATCGACGGCGGTTGCTGTGAGGGTACCGCCCCGCACCTCTACGAGAACTACCTGTTGCCCTACGGGGTGCACGAGATAGGGCGGGCCGAGGACATTCCTGTCTTCATTCCCCAGCATCTGAGGGATGCATATGCCGGTGCCGTCGTGCGCCTCGACGTCGTCGACGACGAGAGTTCGGATGCAATGTCGTTGGAGACCGTGCTGGGCAAGCGCCTGGTGTTGCGGCAGCGGTAACGGTCGTGCGGGAGGTGGCCGGCGCCGCACACGGTTGGGCGTGTGGCCGACCTGTGAGGTGGCTGCGCCGGTGGCGGGCGCATGGGCTGGCCGCTGGCCGGCGGTCGGCGGTTGCTGCGGCTGGTTGTTGCCCGGGCGGCTGGCGCGGTGGCCGGCATCGCCAATAGTTGCGCCAGCGACGATTTCGGTTGCCGAACTGCTCGTCTGGCCCTATATTCAACGGGTCGGCCATAGTGGCCGACGCTTACCCCGTATGGGGGCGATCTGGGTTCGACGGAGGTGATGAAGCAGGAGCTGCATGCCGAGATTCTGCACTCTCGTTAAATAGGCAGGACTGCAATCTAACTGCAGACTCTAACTACGCACTCGCGGCCTAAGGGCTGTGACGTCCTTCATCAGCACTCCCGCGGCTGTTGAAAGGGCGGCGATTAGCGGGATAGGGCAGGAGAGCCGCCGACCGGCTCCTTCCCAAAATAAAGGACGGCTGGCCCATCGGCATCCTGCGCACGGGAGGTCCGACGGGTAAGATATAAACGTGCGATAAGCATGTAGACGTTTCTGTGGAGCGCTTTCGGACGGGGGTTCGATTCCCCCCGCCTCCACTTTTTTCACTCGGTGTCACCCGGTGCTTTTCGGTGCCATGTAGCGACATTCGTTGCATTTTTTTTTGCTTAGGCTCCTCGGGCTGAGCGCCACCAGATGCCACTAAATGACCCGACATGCCGCTTGGTACTACAAC
>CAZPPZ010000416.1:0-1885 GCA_964588545.1 uncultured Myxococcales bacterium | reverse complement strand
GGCGAAGCTCTTTCTGCAATTGCCCGGTCACACCGATCCGAGCAAGGCGTTGCGGTCAGCGATTACAGCGGATGGTTTGGCG
The DNA here is from genome assembly GCA_964588545.1 of uncultured Myxococcales bacterium. Classification (GTDB taxonomy): domain Bacteria; phylum Desulfobacterota; class Binatia; order UBA1149; family SPBQ01; genus CAZPPZ01. Next base: position 1,803 of record CAZPPZ010000416.1, on the reverse strand, counting down.
GGCGAAGATCATCCCCCTCCCCACGTCAAAAGAATCCTCGCCCTCGCCGAGTTGCGAAATAAGAACTGGTCCGCCGCTGCCGAAACCGCCCGACAGGCCATCGAACTCGATGACGGCCTCCCCACTTACCCACACCTGATAGCCGCCATCGCCGAGGCCCATCTCGACCATCCCACCCCCGCACGCGACCACCTCGCCGCGGCCCAAAAGGATTGGCCCACCGACCTCGAATCCGCCGGCGTCATCGCCACCGCGGATCGAGGCCTGCTCTGGTTTGAGACCGCCGCCGAACTTGCCGCGCTCCGCGCCGAGGCGAAAGCGTCGATTGCGGCACTTCCCTGAGCCGAGCCCGTGCAAGAGCAGTAAACAATCCGCGTGGGCAATAGGCCACTCATGATTCGCCGTAAACCCGAATCATGAGCTACGGCCCGACCGGAATATCGAGTGAACGAGCGGCGGACGCCAGGCGCTTGTCCAGCGTCCACAGGTCGACCTGGCTCAACGCGGTTGAACAAAGTAGATGCACGTCGATCCAACCGATACCGCAGCCCATCAGTCGGTGAGACGTGATGAAGGCCAGCACCTCTTCGTGATCAGCGACATCAACCTGGGGTAATGAACCGAGAAGGGTGAGAATCTCATCCCGCCGCTTCAATCGGCCGCAGGCCAATTCCCCGATGACGAATGGATGCGTCAGCACCGCGGCATCCCGCAGCAGCGCTGCCAGGGCCGGGTTACCCCGTCGGAAGTGATCGATCCAGATAGACGTATCCACCAGAATCATCCGCGCCGGCGCTGCCTTCGCCGGGGGATTCCACGGACCGCCTTCTCGCTGCCGCCCAGTGCGGCCAGCCGCCGGGCGCTCTCACGGGCGATCAGGGCCTTGAGACCCGCATGGAGCAGGGCGGTTTTTTCCTCGATACCGCTCAGCCGCCGGGCTTCACGCAGCAGCTCATCGTCGATGTTCAGCGTTGTTCTCATATGCATAAGTATGCATCATCAATCTGTATCTGTCAAGTCGCCAAACCGCATGCTCTACCTCTAATAACTGAAACATGTCCCCCTGATTTGACCGTAGCACCTCCCATCTGAGATGACGAAATATTATTCAGACACTAAACGACGGCCATGTCGCATTTTAGGTCATCTAGCGGCGGCATTTACAACAGAAGTCCCGGCTCGAAAAGGAGTTAACTCGCTAATTCACGGTCCTTACCCCCCCTACCCCGTGGGGTAGGTTGTAACCCGATCCCCGTTTCCGGTAAAATGGTCATTGACTACGCTTGTCGGGTGATAACGGGGGTCTTCAGTACCACCCGCAACCGGGCCAGATCAAGGTGAGCAGACATGAAAATAAGGTGCGAGCGTGTCCACGCTCCTGCGCTGTGGGTGTAGGTAGCGCCGCGAACGATCGCACGGGAACGAGGAACGAGATTAGGATCGAGCAGGTCCGAACTCATGAGGACAAAGTGTATGTGAACCATCGGCCCAAGACACAACCGGTTAACCGGTACTCCGTCATATGTGAGAGCGTGTGCCTTCTCTCGCCGCGACGGAAAGCACTCCGAACAGGTGAAAGCCATGAACACCAAGCCAGATCAATGCATAATTCCTATGGGGCGCGACTCATTGATGCCGAGCCTCCCCGCCGACTCAGGTTGCTATTCTTTGGAGGCCATCAGATGACAAGAGCGGTCGCATGTGTTGTTGGGTTCGCCATGGTATCGGTCGCGACATTGACCGGTGTATCGGCCGCGCGAGGTCAGTGCATCGACAGCGAGTTTCAAAAGCTGCTGGCCGACG
>CAZPPZ010000415.1:0-1898 GCA_964588545.1 uncultured Myxococcales bacterium | reverse complement strand
AGCGCAATCTCGTTTGGGGGGGCTGTGGCTAAGCTTTCTAGCATGGATTAGGGGTTGCCGCGGCGAGAGAGCCAAGCCTACTTAGAAGGCGCAGCCGAGCAAAACGCTAAAAGACAGGGTCAGGTCTTGAGCTTGCGCACGAGCAGCGCGAGCGGCGGAGCCGGTTGCTTGCGCAGAAACTTCATTACGCCGTCGATCAGATCATCGCGCAGGCCGCCAATGCAGCGATGAATCTCCTTAGCCGACAGCGAACCATCGAGCGAGAAGTCGCAGGCTTCCTCGCGCAACGTCGCCCCGCCCAGACTCGCCAGGATCGACTCCGCATCGACTCCCAGGTCGATCTCCCGGCCCAGCCTTACTAGCTCGGCAACATCGAGCGAGGGAAACCGCTCGAGCAGCCAGAGAAGATCATAAAGGTCCTTCTCGCTGCACCGGCTCACCAGCGTTGCGGCTTTCATTCGCAGGAGAGTCTTTAAGTCGGCAACCGAAATGCCGCCAGCAATCCGAACGAAGAAACCGACGCGAAACAGATTCTCGTCCTCGACCACGGCCACAGTAAAGCGGTGCCCCCGTAGTTGGCACTGGACGTGAAAGTACTGCTGCGACTGCGTCGCGGCAGTGAGTGAGACACCCACGTGCTCAAGACTCCTTACGGCGAGTATACACGCACGCATGCTGATCGGATCGCTGGCAAACAAGTCGAGATCGTCGGAGCGTCTGTGGCCGGCATAGAAACCGGCCAGGGCCGTGCCGCCTGCGAGCCCACAGTTTTCCACTCCTTGGGCGAAAACGTGCTTCAGCGCCTCCAGCAAGGGCGGAGGCAAAACGCACTGGGCTAGTTCGAGGCTCGGTTGCAGACCGTCTTCCATACCACCTCGTACTTTGCGCGCAGCGCCGGCGGGATCCCATTGCGGTAGCCCGGAAAATCGCGCCACACACGTTTGCCGATGATCTTTTCCGCCCCGAACAGGCCATAGGCCTGAACCAAGCGAGCCAGGGCGGGCGGCTCACCCGCTAACAACGCCCCAGCAAAGCTGGTCAGGTCCGGGTAGATACGGTCCCACAGCAGCTCGGTTTCGGCTTCGGCCCGCGCCTGCTCGTCATCGAGTAGCGGCAGAGGCCCTGCGAGGTCGTCTAGTGAGACGCCGAGAGCCGTCGCCAGCCGGCGCAGGTGCTTGAACTGCACGTTGGCCTCACCGGTTTGGTGCCACCACAGACAGGCGGCCTGGCGGCTCACGCCCGCCAGCCGTGCCACGTCGGATTGGTTCAACCGGCGGGCCCGCGCAATCGCCTTCAGAGTCTCGACATTCATGTCGGCAATGGTCTCACTCGCGCGCGAGTGAAGGGCCCAAGCCTTGAATTTCTCCGTTTATTAGGGTGAGCCTGGAGGCTCTTCCCCACTGCCCTTTACCGAGGGCTGGCGCCTTGGTATTAGAACGTGTTCCACTGTGGCGAAGCGAGGCATTGGCGGGGTCAGCCGCCACCATGTAGCGCCAAAGAGCTGGAGCACCGGAGAGCAGTAGCAGTGAATAAGCGCATGACCGCGGCCCAGGCCGTATCTGAGCTCGAAGACGGCATGACCATTGGCATAGGCGGCTGGGGAGCCCGTCGAAAACCGATGGCGCTGGTGCGCGAGCTAGCCCGCTCTCCTCTTAAGGACCTTACCCTAGTCTCCTACGGAGGCCCCGACGTCGGCCTGCTGTGCGCGGCGGGCAAGCTGCGCAAGCTCGTTTTCGGCTTCGTCTCCCTGGATTTGATCCCGCTCGACGCTCATTTCCGCGCGGCGCGACAGTCGGGACGGCTGGCTGAGGTCATGGAAATCGACGAGGGCATGCTGCAGTGGGGGCTAAAGGCGGCGATGATCCGCCTGCCCTTCCTGCCGACCCGCGCTGGTCTGG
>CAZPPZ010000414.1:0-1921 GCA_964588545.1 uncultured Myxococcales bacterium | reverse complement strand
ACAGACGCGCGCCTGTGTATCTGCCGCGTGCCCAAACACACCCCCTTCAGTGCCCTTCCCCCCCAGCGCCGGGGCGCTGGCCAGCTCGGTTCGAGCGGCTGCCAGTTCGACATTGAGGCGGTGGTTGGTGAGTGTGGCGTAGAGGGCTACTCCACAGACGAGGGCAAAAACAAATAGCCGCGTCGCGGTCATGGTTGTTAGTGCGGCCAGCCGGGTTCTATGCGCCGCTGCTGCTTTCACTAGGCGATTGCCGATGGTGCGTCAAGGTAGTCGGTAGATGTACGCACTATGCTCTCGGCCACTCAGTTCGCTCGGGCGTGGCTGAGCCCGAGCGCCAACAGCGCGACAGCCGAGCTCACGGCGACGAAGAACTCCAGTTGGTCAGCAGCTTCAATGCTGTTGACCAGGCTACGTAGGCTCGGTGCGGCGTACCACACGACCGCAGTCATCCATGCCAGCAACTTGGCGAGTCTGCTCCCCCCGCCCCGCGAGTAGGGGGCAGCGGTGGTGATAACCAGAGCTGAGCTGGCAAAAAAGAACCCGAACAACAACAGCGTCGGCGCTACCGCGATGCTTAGTTGAGCCAAGCTTATGTAGCGGTACTCGTAGTAGGCCAGACCGAGCAGCAAGAGCCCCGCGGTGGCTAACAAACGCCAGCCCACAGATTCTGCCCCCCCTCGCAGCACAGCGCGGCCTTGCACCCCCGAGACAAGCGCCAGCGCCGCTAGTGACACTACGCCCTTTCCGCCTTGGTTGATCTCGACTAGTGCTGCGGCCACGCAGCCGGCAAGGCCCGCCAGGCCCAGTATCTGCCCGGGCTCTAGAGTTCCGCGCGCCAACGCTACTGCTGTACGCAGTGCGAACGGTACGCCGATGGCCAGGAAGGCCAGTGCCGCAGGCACGAAGATAAGCAGCACAGAGAACGGAAGGATGGTCGCCGGTGGTCCCAGTAGAGAGACCAAGCTGTGAGCATCTTCGCTGGCACCCGGTGAGACCAGGTTGACCAGCAGCCAGTGCGTGAGCAGCACGCTTGCCATGGCGAGCACAGCCGTGAAGAAGATCCGGGCATCGCCGGGTCCTCGACGCTGTGACGGCGCTGCCGGTCGCTGCTGGTCAGGCGTCGCCCTCATACTCGGATGGTGTCAGACAAGTCATCGATAAAGCATGGATAGCCGAGCTCATCTCTTCGGCCAGAGCCCCATAAACCTTGCGTTGTCGCGCCAGCAACGACAGTCCTTCGAAGGCCTTCGCGACGATTATTACGCGGAAGTGCCCTCCCCCAGAGGCAGCCCCGGCATGGCCTTGGTGCTCGGCGCTCTGATCGATCACGTCGAGTTCTACTACCGGGTCGAAGGCCTGCTGCAGCCGCTCGTGTATGCGCGTGCGAGTATCCATGACCACTACCATGTGGCAGTCTCGGCTAATGCGCAAGGGCGATTTAGTGTTGGTGGCGGGACTGAGCCAGACCGAGGCCGAGAGCGTGGTGCTGCTGCTCAGTGCGATGGGCATCGACTTCGAGGCCGAGTCCGGGGCTGGCGGAGCGATCAGAGTCAACGTTGCTGCCGACGATGCCGGTCGCGCACGACAGCTGCTCGAAGAAGAGTATCCCCTGGGCTTGGGGCAGTCGCCGGCACAGGCTTCGGATTTCGGCCGCGATCCTTTTGCGGATGCCGAAGTACTTGCTCCCGAGGGGTGGTTCGGCCGTGGGGCACTGGCAGTAATGGCGATCTGTGGCTTCTGTATAGGAGTGTTTGTCGTAATGGCGGCGGGTCCCGAGGGAATTTCCAGGTCTCGGCTGATCGAATACGGAGCGATCAGTTGGAGCCGCATAGAGTCGGGGGAGTATTGGCGGTTAGCGACCGCTATTTTAGTGCACTTTGACGCCGGCCATCTGATCTCCCACACGATGGTGCTTCCTGAA
>CAZPPZ010000413.1:0-1921 GCA_964588545.1 uncultured Myxococcales bacterium | reverse complement strand
TAGGCCAAAGTCGACCAACGGTGATACTGACCTCGGCGGCGAGGACTTCGACCAAATTGTCAGTGACTACCTCTGCGAGGAGTTCAAGAAGGACCAGGGGATCGATCTTCGCGCCGACAAGATGGCACTGCAGCGCCTCAAAGAAGGCGCGGAGAAGGCCCGCTGCGAGCTGTCGAGTTCTCAAGAGACCGACATAAACCTACCCTTCATTACCGCTGATCAAAGCGGCCCTAAGCATCTCAACATGAAGTTGACGCGCTCCAAGCTCGAGGCTTTGGCCAGTGGCCTTCTCGAACGGCTCGAGGAGCCCTGCATCACCGCGCTCAAGGATGCGGGTTTGAGTGCGTCCGACGTTGACGAGGTCATCCTTGTCGGTGGTATGACGAGAATGCCGGCCGTGCAAGAGCGGGTTCGCAAGATCTTTGGACGAGAGCCCAACAAGAGCGTCAACCCAGACGAGGTTGTGGCGATTGGTGCGGCTATTCAAGGCGGAGTACTAGCTGGCGAAGTTAAGGATGTGTTGCTTCTCGACGTGACCCCGCTGTCTCTCGGTATCGAGACGCTCGGTGGTGTATTCACCAAGTTAATCGAGAAAAACACCACGATCCCCACGCAGAAGTCCAACGTGTTCTCGACTGCCGAGGACAACCAGCCTGCGGTGTCGATCAAGGTATTTCAGGGCGAGCGTGAGATTGCGGCCCACAACAAGCTGCTCGGCGAGTTCGATTTGCAAGGAATCCCGCCGGCGCCGCGGGGAATGCCACAGATCGACGTTACTTTTAATATCGATGCGGATGGCATCCTCCATGTCTCGGCCAAAGACAAGGGAACCGGAAAGGAGCAGTCGATACAGATAAAATCCGACAGTGGTCTGTCTGCGGAAGAAATCGAGAGCATGGTCAAAGATGCCGAGTTGCATGCTGCCGAAGATGCCAAACGCAAAGAATTGGTCGAGGCCCGCAACCAGCTCGATTCGCTGCTCTATCGGGTGCAGAAGAGCGTCGAAGATCTAGGCGATGATCTCGATGCGTCGGTAAAGAGCGAGATCGATGCGGCGGTAGAGAAAGCTAAGACGGTTCTCGATTCGGACGATGCGAGTGCGCTCAAGGCGGCCAGCGATGAGCTCGAAGCCAGTTCGCATAAGCTTGCTGAGGCGCTTTATAAGAAGGCCCAGGCCGAACAGGAGAGCGGCGCTGCGGGGGCTGAGGCTGCGGCAGCGGCCAATGGTGCGAGCAGCGATGACACTGGCAGCGACGGTGGTAATGATGACGACGTTGTTGACGCAGATTTTGAAGAAGTGAAACCTGCCTGACACCTATAGGCGGAGTTCATCGGAGTCAGCTGGGTGGCCAGCTGCACTAGTTTGATGGGTGAGGGGCCTCCATCCGTGTTGCGGGTGGAGGCCCCTCGTCGTGTATGCTGGGGCTGACCGAATCAACAGATGGGTGACGGGACAAGACGGTAGTGGCCAAGAGAGACTATTACGAAGCCCTCGGCGTGAATCGCGACGCTGACGTTGAGGAGATCAAAAAGGCTTACCGTAAGTGCGCGCTCAAGTACCACCCGGACCGTAACCCCGAGGACAAGGACGGGGCCGAACACAAGTTCAAGGAGGCCAGCGAGGCCTATCAGGTTCTCTCCGATGCCGACAAGCGTCGTCAGTACGACCAATTCGGTCATGCGGCTTTCGAAGGACCACAGGGGGCTGGCGGCTTCGACTTCACTGGCGGATTCGGTGCCGGGGCGTCGATGTTCGAGGATGTCCTGGGTGATCTCTTCGGCGATTTCTTTGGTGGCGGCCGGCGACGTGGATCGGGCTCGCGAGCACGTCGTGGCGACGATCTTCGCTATGATCTGGATATAAGCTTCGACGAGGCGGTTTGCGGTACCGAGAGAGAGATTTCTATTCCGCGTGCACACG
>CAZPPZ010000412.1:0-1925 GCA_964588545.1 uncultured Myxococcales bacterium | reverse complement strand
CGAACGAGCGGCAGCGGGACGAAACGCGAGCGGTGGCAAGTAGGTACATTGCGTGATGGACGATGATCAGACAACATTCCAGAAAATCGCGGTGGATTTTATTATATAGCGTGACTCTAGACATGACCCGGGGAACTCATCCCGTGAGCCAATGAGTGACGGATAATGGCGGCATGGTTCCATCGAGAGGCGCAGATCTCCAGCCGTTTACTTGCGCTATGCCTCCACCATCCCCGATAGGGCGCCGTGAAACCCAATCCCGAGTTATGTTCGAAGTCACGTAGTATAGAAAGCGTGCGCGGGCGGTCCAGCATCAGGATAGCGCATCGAGGAGATACGGCAGAATGGTTTCCGAGGCTAGAAGGCCAAGCGCGATTGTGTCGGGAGGTGCCACCGGGATTGGGGCGGCAACGGCCGAGGCGCTGGCAAAACACGGCATCAATGTCACGGTGAACTACCATCGCAGCGCGACCGCGGCGCAAGCCACTGCCGAGCGCTGCCGGCAAGCGGGCGCCCGCGCCATCGCCGTGCAAGGCGACGTTTCCGACGACACCGCGTGCCGCGAAATTGTCGAGCGCAGCGTGGCGCAATGGGCCGGGGTGGATGTGCTCGTCAACAATGCCGGCGTGACCCGGTTCGCGGATGCCGACGACCTCGAAGCGCTGGATAAGGGCGACTTTGACCGGGTCATGGCGGTAAACGTGACGGGGCCATATCAGCTGACTCGGGCGGCCGCCCCCTACCTGCGGGAATCCGCGATTGCGTCGGTGGTCAACGTCTCTTCCGACTCCGGATTCTCGGGCATCGGATCTTCGACCGCCTACGCCGTGTCGAAGGGCGCCCTCAATACGCTCACCCTTGCGCTCGCGAAAGCGCTGGCGCCGGAAATTCGTGTCAACGCCGTTTGTCCCGGCTTCGTGGACACGAACTGGATGTCCGCGAAGCTGAACGGCGAAGCCCTCGCCGCGTTCAAGGAGAGTGTGGCCAGGATTGCCCCGCTGGGCTGCCTGGTGTCGGCCGGTGACGTGGCTGAAGCAATCTGCTGGTTTGCCCTGGGCGGCCGAGCGATTACCGGGCAACTCCTGGTCATTGATGGCGGGACTCACCTGAGCGTCGGAGATCCTCTCTAGATATCTATCGGTTGAGGCATCGAGGCGGAACTGGCGGGAGCGGTCCTCACGGCATCGATGACGTCTCTCTCCTCTCCCTCTCTGCTTGGCTTCCATTCGGATAATGGTGGTGAGTTCTTGAACCATCATCTATGGCGGTACTTCCGTGATCGGAAGGATCCCGTTGACTTCACGCGAACACGCCCAGACCACAAGGATGACAATGCCTATGCTGAACAGCGCAACTGGACCCATGTTCGCCAACTGCTCGGTTATCAACGAATCGAGAACCCCGACCTGCTCCTGGTCATCAACGAGCTCTACCAAGCATGGGATATGATGCACAACCTGTTCTGCTGTACCCAGAAGCTTGAATCGAAGACCAAGGAAGGATCGCGCTACAGGCGCCGCTATGAGAAGACCCCGAAGACACCGGCCCAGAGGCTTATCGAGTCAGAGCATATTAATGAGGCTGTAAAGACCCATCTCACCGAGAAAATGATCAACATCAACCCCATCGAACTGAAGAAGTTCATTGATCATCACCAGCACCTGGTGCTATCCCAGCTTCGGTAACATCATTATGAGTCAACAACCTCACGATCCTTCAGATCGCTCGGTAACATTTTCCCATGAGTCAACGGGATGGCAGTTCTGCGTGGCAGCTGGCGTGTGCGGTGTGGGAGTGGTGAGGAGGGAGTAGGGCGGGGTTTGTGGGATTTTGGGAATGCGGGTTGTGGTCACTGGATTCCCGCCTGCGGGGGAATGACGAGGCGGCGCGGGAATGACGGAAGAGTGCAGGTATGACGGAGGTGG
>CAZPPZ010000411.1:0-1930 GCA_964588545.1 uncultured Myxococcales bacterium | reverse complement strand
AGGGTTTGCGTGCGAGCGCGGCGCGTCGTGTCCCGAGGTCACCTGGTCGCACACAGCATCAGCCACTGCCGCAGCAGTCGGCGGCGTGGTGGTGTTAGCACCGTCTGTGCCGCGCATGGTGGTCCCCAGCGGGGCAGTATCGCGGATGGCCTCCGCCGAGTCGGTGGTCGCATCGAACGTGCCGGAACCGGCTCCAGTCGCGCGGATCTCGGTCTGCGCGGTAGCGTCGGCGGCCTGCTTGCCGGCCAGCATCCCCAGCCACTCGGCGAGCGATGTGATGCCGGAGAACAGCGTCGCGGTGATCCGCGTCAACAGCGTATCCACGTTGCTGTCAACGGTTGCGATGTCCGCGCTAACGCTCGCTCCTGCCGGCGCACCGAGCCGCGCGTAGCTGTCGCCCGTCTGCGCCGTGTGGCCGGTGAGGGTCGTCACCGTGTCGCAGAGTTTGATATCGGTGCCGGACAGATCCACGGCCGTTGTCGGGTTGCCGATGTTGGCCCAGTCGATACCGGCCTCGCCGCCCGCGCTCACGTCAAGTGTGCGCCCTGCGGTGGTGGGCTGCAGCGGGCCGGCGGCGCTCGCGGCATACAGCGCGTCGTACACCGCTTCCTCGACCACGTACCAGCGCACCCATACGGGCAGCATGTTCGCCGGCTGGTGGACGTTCATCACCAGTTCGCCGACGGTGTTGGTGTCGGTGGTCGAAAGCGTGGTCGAGTACCACCCGTCGCTGTCGTGAGTCGCACTGCCGGCGGCGGACTTCTGCGCGAAAGCCGCGCCGTCCTTGCTCAACCGCATGTCGGCCTGAGCCAGCGTCAGCGCGGTTTCCTCGGTCACACCATCGGTCTTGTCGAGACACGGACCGAAGCGAACAACCTGTGACGTGGACTGGCGTAGGATCATCAGTGCATCGCTCCGAGGTGGTGTCTACGGTAGCTTGCCATTGCAACCGGGATACTGAGACCGCTACTACTTATCGTAGACGGGAAAGAGTACAACGTAGCAGGGTGCGCCTCGAATACGCACATCGGATCTAGGGTCCACTGGCGCAATTCTTCTACAGCTAACGCCCTGCGAAACCCCATAATGTTGCGATAGTACGCATGAGAATTCTGCGTTTGGGAGTACGTACCGCCACCGATAGCCTCTGGATCATATGCCCCAATGCTCACCGTCACACCTGTAGTAGTAGACCCGGCAAGCTCGCCATCCACCACTAGGTAGATCTTACCGTCTGCTGCGCCCTCAGAAGATTCCGATTGGTACGATAGTCCGACCCTGTAACACCTACGCGCCACCAACCCAAATGCGGTAGTGTCGATAGTTTCTGTTACGTAAGTTGGATCTTTGTTTGTAAAGTAGACGTTCGCATTAGACGATGATCCAAATGAAAGCCGCCAATACGAGTTGGAGTAATTTGATCGGCAGTGCTGCCAGATATGATTAGCGGCGTAATAGGCATTTGTGCCTATAAACACCAACTCTAAGCAAATCGACATCGAGGTGAGTCCCAAAAAGGAATTCACTCCGGTACGAATGTTTGCTCCGTTCGCGCTGCTGCCTCCAGGGAAATACAGAAATCCGTTTTGGTACCTTGGACGCGCCGCCTCACTCGCAGTGTCGGTATGGCTATTGTTGTAAAGCTCGCGCGGGGTTATAGGCTGGGCAAGCTCCTCCGACATGATGCTGTTAACGTGGGAGCCGCCATACCACTGTCCCATGCACGGAAACCAGTGGATGATGTTTCGCAACATCGGGTGATCGTACTTAGGCTGCAACCACCCAACATTGCGGTACCAATCCCGTTGCCCCCAGCCTGGGAGTAACGCGGAGGGTAATTGTATTGGTGTAGAAGCCATTACGTGGCCGGGAGCAGCGCTTTAGGCTTGACCTTCAATGACCAGCCCGAGGAGATAGTCTGCCCGGTGTC
>CAZPPZ010000410.1:0-1944 GCA_964588545.1 uncultured Myxococcales bacterium | reverse complement strand
ACTACGTCTTCTTTGCCCGCCGAGGCTTTACGGACGCTGCTCGGGCGGAAGCTGCTGCGCTCAACGCCGTGCTAGTAACGCTAGAACAACTGGAAGCCGACATCCAACGCTGGATGAAAGGAAGACGAGGAGAGGCGTGAAGAGTACCTTCATCGCACGCCATAGCTGATACTAGCGTGCTCCGATGGTCTCACCCCGCACCCAAGCTAGAGGCGTGCCGCCCATCCCTACGCGCCATCGCTGACGCAGACACACTTCAACGCTCGCCGCTCGCGCTGGACTGCGCCGCCGCTCCACCTTTCCGCCGGAAAATGCCATCGGATTTGTCGGGATGGTTCAATTATCGCCCGAAATAGGTTGACACTTTTCATATAGACGGAATTTTATATGAATGCATCTTGGCTAAGAACCTGGGTTTGGAAGACTGTACGCACAGATTTGTCCTGAGCCTTGCCCTGTGGCCGATTACTCGTGCTGCAATATGCCGCCGGCTACCGCGACCACTTGCCATAGTTGGTGGTCTGACCCATCATACTCCCTTCCAATTATGAAAGGATCTCCGTCCCCTCTATCTCGCTTGGAAGCGAGCGTAGACTTGCTCCCAGTTGCGGACACCCGTTGTAGCCCCGACCTCCTCCACGCAGCACGCAGCGGCCGCATGGCCGAGACGCACACTCTTGAGTAAGTCCCAGCCTCGCATCTGTCCCGCCAGAAAACCGCCCACGAAGCAATCCCCTGCGCCTGTGGTATCGACCACGTCCGAAGGCAAAGGTGGGATGTGCCAACCTCGCTCCGCCATGTGCAGATAGCAGCCGGCAGCACCCAGCTTAATGATAACCACCGACGGCCCTAAGGCAACTAAGCGTGTTGCCACCTCCTCTGGATCACCACCGCCAACCAGCGCCCGGGCCTCATAAATGCTGGGCAGAAAGAAATCTACGTAGGGCAGCGCTAGCTGTAAGGTTGGCAGCCAACGTCCAAAGGTGTCCCACGTGGTATCTAGGGCCGTTTTCACCCTCAGAGACCGAGCCAGAGCTAGAACGCGGGTCAGACCTTCTCCATCCAGTGAGGGCAACCCAAAGGCGCTCCCTACCACCAATATTTGGCACTTGGACAGGATCCCATCGCTGACATCTGCAGCCACCAGGTTGGCTGTCGCGCCGGGATAATACAGGAAGTTGCGCTCACCGTTGGCTTGCAGAAGGACAACCGTGAGGGCAGTACCGGCCGTCGCATCCCGCCGCACGTATTGTGTATCAACGCCAGCTAATACCAGCTCTTGGAGCAGGAAATCGCCAAAGAGATCATAGCCCACGCGGCCTACGATTGCCGTACGAACACCCAAGCGCGCTAGAACCGTAGCCTCGTTGAGCGCGTCACCTCCGCTACGCAAAGTGGCGCGCTCTAGTCGGCTGGTGTCGCTCTGAAAGCAATCGGGGGTCACTGGGCTGACCACCAGATCAGCGACCATCAACCCCAGGCAAAGAACTTGATATTGACTGTCGCTCATGCTAGTTTGCCTGCTTTCCTGGCGCAGTGAGTTGCGGCCCAAGCTGCTCTGCTGAAGCCACGAACAGATTGACCCCAGCGTCCCGATAGGCAGCAACGAGCTGTGGGGACAATCCCTCGTCGGTAATCACCATATCCACAGCTCCGAGGGGCGCCACACTCACCGGTGATACCTTCTCGAACTTGCTATGATCGGCCAGAAGCACGACGCGTTGCGCTCGCTGGATCATCGTGCTCTTGACGGTACCTTCGAAGAAATTCACCTCGGTGAGCCCATGCTCCAGAGATACAGATGTGATACCCATAAAAGCTATGTCGCCGTTGAAACGCCGTAATGCTGCCTCGGCCAGCGGTCCCACAAAGGACCATGCCCCGCCATAGATAGAGCCTCCTAGCGCGACTAGACTGATCGCCAGCGTATCGGCCAGGAACTGG
>CAZPPZ010000409.1:0-1944 GCA_964588545.1 uncultured Myxococcales bacterium | reverse complement strand
GCTCTTCCGATCTATGTCGGTGGGCAGGGTTGCCGATCCGAACTTCGATCCCGGCCGGGCGATCTCTCGGACGCAGATAGAGCTGGTTGCCGGCCGCACCTCGGCTTTGAACCAGTGCTTCTATTGAACTAACGCGCATGCGCTGATGCTCCGTGCGAGCGGTCATAACGAGGGTACGCGTTTGGATGTTGCTGGTGTAACAGATGCTACGCGTAACAGTGGCGTGGACAACGGCGATGCACTTGTTGCTTTCGTCGATGCCGTCCATGGTGCGGACGAGGAGCGATTGGACGCGGTGCGCGGGCGTCTGCTCGAAGCGATGGGGCCGGCCGCACTGGTCGACAGTGCTGCGGTGATCGGCAACTTCAACCAGATGGTGCGCATCGCCGATGGCTGCGGCATTCCTTTGGATGCCCCGCTGGACCTCGCCACTACTGAGCTGCGAGACCGCATCGGTACGGGCGCCTTCGACTCAGCCGCCAACACTCCTGAGGCCGGCCTTGCAAAGCGCACGCTTGGTCGCGTTATGTCGCGACTGTTGGCTCCGGTGGAGTCTCAAGTGATGCGTCTGCTTGCTAGGCTGCGCTGAGATTATTGCCGGCGCATGGAACAGCGCAGATGATCGGCTTCGCCGTGTTGACGCTTGCGATGCTACTTGGACTGTTGTGGGCCGAGTGGCGAGGCAGCAACTGGGCTAAGTGGGCAACCAAACCTCTAGCCTCGCTCGGGTTTGTCGGCGTGGCCTGGGCTGGCGGCGCCAGCGGAAGTGTCTACGGCTGGTGCATACTTGCCGCGCTAGTGTCGTCTTGGCTGGGTGACGTGCTGCTGATTCCCAGCGATTCGCCGCGGGTGTTTCGTGGTGGGCTGTTCGCGTTTCTGCTCGGGCACCTAGCCTTCGCAGTCTCCTTCGTCTCGCGTGGTCAAGCGTTCGTCTATACGGCGGTGGCCGCGGTCGTTATCGCTGGGGCCTTGATTCCGGTGCTGCGTTGGCTTGGACCAAAACTTGACGACGATATGCGTGTTCCCGTCTACCTCTATATGACGGTTATATCGGCGATGGTGGCGTTGTCGGTCGGTACGCAGGGCGTGCGGCCTAACCTCTCCATCTGTGTTGGCGCGCTGATGTTCTACTTCTCGGATCTTGCCGTGGCCCGGGATCGTTTCGTAAGCCCGGGCTTGGTCAATCGACTGTGGGGGCTTCCGCTGTACTACGGTGCTCAGATGCTGCTGGCGAGTACGGTTGTCATGTCTTAGTCAGCAGCTGGGTTAACGCGGATTAAGGCGGATTGTTCAGTAGAATAATCCGCTTTAAGGGGGATGAGATGTCCGATGAGTTAGCGAGTATGGACGCGACCGCGCAGGCGCAGCTGGTCAGCCGCGGTGAGATGAGTGCCAGAGAACTGGTTGATGCAGCTATCGAGCGCATCGAGAGGGTAAACCCGGAGCTCAACGCGGTGATCACTCCGTTGTTCGACAAGGCCCGAGCGCGCGCCGACTCTGGCGAACTCGGCGATGGACCTTTCGCCGGTGTGCCTTTCTTGATGAAGGATCTCGATGCTTGCACCAAGGGTGATCCTTTTCACTGCGGCACTGTTTTCCTCAAGGACGCGGAGTTTCGTGCCGATCACGACTCCTACCTGGCGGAAAAGTTTTCGGCTGCCGGTTTGATCACGGTGGGCAAGAGCAACACTCCGGAGTTTGGTCTGACGGTAACCACCGAGCCCGACGCTTACGGACCGAGTCTTAACCCGTGGAACACCCAACACTCTACGGGAGGATCGAGCGGTGGGTCGGCAGCCGCGGTTGCGGCGGGCTTGGTCCCCGCTGCCCACGCTAGCGATGGTGGTGGCTCTATTCGTATCCCTGCCAGCGAGAGCGGCCTTGGGGGGGGGCAACCCTCGCCGCGGGGGGGGTTTCCTCTGGCCCCCCCACGCGAGGACGTGG
>CAZPPZ010000408.1:0-1944 GCA_964588545.1 uncultured Myxococcales bacterium | reverse complement strand
CGCCATGCCTCTCTCCTAACGACCTTGCGACTTCTCAGCCGCTGCCTGTTGTTCCTGACCCAAAATTCTATTCCCCGCCTCAGCCGCTGACCGCTCGCGAGGTAAGCTCTTCCGACACTGAATTCGGAACCGGTTCGTAGTGTCCGAACTGCATGGTAAACGTCGCTCTACCCTGACTACGCGAGCGCAGCTCGGTGGCGTATCCAAACATGTTGGCAAGCGGAACGAGCGCGTTTACCACCTGGGCTCCGGCTCGAGCAACCATGCTCTCGATTCTGCCACGACGCCCGTTGAGATCACCGATGACATCGCCCATGTACTCTTCGGGGACCACAACCTCTACGGTCATAACCGGCTCAAGTAGTACCGGCGAGGCCTTGCGCGCGGCTTCCTTGAAGGCCATCGAACCCGCGATCTTGAAAGCCACTTCCGAGGAGTCGACCTCGTGGTAGGAACCATCGTAGAGACGGACCTTGCAATCGAGTACCGGATAGCCAGCCAAAGGCCCGGCTGACATCGCGTCTTCGATGCCCTTGCGCACCGCCGGAATATACTCGCGGGGGATAACCCCACCCTTGATCTTGTCTTCAAACACCAGGCCTTCGCCGGGTTCGGCCGGCGACAGCTCTATACGGACGTGGGCAAACTGACCGCGTCCGCCGGTCTGCTTAGCAAACTTGATGACCTGATCGACACTCGCACGAATCGTCTCTTTGTAGGCGACCTGCGGCTTGCCGATGCTCGCCTCTACCTTGAACTCACGCAACAATCGGTCGCAGATGATCTCGAGGTGCAGCTCGCCCATGCCCGCAATCAGCGTCTGTCCGGTTTCTTCGTCGCTGCTTATACGGAAGGAAGGGTCCTCGGTCGCGATCTTTTGCAATGCGGCCGAGACTTTCTCCTGATCGGCCTTGGTCTTGGGCTCGATCGCGATGGCGATGACTGGATCGGGAAAAGAGATACTCTCGAGCACTATCGGGGCACTGACCGAAGAAATGGTATCGCCCGTGGTAAGCGTCTTAGGACCGACGATAGCGGCGATGTCACCAGCCAACACCTCTTTGACATCCTCGCGATTGTTAGCGTGCATCTTGAGCAAGCGCCCTACGCGTTCCTTCTTATGGCGAGTGGCGTTGAGTACCATATCGCCAACACGCAAAGCCCCCGAGTAGACCCGGGCAAAGGCCAGAGTACCTACAAAGGGGTCGGTCATGATCTTGAACGCCAAGGCCGAAACGTCCTCGTCATCACTGACCTCACGACGCAAAACGTTCTCGGTATCCGGCTCGATGCCTTCGAGCGCCGGAACGTCACTCGGCGAAGGAAGATAGTCGACCACCGCATCGAGCATCGACTGCACGCCTTTATTCTTAAATGCCGAGCCACAGATGACCGGAACGACGCTCATAGCCAGCGCGCCCTTACGCAGCGCAGCCTTGATCTCATCCTCAGGAATATCGGTGCCCTCGAGGAACTTCTCGAGCAGCCCTTCATCTACGTCGGCCAGGGCCTCGATGAGCTTTTCGCGGGCTTGAGCCGCCTGCTCGCGCAATTCTTCAGGAATCTCGCCTTCGACCGAGGTCATACCCTGATCGTCGTCGCTCCAGACGATGCTCTTCATGGCAACCAGATCGACAACACCTGTGAAGTGTTCCTCAGCGCCGATCGGTAACTGAATCGGTACCGCCGGAGCCTGCAAACGCCCGCGCATCTGCTCAACCACCGCGGCAAAATCGGCCCCAACCCGGTCCATCTTGTTGACGAAGGCAATTCTCGGAACACCATAACGGTCGGCCTGCCGCCATACCGTCTCGGACTGCGGCTCTACACCGCCAACCGAGCAAAACACCGCCACCGCCCCATCAAGGACGCGAAGCGCTCGCTCGACTTCAATGGTGAAGTCGACGTGTCCGGGGGCATCGCTGATGTTGATCTGTATGGATT
>CAZPPZ010000407.1:0-1956 GCA_964588545.1 uncultured Myxococcales bacterium | reverse complement strand
CAAGCTGGCGTCCGTCTCCATCCAGCCCCCGCCGCTGGCTCTGGCCCCGGTGTTCGCCGTAATGACGGCATCCGCGATCATCTATCCCATAAACTATAGCGGAGAGGTGGTTGAAGTAATGATGGCCCAGGGCTTCCTCTTCGCCGCCATTGCCGCGCTCGCCACTCAGCGTAGACCCGCTATGGCGAACGGGCTTGGGCCTGGCACGGTGGCCACAGCTTGGCTAGTGGTATTGACGCTGGGACTTATGAGCGCGGCTTCGGCTCGCCACGCACGCAGCCGAGACCCACAAGCGTTGCAGGCTGCGGTAGTTGAGCTAGAGGCGCTCAAGCAGGACTTTCTCGCGATGGCCGACCTTGATGGCGAAGCCTTTCCCACCTGGCGTAGCCTCGACAAACGTGTCTATTCCTACGAGATAAAATACGGTCACGGCTACCTATACTCAGGCCAGCTTGCCCAGCTGGTTAAGCAAGGTCTGGCCGAAGAGCGAGCCCATTTCTTTCTCGATCCATGGAACGCGCCCTACTGGATCAATCTCGAGTGGAGCGCCGATGGCAGCCGTGCCACAGCCTTCGTGTACTCGTTCGGCCCCAACCGGCGCCGAGAATCAACCCACACTGAAGTGCGCGGCGATGACCTGGCAGCCTTCATCTACAAGAACCAAGCCGTATCACCCCGCTGAAGACGGCAGAACACACAGCATAGTATCTGTTGGCCGCGCTAGAGCCTACACTTTGGTCCTCGCCTGGTCGGCTAACGCGCTAAACTAATAGGGATGATGCCACTGCCCCAATCCAACACCAGGGGAACCGCGTTGGCCGAAATGGCCATCCTCCTGCCGGTACTACTGCTTCTGCTGCTCGGAAGTGTAGACTTCGGCCGCGGATTTTTCGACGCGCTGGCGGTTGAGAGCGCCGCCAACGCCGGCGCCCAGTACGGCGGCATCGATACCTCCACGGCCAAAGACACCGCGGGTATTCGTGCTGCGGTATTTGATAACCTCGGTAGCACCCCGGGTGACCGCCAGGTCGACGTCGTCGTAGATCGCTTTTGTAACTGCGAGGGGGGGGTCTCGGTAGCATGTGATAGCGGCTCTTGTGGTGCCTCGACACCACGAACCTACGTGCAGGTAAGCGTCACGATGCCGTTTGTCACCCTGCTCGACTATCCCGGCATCCCCCACACCGTGGTGCTCAGCCGATCAGCCCTACAGCGAGCGAGGTAGCCAAGAGATGCTCACTCCGACTACACTCAGAGCTCAGCGCGGTACATCCATGGTGGAGATGGCCATCGTCGTCTCTCTGTTCTCAATCAGTGTGCTCGGCACCATCGACATGGCTAGAGCGGTGTGGACTCGTAGCCAACTAGGCTACGCCGCTGCCACCGCCGCCCGCTACGCGGCTGTCCACGGCGGCAACAGCAGTCAGCCGGCTTCGAACTCCTCGCTGCACACCTTCGTGGCCGAGAAAACCGAGGCCTTGCTGCCGGAAAAACTTACGGTTAACGCTACCTGGACTCCGGATAAGACGCGGGGCTCGGTGGTGAACATCCAACTTCAATACAACTTCACCCCGATCACGCCGATGCTACCCTTCAGCAGCATCACATTCAGCAGCTCCGCGCGGCGCGTGATCACCAACTAACGGCGGCTCCGGCCGCAGGCGCTTCTCCACCACCGCAGAGCCCGGCGACACAGGCCGAGACTTGCTACCAACCCCGACGCGGCTGACAGCCGCAGCCGCCACCGCTGCAGCCACAAGGCCCCCGGCAATGGTCAGCTTGTCGTAGAGACCCTCGACACCTGGCACGCGCAGTTGCGTTTACCGCGGTGCCAAATGCCGCTTGTATCAATCCCAGCGATCGCCGCTGGCCACGCCGCGGGTGGCAGATCGGAGTATGGGGGTAGAGCTGGGGGAGAGAATCAAGGGTGGGATAAGGGGCGCCCCGCCACGCAGG
>CAZPPZ010000406.1:0-1975 GCA_964588545.1 uncultured Myxococcales bacterium | reverse complement strand
AAAGGAAGCCGCCCTCGGCCCCTCTTGGGAGACAACGAACAGCCCGTCGGCCCCGCGAGTGTGACGCAACGGCAGGCGCCCGCCATGCAGATCCGCAAAGCGCAGACCAGCGACGACCGCATACCGCAAGGCGTCGATTATGTGATCGCTACAATTGTCCTTGTAAATGCGCGACGTTGCCACACCTGACCGATCGACGATGTACCTATAGCCCTGCATTGACTGAATCGCGCCCCATAGATCGCCATCGTATTGCAGGCGCAACTTGTCGGAGAACATGAGCAACGGCGGGCGGTCGACGGGTGCCAGCATGTCAGCGATTGCCCGCACACCGTTCTGGACGTATTGATCATGTTTTGTGGACAGCGGCATCACGATCGTCCGCCTCGGGCCATAGACGCCACGCAACCACATGTTCTCCGATGGCACCGCCCGATCGGCGCTGATCAAGTATGGCTTGGTCGTGTACTTGTCGATGAACGTCTTGACGGTCTGCCGCCAATGACCAGACGATCGCGGCTTTTCGACTAGCTCATCCACGATGATCCAGCGCCCATCGTTGAGCACCTGGATCGCCACCGCTGCCGCTCGGCCAACGCCCCAGTCAACGCCGAAGACCCAACGCGAGCCGGGATGCTGCTGCCAGTCGTGCGCCATGCGATGCCGCGCCAGGTCGAACTCTACAAAGACGACACTGGACGGTCGTAATGCTCTGGCCAGCACCTCTTGAGCAAAGCGACGCTCACTCATCGCCGACTTCCATGAGTCGATAATGTCCCGCCCGAGATAGGGGTTGTCGTACGACGTGCAACAGGTCACGTACCACGACGGATCGTGCTCTTGCTGACGGTCGGAGAAAAGCCGCGTGATGCCACGCAGACCGTTGGGCGAGCTCGCCACGGTGAGACCTGGCAGCGCGCAGGGCAAGCGCACCGTTGCCGCGACCGTTTCCCAGACCGTCAACTCGTCGGCCTCTGACCAGCAGACCTCGTCCAGATGAACGTGCGCCAGGTTGGCGCCTCTGAGCTTGTCCGCTCGTTGATAGCCTCGCCAGTGTATCGTCGCACCGTTGCGAAGCTGCACCAGTTGATCGCCTCGACTGTAGCGCTGGACGTAGTCGATCCCGGTAGCCTCTTCGAGCTTTGCCAGATGGTCGCGCAAGAACGGTAGCAAATTGCGGGTCAAGTCTCGCTCTGTGCGGCCAAGCAATGCGCAAGGCAGGCCAGGGTTTGCCAGCGCTCGCAGAAGGACATCGAGCGTTAGACACCACGACTTGCCCGCGCCACGTCCAGCCATGAAGAACCGATGCCGCGCCTTGCTGGTGAGAAACTCAACCTGCTTGCGGTGAGGCTTGAATATCTTGCAAATATCGATGTCCATCACTGCACCGCGATCTCGTCGCCACACGGACCGGGCAACGCTCCAGGCGTCTCGGGCTCGGCAACGTGCGGCGAGTCGAGCGACACCTTGATGTCGATCGGCGGCACCTCTGCTGCGTCGGCCTGGCGGCTGCTGATCTCGATGGCTCGACCAGCAAGCCCCGACAGGCTGGAGATCGTCCGCAGGTAGTCGGCGGTCGCCAACTCGCCAGCTTGGAACGACATCTCGGCAACTTGCAGAGCTCGCATCCAAGTCGCTGACATGACATCGAGTGTCAAAGGCGGCGGATCGGATAGCTCGGCTTGCTGCTCATCGGTCAATGGTGGCGGCTTGTACTGCCTACCCCGTCCATACTCGTGAGGCATGCGCCGCTCCAGGCGCCAAGCGGCTGCCTTCCAGTCGCCGTCGTTTGCCGCCCGCTCGATCACCTCAAGACTGTGAACGATGCCCAAAGCCTCTGCGGTCTCAAGAGCGCTGACCAGGTCGCGATAGATCCCGTCGTCCTCTGCACGACCTCGGCGCCGCCATGCCTGCAACGTCTTCGGACTGATCCCGCCTGCCGCTGCCGCTTGACCCCCACGCGCCCCGCGTCTGT
>CAZPPZ010000405.1:0-1975 GCA_964588545.1 uncultured Myxococcales bacterium | reverse complement strand
AATCCTCTCGAGCTCTTACTTGGGACGCTTGGCGCCGTACTTCGAACGCGCCTGACGCCGCTCTCCGACTCCTACGGAATCGAGAGTGCCGCGTACAATGTGATAACGGACCCCGGGCAGATCCTTGACACGTCCGCCGCGGATAAGAACCACCGAGTGCTCCTGTAGGTTGTGTCCAACCCCGGGAATGTACGCGGTTACTTCCATACCGTTGGTCAGGCGCACACGCGCAACCTTGCGCAACGCCGAATTGGGCTTCTTCGGCGTCGTCGTGTAAACGCGCGTGCATACCCCGCGTCGCTGGGGTGAAGCGCCTAGCGCCGGCGCGTCGGTCTTGCGGACCACGCGGCGCCGGCCCTTACGGACAAGCTGATTGATCGTTGGCACCCTGTCTCCTTACCTCGCCCTCAAATCCCGGTAGAGCGTAGCCCTCGGGGGCTGGGCGAAAATGCGCAATCCCGCAACCTACTTTCGCTTTCTATAACAGTCAAACGACGCAGGCCGTCATTTAGACCCTGTTTGCCGCCTACAGACACCGCTCAGGAGTTGCCCACCAGCGCCTGGGTCAGATCGCCATCGTCGCTCTGCTCACCGACCCCGGGGACCTCGGCATCGATGCCCGAGTACCACGACATCCCGGTTCCGGCCGGGATCAGCCGGCCCATGATGACGTTTTCCTTCAAGCCCCGCAGGTTGTCGGTCCAGCCGTTGACCGAGGCCTCGGTCAAGACCTTGGTGGTCTCCTGGAACGACGCCGCGGAAATGAAGCTATCGGTAGCCAAGCTGGCCTTGGTGATGCCCAGCAGCAGCGGACCGGCAATGGCCGGCTGCTTGCCGGCTTGGATCAGCGCCTCGTTTACCATGCGGAAACGGCCCTTCTCGATATTATCGCCGACCAGCAGATCGGAATCGCCGGCGTTCTTGATCTTAACCCGCCGAAGCATCTGGCGGACGATGACCTCGATGTGCTTGTCGTTGATACGCACACCCTGGAGACGATAGATCTCCTGGATCTCATCAACCAGGTAAGCCGCCAGCTCTTTCTCGCCCTTGACGCTGAGAATATCGTGGGGGTTAGACGAACCGGCATGCAGCTGCTGCCCGGCACGGATGAAATCCCCGTCCTGGATCAGTACATGCTTGCCCTTGGCGACCAGATACTCGCAGGGGTCGCCAACCTCTGGCGTCACGATGACCTTACGCTTGCCCTTGGTGTCCTTGCCAAAGCTGACGACACCGTCGATCTCGGAAATCACGGCGAACTCTTTGGGGCGGCGGGCCTCAAAGAGTTCAGCAACTCGAGGTAGACCACCGGTGATGTCCTTGGTCTTGGTGGTTTCGCGCGGAATTCTCGCCAACACGTCACCAGGCTCGACCGCATCACCCTCCTCGACCGCCAGGTAGGCTCCCTCGGGAAGCTGATAGCGCGCTGCGCCACCGCGCCCTCGCTCGCGCGTCTTGCCGGCGTCGTCTTTGACCGAGATGCGAGGCCGGCGATCCTCTGTGCCCTTGATCGACTTGACTACCTTGGTCGACATACCACTGTTGATGTCGACCTCTTCCTTCATGGTCTCGCCCTCGGTGATGTCACCGAACTTCACCGTACCCGAGACCTCGGTGACAATCGGCGTCATGAACGGATCCCACTCGGCCAAAACCGTCCCGGCTTTAACCGCGTCGCCGTCATTCTTACGCAGCCTGGCACCGTGCACCAAAGGATAACGCTCGCGCTCACGAACCTGGCCGTCCTCGAGTTTCTCGACGATCGAGATCTCGGCGGTGCGGTTCATCACCACGGCAAAGCCCTCGCGATCAACCACGCTCTCGACATCGTTGTACTGCACGTAACCGTCGTCAGCCGGCTCACGCGCCGGCTCGTCCCCCACCCGAGGCGCTCTGCGCCCCCCGCCTCCGCGCCACCCGCGGCCGCCCCATCCGCACCGACATCCAAGAGGTCCGCCTCTCCAACCAACCC
>CAZPPZ010000404.1:0-1984 GCA_964588545.1 uncultured Myxococcales bacterium | reverse complement strand
ACAACTCCTTCTTCACCGCCCTCGAGATTCACTCGCGCTAGTGGCTCGTTGAAGAACCCCGGACCGAGCCAGGCGGCGAGAGCGGGTTCTTCAGCGGGCCGCTAAGTGCTGGGCCTCGAGGCTCATTATGGCCGCAGCCCCAAACCTTCGTTCACTTACGCTTGCCGAGCTCGAGCAGTGGACGGCTGGGCGTGGCTTCGAGAGCTACCGAGCCAACCAGTTGGCCGGTTGGCTCTACAACCGCGCTGCCGCTGAAATCTCCGATATGCATACCTTACCTGCGACTCTGCGTGAGGCGCTAGCCGAGGACTTTGAGTGTTTCCTGCCGACCCTGTCGCTGCGCAGCGATTCTAGCGACGGTACCGTCAAGCTGCTCGTCGGTCTGTGTGACGAACAGGTGGTCGAGAGCGTGGTCATCCCGCGCGAGGATAGGCTGACGCTGTGCATCTCCTCGCAGGTGGGCTGTGCTCTCGAGTGTGGCTTCTGCGCGACCGCGACTTTGGGGCTTAGACGTAACCTCGAGTCCGGAGAGATAATCGCCCAAGTGCTGCACGGCCGCGAGGTTGCTGCGCCGCACCCGCTTACAAACTACGTTTTCATGGGTATGGGCGAGCCACTGGCCAACTACGACCGCCTCCTGCGTGCGATTACCATCATGACTGCGCGCTGGGGCTTGGGGATTTCTCCGCGGCGCATAACCGTGTCTACCGCCGGGCTGGTGCCGCAGATGGAGAGGCTGGTCAGGGACACGTCGGTGCATATTGCGGTGTCGCTTACAGCCGCTCGCGATGAGCTGCGCGATCGGCTCATGCCGATAAACCGCCACTATCCTCTCTCGGAGTTGATAGGCGCCTGTTCACGTTTAGAGCTGCCGCGGCGCAAGCGCATCACGTTTGAATATGTGATGCTAGATGGCATCAACGACAGCCCTCGCGATGCCGACGATCTCATCGCGCTGTTGCACGGGGTGCCGGCCAAGGTCAATTTGATTCCCTTCAACGCCTTCGAAGGAAATCCATACCGCTGCTCACCCGATGAGCGTATCGAAGAGTTTCAAGAGCGGCTGCTGGACTCGGGGGTGCATGCTACGGTTCGCAAGAGCCGCGGTGACGACATTGCTGCCGCCTGTGGCCAGCTCGCCACCACGATCGGCTGATGGCCGGTATCGGCGTAATCGTCAATCCCTATGCGCGCGGTAACCGCCATCGGCCGCGCCGTACCGGGCGATTTCAGAGCATACTTGGCAACGACGGGGTGGCGGTGGCCACCGCCACCCTCGATGAGCTCGAAGCGGCTCTGCAGGGCTTTCGCCAGCGCGAAGTCGAGATTGTTGCTGTATGCGGGGGCGACGGCAGTTTCTATCACGCGCTCTCGCGTATCATCGCCATTTGGGGAGAGGACAACCTGCCGCTGCTGTTGCCGCTGCGCGGTGGTACCATCAACAACCTTGCGCGCACCATCGGTTCGCGCCGTCGTCGTCCCGAGTCGATGCTCGCACATGTAGTGCGCGACTATCGCGGGGGGCGCACTCATGAGGTTACGCAACGCGATCTTATCCTGGTTAACGGCAAGGACTACGGCTATATCGTCGGTGCTGGGCTGATAACTAACTTTCTGAGGCTCTACTACAGTGGTCGGCGTCCGGGGCCGCTGCGGGCCTTCTGGCTGCTCTTTGTGCTGGCGGTTTCCTACTGCTTCGGCACCTCGCTGGTGACCGGTGTGGTCAAGCCCTTCGAGGCCGATGTGCTCTGCGATGGCGAGCGCGTGCCCTTCCGCTCGTTTACCATGCTACTGGCCAGTACCGTTGCCCACATCGGCCTGGGCGTGCGGCCATTCTACCTCAGCGCGCGCAAGCGCGGCTACTATCACGTGCTCGCCGGCCCCAGCACGGCAGGCCAGCTGTTGACGCGGCTGTGGCGCTTCTTCCGTGGTGTTCCTGCCGATCTAGACAGCCTCCAAGATAACATGGCGCGCAGCTTTGTCC
>CAZPPZ010000403.1:0-1999 GCA_964588545.1 uncultured Myxococcales bacterium | reverse complement strand
CGTGCTCTGGGCGGTGGAACCCCAGTGAGCAGCATAGTCATCAGCGGGGTATCCTCGGTGGAGTCCACCGAGGCCGTTTCAACAGGCTTGGCCGGCGAAATATGCAGACACAGCCTCAGCGTGATGATTGCCGAGCTCTACCACAACATCAGCCATCCGCTGCTGCGCGTGCGAATGGCCTCTGGCCCGGGCCAGCCTGATACAGTCAAGAACGGCAACGGCCCAAAGCACAGAAAGCAGATTCTCGATGAGCTGTCGTCCAAAGAGCTGCAGCTTGATCTTCGCGGCGGCCCCGTCCCCGCCCCTCTCAGCAGCTGGCTCGAGAGCGCTCGTAGTGTCCACGACGTAGTCATCATCGAGGCACCGCCCCTGGGTATCTCGGTAGATGCAGCCATCGTCGCCCGAGCATGTGACGGACTGATCTTGGTCGTCGAGCCCAACGCCACCCCACGTGATGCCCTCAGTGTAGCCGTGGAACGAGCAGAAACCGTCGGCTGCAGAGTACTCGGGGTAGTCATGCAGGGTCGCCCGGAATGGCGACCTCGCTGGCTGCGCCGCCTGACCGCCACACAGCAAATGTTTTAGGCTGACGATCTCATGTCACTACTACACAGAGGCCACTGCTCATCATGAACAACCGACGCAGTACCATACACACGCTGTTCAAGATCACCGATCTGCTCGTCATCGTATCGGTGTTCCTAGGCTCGATCGCCTTGATCCTGTCGCAGCATACGACCACCAGCTGGCGCACCATTCTCGAACTGCGCATAACCATCGGCAACGCGCTGTTCGTCGCGGCTTACCTCGCCGCTTGGCACTGCGTGCTGGCCAGCTGGGGACTCTACCGTTCCTACCGGCTGGCCCCGGCTCGCCGGGAACTGAGACACCTAGCCTTGGCAGTAACCGCAGCGGTACTGCCGCTGTGGCCCGCCGGACAGTTGTTCGCCTTCGAGTACGTATCGCCGGCCTTTCTCATCGCCTTTGCCTGCCTGGTCTTCCTTGCCTTGGCACTGGAACGCCAGCTACTGCGGCTCATTGCCCGGGTGCTACGCCGCCGCGGCATGAACCTGCGCTCGGCAGTGATCGTCGGGGACCGATCGGCGGTAGGCGAGATGGAGGCCAATCTGCTGCAGCGCGGCGACCTCGGCTACGCCCTGATAGAGTCGATTACGCTCGATCCCGAACAATACAACAACAAACCAGCCATCGAGGCCCAGGCAATCAAGGCTCGATTGGAAGAACTCGCCGCGACCAAGGGCCTAGACGAAGTATTCCTGATGCTCCCCATCGGCGGCAGCGACGGTATAGCCAGCGCCTTGATCGCCCACTGTGAAGAGCAGGGTATCATGGTGCGAGTGATCACCCGCATTGCCGACCTGACCTGGGCTCGCGTCATCGTCGATGAGGTTGCGGGACAACCGGTGTTGTCGATTTTCAGCGGCCCGCCCCACAGCACCCACCTCGCGGCCAAGCGAATGTTCGACATAATCGGAGCAGCCATCGGCATCGTGCTCTCTATGCCTCTGATGATTGCTGCAGCCATCGCCATCAAGCTGGACTCGGGTGGACCGGTATTCTTCCGGCAGGAGCGCATCGGCATGAACCGCCGACGCTTCACCACGTACAAGTTTCGCACCATGGTTACAGAAGCCGACGGCGTCCAGGCGGACCTCGAGGGCCTCAACGAAGCTGATGGCCCGGTGTTCAAGATCAAGAACGATCCGCGTATTACTCGTGTTGGAGAATTTCTACGACGCAGCAGCATCGATGAACTGCCGCAGCTGTTCAACGTGATCAAAAACGATATGAGTCTGGTCGGTCCGCGCCCGCTGCCGGTGCGCGATGTAGAGAAGATGGATGTCAGGTGGCACCGCCGTCGCTTCGCAGTCAAGCCCGGCATCACCTGCATCTGGCAGGCCAAGTCGCGTGAGCCGAAATTCGACGACTGGATCAAGTCGGACATGGAATACATCGACAGCTGGTCTCTGTCGCTCGA
>CAZPPZ010000402.1:0-2014 GCA_964588545.1 uncultured Myxococcales bacterium | reverse complement strand
GCACGTGTGAGCACGGCCTTTACCGTGGTGCCATGTTCGTTCGCCTCAGCTTTTAGCAGCCTCACCAAGCGCGGGTCTGCCAAGTCCGTCGAAATGCGCGTTGTCATACCGGGCAGATTACAGGGTTTATGTCTTTATGTCTATCTGGAAAATGGGGATTGCCAAGACAGCCCCGGAGTCTGAGCAGTGGCAGCGATTGCTGCTGAGTAGCGCTTGTCGCAATACCTGCCCGATGCCAGCTGCTGGTGGGCGAGGTCTGAATCCTCTAGGCTAAAAGCGCCGCAGTGATGACCACCTAGGGGTCGCTATCTACAGCCGGCCCCGCGGTGGCGAGACTTGCCGTTGAGGTTGCTCATCGATGGGGCCTGATATCACCCGCCGCGGGTTCATGAAGCTTGGCGGATCCGCTGCTGCGGCCTTGGTGCTAGCAAAGTTGGGTGTGATTGCCGAGGCTTCGGCGCAAGGCTCGGCGGCAGCGCTGCCGCGCGTCTATCAGGGTTGGGCCGACGTCTATCGCCAGAAGTTCACCTGGGACCGGCGGGTGCGCTGCACCCACATCGTCAACTGTTGGTACCAGCGCAACTGCTCCTGGAACGTCTTTGTCAAAGACGGCCTGGTGTTGCGCGAGGAGCAAGCTGGGGTCTACCCCGCGGTAAACTCCGAGGTCCCTGATTTTAACCCCCGCGGTTGTCAAAAAGGTGCCTGTTACTCGGCGCTGATGTATGCCCCCGACCGTCTGCGTTATCCGCTGCGCCGGGTGGGCGAGCGTGGCTCTGCTAAGTGGAAGCGCGTCAGTTGGGATGACGCTCTGATCGAGGTTGCCGATGGTCTGCTCGACGCGGTTGGCCAGGGTGGGCCCGACTCTGTGGTGCTAGAGCCCGGCGGCAGCCTGGCCTCAGCCACCTGGCGGGTTGCGGTCGAGCGTCTCACGCAGATGCTCGATGGTCTCGAGCTCGATACCAACACCGAGCTTGATGACGGCCAAGCCGGCGCGGCGGTTACCTTCGGCACGCCGGTGTCATCACGCTCGGCCGATGACTTCTTCCACTCCGACTTGATCTTGATCTGGGGCGCCAACCCCACCTACACTCAGATTCCCAATGCCCACTTCTTCAACGAGGCGCGTTATAACGGCACCAAAGTCGTAACCATTGCCCCTGACTACTCGGCTTCCTCGATTCACTCTGATCTCTTCGTGCCGGTGCGTCCAGGGGGTGATGCCGCGTTGGCACTGTCGGTCTGTCAGCTCATGCTCGAGCAGCAGAGCATTGACGAGGACTTCATCCGTGCGCAGACCGATCTGCCGCTGTTGCTACGTGAAGACGGCCGCTTCTTGCGCGGCAGTGATATCAGCGAAGGCGGCAGCAAAGAGGTGTTCTATGCCTTTGATGAGCGCGGCGAGTCCATCGTGCCGGCTTCGAGCAGTAGCCTGGATTGGGACGGGGCACGGCCGGCGCTGTTTGGGCGCTACGAGGTCGAAACTCTCGAGGGCAAGATAAGCGTACGGCCGGTCCTCGATGTGCTGCGCGAGCGTCTCGATGCCAACTACCGCCCCGAGCAAGCTGCGGCGTTGTGTGGCAGCTCACCGCAGATGATCCGCCGTTTTGCCCAGATGGTGATCTCGGCAAAGGCGATCTCGGGAGTAGCTGGCTCGTGTATCCCCAAGCTCTACCACGGCGACCTGATCATGCGCGCGCAGATCCTGCTGTTTATCCTCGGTGGACACCTCGGCCGTCCGGGCGCGGGATACGACACCACGCCCTTCTTGTGGGTCGATGGTATTGGGAAGGTTGGCAGCAGCCAGCTGGAAGGCTTGGTCGCCAAGCTTAAGTTTGTCCCTGCTTACGTCAAACGCCGCCTCGAGGGAGATACTACCGAGCGTATAATCTATGACGCCTTTCGCGAGTACTGGGACGGCCACTCGATCATCTCGTCCGTTCTCTACTGGCATCGCCACGGGTGTCTGGAAGAAACTCGGCGCGTCATCCATCCAGAATCGCTGGACCCGCAAGGC
>CAZPPZ010000401.1:0-2015 GCA_964588545.1 uncultured Myxococcales bacterium | reverse complement strand
GTTCGGCGGAGAACTTGCGGTAGGTCGCGTCGCGACAGCGGCTGCGCTTGGCAGTGGCCAGGTCAGCGTTGAAGGCGGCGGCGTGCTGCTCGAGCTTTTCACAATGCGCGGCGGTGCGTCGGCGGATGTCGATGAAGAGCTGCGGGTTGAAGTAGGCCACCATGCGCAGCGGCCCGATGCGTTCGTCGTCACCTTTGCCTTTGCTCGTGGGGGCGCTCAGCTCGGTGGTGAGCGCCGCGAACTGCCTGTCGAGCGCTGAAAGCTGCGCCTCGGGCGCGAGCTCAAGCAGCTTGCGCAGGCGGGCCTCGCCGAAGGGAAGACGCTCGCCCCCTTCGAGGATGCGCTCTTGCACCTCGGGCGCGAGCTCAAGCAGCGCGAATTGATGGTCGAGATGCGAGACGGTGATGCCCAACGCCGCCGCCGCTTCCTTGCGTCCGAAGCCTTCGTCCGCCGCCATCTGCTGCGCGAGCCGTTGAGCTTGCCGAAGGTGCTTGGCCGCCTTGGAGCGCGGGCCGCGCCGACGCCTGGGCCGCGGGTCTTTCGGCGTCTGTTCGGAGGCCGGCACGTCGACACCCAAGTCGACGGCGAACAGCCGCTCGTGGATCTGCTCGAAGCCAGCGTCTCGTGCCGCCTGTGCGATACGCTGGATGTCGTCGTCATATTGGTCGTCGCTGCCGTCGAGCGCGACGCCATCGAGCGCCGAAACCGGCACCTTGTTGGTGTATGACTCGATCTCGGTGACGTGGGCGGCGGTCACAAAGCGGACCTTGGCTTGCTTGAGCTCCCGGACGTTCTTCTGATTGCCCATCGCGCGGTCGAAGAGCACGGGGTATTGCTGCAGCCACTCGACCTGGCCGATGTCGTCGAGCAGACCGCCCATGGCGTGCCAGTCCTTGGTCTTGCCGCCGACGACCTTCCAGCGAATGGGGTAGCCGCGCTCGTTGGCGAGCAGGACGATGCCGAGGCAGCGCTTGTGGGGCATCTTGGTCTTGGTCTTGGTCAGCTCGGCCATCGGGCAGCCAATGCCCTCGAAGTGCGTATCGGTGACGTCCATGAACAGCGCGCCGAACAAACCGTCGCGCTCTTGGTAGCGTTCGTGCAGCGCTTGCTGCAGCGGCCCGGTCACCTCATAGAGCGTGTAGAGCGCGCGATGAATGCGGCTGTTGTGAAAGGCGCCGAGGTCGAGACCGAGCAACTCCGGCAGCGCGGTCTTGGGGAGCCAACCCACGGCTCCCAGCTTCGAGCCCGGCGCACTGCAGCGCTGCAGCACCAGCGGCAGCACGACCTCGGCCAGCGACAGCGACGTCCCCTGCTCGCCGGCGAGCCCGTCAATCAGCGCCGAGAGCTCCCACTGCCGCCAGCAGTGGAGCAACACCGCGAGGTCGAGGTAGCGAAGATTGGCCAGCGTCGAGCCGGCGACAAGGTCGGCGACCTCAGACTCGAGGACGAGCGCCTCCCCTTTGGCGCTGGCCCTGAAGGCCTGCCGAAGGGCGGCGACCAGCGTGGGCGACAGTGCGCCAAGATGACTGATCACCCGATGGGTCGGCTTGCCACGCTCGTCCCGATAGCTCTCGACGATCTGAGCGTACTGATAGACCTTGCCCCTTCGGCGCGTCGTGGAGACTCGAAGATGCATACCGGGACAGCTAGCACATCATCGGTGCCTACTTCAAGTACAAAACAACCGCGAGCATCCTTAAACCCAGGCATACAGTGAATGGTACCACATATCGTCGGTGCCTACGCGTTGCTGCTTTCACCTGCCCAACCCCACGAAAAAACTCCAGAATCGTTGAACTCAGCTCCCGGGGGTGATCAAGATGGGCTTAGAGCTTGATCCGGCCCGCGGGCCGCTTGAGCAGCTCCCGTTGGCGCCGAGTGTGGTACTGCCTGGTGCGACTCTGGACGCGGGGGAACAGGCGGGGGCGCACGCGCGTCGCGTTTCAGACGCGCGTGGAGGTGCGGCGCGGCGAGGTAGCCGATCGACATGAATTCAGAGTTCCAGAGCGTGTGCC
>CAZPPZ010000400.1:0-2022 GCA_964588545.1 uncultured Myxococcales bacterium | reverse complement strand
TTCGACGTCCGCAAGCTCTTCGACGAGGCCGGCCGCCCGCTCAAGGTGACTGAGCTTGACGACGCGGCCGCCGTGGTGGACCGCGTGGACGTGTCTGCCGCGGGGGTCCATAGAATTCGGCTGGCCGACAAGGCGACGGCACTCGCCGCCCTCAGCAAGCACCTGGGACTTTTCGATGCCCACAATCGACAGAAGGGTGAGCCGGTGGCGACGCGTGCGAGTGAGATGTCTGACCTCGAATTTGCCCGCCGGCTGGCGTGGGTCTTGATGCAGGGGGAGAAAGGGCTAGATCATCCGACGGATGGCACAGAGGGAGTCGGGTCAACGCACTGAACCCGCGCCCGAGGCGCAGGTGCAGACCTACTCGTTGCAATATCGCGGCGCGCAATGCGGTCCTTCAACGGGAATAGATGTCATATTGCCGTACCTTCACAATCTGCGAATAGGTCACCATGGCGTAGAAGTCTCGAATTCTCAACGGCTTGACGATTCGGCCGCGAATAAAACGTGATTCTGAGGTGAGTGATATACGGAAACTCCCCGTGATCAAACACGACACATTGCCACCCACTCACTGTTATGTGGCAAGAGTTTCCTTGCGGGCTGCGCCTCCGGAAGTGAGCTACAAGGATTAGATTTCTGCCAGATGCGATCATCGGCGATGGTGATCAGCATCGAATAAGGATTGAGTAGAGCGGCCATCGGTTGAGTCTGTTTTCCGGGCGACATCTGCTCCCGACATGGCCTGCAATCTTATGTAAAATTGGGCGTCATCGCCAAGGTTCGTTGATCACGTTCGCGGAATTTAGGACCCGGAGGAATCTTCATGACCGACGATTTTCCACCTCGCCTCCACCAGAAGTTCTACCTGACCGAAGGCGGCACGGAGACCGAGATCCTCTACAAGTGGGGTTTCGAACTACCCGAGTTCGCGATGTTCCCGCTGCTCGACGACCCCGAGGCCGACGCGGTAATTCGGAACCTATACCGGCGTTACTTCGACGTGGCCGAAGCGCATGACAGTGGGCTTCTAATTCTCGGCCATGACTACCGCGCGAGCCCGGACTGGGGCGCAAAGCTGGGCTACTCACCCGAGAGTCTCGCGGAGATGCAGCGGCGCACGATCCGGTTCCTGGCCGACATGCGCACAGAATATGACGGCCGGGTCACAGACGCCTATATCGCTGGCTGCATAGGACCTCGGGGCGATGCCTACGGGACCGGCGGCGAGATCTCCGAGGCGGAGGCCGAGGACTACCACTCGGTGCAAATGACCACGCTGAAGGACACCGAAGCGGACATGGCCGTCGCGTTGACCTTCAACAACATCCCGGAAGCCATCGGCGTGGTTCGCGCGGCGGCGGCACTCGAGCTACCTGTCGGAATCAGCCTGACGCTGACCACCGATTCACGGCTCCGCTCTGGCCCGACCCTCAGGGAAGCGGTCGAGACAATTGACGAGCGCACCGCGGGCGGGGCCGCGTGGTTCGGGACGAACTGCTCCCACCCGCTGGAATTCGAGCCCGCGCTGGTCGACGATGGGGCCTGGACCGGGAGGCTGCGTTATTTTCGGCCCAATGCCGTGAAGATGGAGATGGTCGCGCTCTGCAAGCTCGGGCATTTGGAGGATGGCGACCCGGTGGAGTTGGGCCAGCAGATGGGAGATGTTGCACGACGCTTTCCACGGGTCGATATCCTCGGCGGGTGCTGTGGGACGGATGAGCGGCATCTAGGCGAAATCGCCATGAACGTGAACAGATTGCGGCGGAGTGCTGTTCCCACCGAATAGATTCAGCCCACGGCGGTGCAGACGCACCAGGTTTTCGACAGCGTCACCGATCATCGCCCCCTGACTTCGGGCGACGAGGTACGCAATGCCGGAGAATACTCCCGCATACGGAGAGAAAGCGCGACGACCACGGCGGATCGGAAGCAAACACAGGATGCTGGAGCATATAGTCGTGCCGCATAACAAATAAGGATAGGTCGCGCGAAGCCGCGACCTGATCCCGTGTTGGACGA
>CAZPPZ010000399.1:0-2029 GCA_964588545.1 uncultured Myxococcales bacterium | reverse complement strand
CTTTTTGCGCATGGCCTAGTGAAATCAAGCACTTAGCCGACGGACTTATCCCTATAGGCCGTCAGTAGCTTTGAGAAGGGGGGGCTGTGCAGAGCTGTATAGCTAATTTGTTTGACTGACTAACGATTGGGTCGTACAAACGATGCACGGGGAGGTGTGCGGCAGGGAGGTATCCGTGCGGCAGCCAGCTCCTTCGAGGAGCCTTCATCATAGTCTCGCTCGTTCGGTAATACCGGCGAGTGAGCAGCACGAGCTCATTCACGAGCTCAGTGCTCTGTTCTCCAACGCATTCAAGAAGTTCGCATCCGAGGTCGCGGTTGAGACTGGTTTTGGCGCTACGCCCTCGCAGCTGCGCTTCCTGCAGCTGTTGGCCATCAACCCGGGCATCTCTTTGGTCGAGGCCGCCCGCAGTATGGCCATCACTACTCCCTCTGCCTGCACTGCGCTTAGTCGTCTTACCTCGCTTGGCTGGGTGGCGAAGTATCGTGACGCGGCCGACAAGCGCTGCTGGTGCCTGGAGCTGACCGAAGAGGGCCGCACCCTGGTCGACGGCTTCGAGACGGCCCAGGTACGGCGTTTGAACGCGCTGCTGGAAAAATTTTCTAAAGAAGAGGTCTCGGTGTTCCGGGATCTAGCAAGGCGAATCACTGCCGCCATCGCCGAGGTCTGACCACAGGAGATCTTAAGATGGACAGGTTAGAATTATCCCGCCGCGATTTTCTCAAAGCGTCTGCCTTGACGGCTGCGGGTCTGGTGATGTCGAACCTGCAGCTCGATGCCGCCGAAGCTGCGGTTACTACCAGTAGCGCCACCGGACGCAGCTACACCAACTACCAGCAGCTTCTCGCCGAGCACTGGACCTGGGACCGTACCGCAAAGATTACCCACTGCGTTGACTGTTACCCGGGCCAGTGCTCGTGGACGGCCTACGTCAAAGACGGAATGGTCATTCGCGAGGAACAGACCGGACACTACCCCCAGCTAAGCGCCGACCTGCCCGACATGAACCCCCGTGGTTGTCAGAAGGGAGCTTCCTTTGGTGACGTCATGTACGGCAAGGAGCGTATTCGCTACCCGTTGATGCGAGTCGGCGAGCGCGGCTCCGGTAAGTGGCGCCGGGCCAGTTGGGATGAAGCGCTAGGTAGCGTCGCCGATGCGATCATCGAGGCCCAGCAGAGCGTAGGGCCTGAGTCTTGCGTGCTCGAGATGGGGCCGGGCAATATCGGTATCTTCCAGGCTGAGAGCGTCAGCCGCTTTGCCATGCTGCAGGGCATGACCACGCTAGACGTTGATGGTCTGATCAACGACTACAACGTCGGTCAGTACATCACCTTCGGAAAGTTTCAGCAGGCCAGTTCGGTGGATGATTGGTTTAACTCCGACGTTATCCTGATCTGGCACAAGAACCCGATTTATACCCGCATCCCGTCGTATCACTACATCTCCGAGGCCCGCTATCGAGGGGCCCAGGTGGTTACCATCGCACCCGATGCCAGCCCGTCGACGATCCATGCCGATCTCTACGTGCCTGTAGACTTCGGTTCCGATGCCGCGCTTGCTCTGGGCATGGCTCAAGTAATGATCAGCGAAGGCCTGGTGCACGAGGACTTCGTCAAGGAGCAGACCGACCTGGCGCTGCTGGTGCGCAGTGACACGGAGAAGTTCTTACGCGGCAGCGACTTCGAGGGCGAAGATGGCCTAGACGACCAGTTTTATTTTCTAGATGGTCGCAGCAACACCGCGGTGGAGGCCCGGCGCGACACTCTGAGCCTCGATAGCGTAGAGCCGCTGCTCGAGGGTAGCGCACAACTGACTTTGGCCGATGGCACCAGTGTTGAGGTCCGCACGGTATTCTCGTTGCTTCGCGAGATGCTCGACCGTGACTACACCCCCGAGCAGGCCTCGAAAAAATGTGGCACCGCGCCCGAACTGATCCGCCAGCTCGCGCGAACCATCGCCACCAAGCCTAGCACCCTGATTCTCGGCTGTAACTCGGCGAAGTACGACCCCCGCGATTTATATAGAAGAG
>CAZPPZ010000398.1:0-2030 GCA_964588545.1 uncultured Myxococcales bacterium | reverse complement strand
CACCCTGCGTGCGCCGGCGACGATTGTCTGGTGGCGGCAGATGGAGGTAACGGTGTGCCCGATGCGCCAGGAGCCGCCTCGGATGGCGGCGTGACCGACGCGGCCGAGCGTGTGTGCGACGCCGGACGCGCGAAGATCGGCGGCCGCGAGGCCTACGATCGGCTGCGCCAGGCTCGCGGCCGCGAGCGGATCGCGCCGGTTCGTGACGAGATCATGGCTGCGCTTGACCGTCAGGGCTGATTTCGTCTGACACTGACGCTACTATACTTAATCCAGACTAGGTCACGTATATGGCAAGCAAGGACAGCGCAATAAACAAGCTCCCCTCACACGGCGAGCTCGAGTCGTATGGTGCCCGGGCCAGTCTTGCCGATGAATCCTTGGATCGCAGCGAGCGCACCATTGCGATTAGCCGGGTGCTGTTGTCGATCTCAGCGTTTGCCATCGTCCTATTCGACCCACGCACACCGATGTACAGTGCCCTCGCGGTCTATATCGTACTCGGCGCCTACATAACCTACAGCAGCATCCTGCTGTGGCTGTTCTCCTATCGCGGGCTCGACTCACGGACCACATCCAAGCCGATATTGGTGGCCGATGTGGTCTGGTACACGGTCATCGTTGCGCTGAGCGAGGGGACCACCAGCCCATTCTTCCTGTTCTACCTCTTTGCGATTTGTTCGGCGGCTATTCGTTGGGGAGTACGTACCACTGTGCGTGTGGCGGTTTCCTCGGCAGCGCTGTACCTGGCCAGTATTCTCGTGGTCCGCCGCCTAGTCATCGGCCCAAATTTCTTTCTCCACAGTGCCCACCTACTGCGCCCGGTTTATTTAGTACTTCTCGGCTACCTTGTTGGCATCATCGGTGAGCATGAGTTGTCGGCAAAACGCCGGCTAATCGAGATGATTTCGATGCAGCGAGAGGCCGGCAGGAGCCGTTCCGAGGTGTTTACGCTGGCGCGATTGTTCCGACGTATAGTTGGCTACTTTGATGCCGACTACGTTTTTCTGGAGCTGCGACCTGCTTCTGGAGTGGAGCTGACCTGGGAGGGAAAGCGCCGGCCAGGACAACGCCTGGTATTGAGCAGTGCCCCCGCCAGTCCCTGGACCGCAGCCTCATCGGGGCCGTTGTCGTATCGTGTAAGCCACGCTCTGGGCAACTGGGGACGGCGCGTAGAGGTATACGAGCAGGGGGACCTCCGTCCTACCATCGTTTCCGACCGAGACGAGCCCGGCTTCTTGGCGCGATCACGCACGAGATCGTTGATCTCTCTGCCAATCTCGTCGGCTGGTGGTTTTCGCGGACGTGTTCTACTTGGGCGGTCACGAACCAACTTCTCCAAGGAGGATCTTGCTTTCGGTCAAACCTTGATCTCGCAAGCCGCCTTCATCCTCGATAACGTTGCCCTACAGGCCACCGCCGAAGAACTTGCGGTGGCCGAGGAGCGCGCACGGATCGCGCGAGATGTGCACGACGGTTTCGTTCAATCGCTTGCATCGATCGACGTTGGCATCGAGGTCTGTCGGCGTCTACAAGAAAGGGAGCCCGCTCGGCTCTCCTCTGAACTCGAAGATCTGCAAACGACCGTTAAGCACGGGTATCGTGAGGCCCGTCGGTATTTGGAGCGACTGAGAACCGAACGTCCTCAGGGCCCCGACGTGGATACGGCGGTCCGCGATCTCGTTCGTGAGTTTCGAGAGCGAGGCGACGTCGAGGTGGACCTTGAAGCGAGAGCTGCGGGCCTGCCCTCGCGCCACGGGGTTGGCTTGGAGTTGCTACAGATCATACGTGAGGGGCTCACCAACATAACACGTCATGCCGAAGCCAGCCGCGCCAGCATCGAGGTCGTCGTAGATGACGGCGAGTGCCGTGTAACCATCCGTGATGACGGCAAGGGTTTCCCGGCGGCCACCGACGCACCCGGCAGCCTGTTGCCCAAGAGCGCGGCGCCCTGGTCGATCCGCGAGAGGGGAGACTCGATGGGGGGATCGGTTGCATTGAGGAGCGGAGACGGTGGTGGGTGGATCGCG
>CAZPPZ010000397.1:0-2046 GCA_964588545.1 uncultured Myxococcales bacterium | reverse complement strand
GCCAGCTGTAGCAAACCCATGGCGGATCACTGCCGAGGTAGTGTGCATGCGCCATACTATAGCAGACTCTAGGGGCAGCCACCCGACCTACACGGGGCGCAAACGGGGGTAGGCTGGTGCTACAAAGTAAAGCCCGCCCAGCCCAAGCTTGCCAAACCTGGGCTAGCAAGCCATAGCCTGAAAGGATGAATAGCAGCTCAGTCGCAGAAGATCCGGTAGTAATTGTTGCCACAGCACGCACAGCTATCGGCGCCTTCCAAGGCGCGCTGGCCGCCAAGAGCGCTCCCGAGCTTGCTGCAGTGGCAATCAGCACGGTTCTCGAAGGCGCCGAGCTTGGCGGCGGTGAAGTAGACGAGTTGCTGATGGGCTGCGTGTTGCCAGCCGGCCTGGGGCAGGCACCGGCCCGGCAGGCGGCGCTGCTGGCTGGTATCCCCGACTCCGTACCCTGCACGACTGTCAACAAGGTCTGCGGCTCAGGCATGAAGACCATCATGCTTGGCTGCGACAGCCTGGCTGCGGGCAGCTCTAGCGTCGTCTTGGCCGGTGGCATGGAGAGTATGACCAACGCTCCCTACCTACTGCGTGGCGCTCGAGGCGGACTGCGCCTTGGCAACGGTGAGCTAGAAGATCACATGTTCCTTGATGGACTGGCCGACGCCTACAGCAAATCGACACGCGGACGCCTAATGGGAACTTTCGCCGAAGCCACCGCCAATCATTTCGGTTTTTCGCGAGAGCGGCAAGACGACTTCGCGCTGCAGTCACTCGCGCGCTCACGCGCTGCCAACGAGGACGGGAGCTTCGCCGCCGAACTAACTCCAATAGCCGTCACCACGCGTAACAACTCATACTCTGTAGAACGCGACGAGCTGCCTTTCCTCGCCGACCCCGACAAGATTCCTAAACTGAAACCCGCCTTTGCCAAAAATGGTAGTGTAACCGCCGCCAACTCCAGCTCAATCTCCGATGGCGCTGCCGCGTTGCTGCTGATGCGCCACAGCCAGGCCAGTGCTCGAGCGCTGGCGCCGCTGGCCACGATCATCGGTCACGCCAGCCACGCCAATGCGCCAAGCTGGTTTACTACGGCGCCAATCGCGGCAATCAACAAACTTCTCGACCGGGTAGGGTGGAACAAGGACGACGTCGATCTCTGGGAGATAAACGAAGCCTTCGCGGTGGTGGCCTTGGCAGCCATAGATGAGCTCGGGCTAGATCAGCAGCGCGTCAACGTTCACGGCGGTGCCTGCGCGTTAGGCCACCCCATCGGCGCCTCAGGGGCGCGCATAGTGGTTACGCTGATCTCGGCACTGCGCCAGCGCGAACTGCAGCGCGGGGTCGCCAGCCTGTGTATCGGTGGCGGCGAGGCCACCGCGGTTGCAGTAGAAATAGGCGGTTAGCCGGGCGCGCCTAGTCTCAGGCGCACCCGGTCGAAACCGCTAGGGCAGGATGTTGCGCGTCAGGAACGCCATCAGTGGATCGTAGACGTTGTTGTGAGCTGGGTCATCGTCGGCCGAGACAATGTCTATATGCGCATAGCCGTCGTTCATGTGAACCTCGAAGCCTCCGGCAACGTCACCATAGACCGGGTTGATGGCCGAGCTGCCATCGACCACCCGTGGGGCACCACTACAACTGGGCGCCGTACACGCAGCGATGCTATCGGCAAAGCCACGAAAAGCGCCCGGAGTCGGCGTCAAACCATTGCGGCCACCAAAGCAGATCACTGGTACGTCGATGGAACCGGCCTCGGTTAGATTGTCGATGTCCGCACGGCCGCGAAGCACCGACAGAGCCGTAGAATCGAGCCCCCCGGAGAACACCCCAGCGGCGGAAGTCGAGGTAGTGCCGAGTCCGGAAGCAGCAAAGTATGAGTCGCCAAAATTGTTACCCGCCGATCGCAACAAGGTCGTAGCAATACCAAGACGCGTGACTTCTTTTTCCGGCCCGTTCACGCCGTCGGGGCTAAAAGCTGGGCCATTGTCCGGCAGTGCCTTGATCGGCAACGCCGGATCGTCGATATCCTTCCCTATCCGGTAAGGGTCGTGG
>CAZPPZ010000396.1:0-2051 GCA_964588545.1 uncultured Myxococcales bacterium | reverse complement strand
GCGCGGGTATCACCAAGAGCAGCGGCGCTCGCGAGGTCCTCGGCGAGCATCACTGGCCGCGAGACCCGCAAGTTCTCGGCGCGCCAGCCGCTAGTCGCCCTGGGCACAGCCGCCGCGGTGGTCGCGGCAGCAACAGCCAAGGCCCCCGAGGGGTTCTGCGAGGCGGTCTCCGCATCCTCGAGCGGCTCTATGGGTTCGGCCCTGAGCTCGCGTTCAGACTTGTCGGAGGAATCGGCCATCGAAACGCGGCAGACTAGCCCAGCTAGGCGGCAGCCGCCATCGCTGGGCCGGACACCACCGATGCTAGCGCCGACAATGGAAAGTGCCTAGCCAGTCGAAGCGTGTCCGACTGGCTAGGCGCAAATTACTTAGAAATCGCTCAGAGGCTGTTTAGGAAAGCCTTGAGGTTGTCGATTTCTTGCGACGAGAACTGGAGGTTGCTCGGATGCGATCCAGTTAGTGAACTGATGTTCTGCCGCAGCTTGTTGACTTTCCTGGTCAGGTCCGGAGCAAAGCCACGAGTATCGAAAGACCCAGCTATGTGACAGGTTCCGCACTCGTTCTCGTAGATCTGCTGCCCGGCACTGCTACTGGC
This sequence comes from uncultured Myxococcales bacterium, assembly GCA_964588545.1. Taxonomy (GTDB): domain Bacteria; phylum Desulfobacterota; class Binatia; order UBA1149; family SPBQ01; genus CAZPPZ01. Next base: position 1,456 of record CAZPPZ010000396.1, on the reverse strand, counting down.
ACCCATGGTAGTGGTAGTACGCAGCGAGGTAGTCGTCGACGAGGGGGCAACGACGGTTACGGTGGTGGTCGCCGAAGTCATCGTCGTAGTCGTGCTGCCGGTGGGCTGCGGATCCACGGGAACACAGACACATCCAGGCTGGCCAGCAGGATCTTGGCCGAGCGGATCTCCGCTGTAAGCATCGGAGTCGCCGTCGTTGTCACCACTGCCGTTATTACCGCCTGAGTCTCCGTCTCGGTCCCCACCACGGTCGCCACGATCGCGACGGCCTCGGTCAGAGTCGCCATTTCGGTCATTTCCGCGGTCGCCACGGCCACTACCGTGATCGGAATCACCATCACGCTCGTGCCTGGAACTGGCCAGCAACGAGCTGGCATCGTTTTGACACTCGTAACCAGGCTCACAGGTCGTGGTCGTCGCACAGGCGCTGGAGCACGAGAGCTCGCCCTCGCCGCTAACCGAGTTCCTCAGCGTGAGCAAAACATCGCCTACGCCAATACCGCAGTCGGCATCGACATCGCACACGCCCAAATCGCAGTCTTTCATATTTACCGCAGCCTTGAGCATATACAGGGCATCTACAGCCTGGGGATAGGCCCCTCGGCTCTTGGGTTGACCACAGTCACCATGCCCGGCCCAGCCCGGCAAAGCCTGTCCAACAATCATCACGGTCGTCATCAGCAAAAGAGTGCTCGCTCTCATCCGTTCTCTTCCTCCCAACTCTCAATCTTCAGCGCACTCGCTTTCCAAGAACGGCCGCCGACGCATACGACAGGCCCGCAAAGCAACTACGAGGTAATACAGGTTGATGGGTAGACGCGGACGGGGGGAGTTTTCTTCACCGCAGACGAAACTTATTTAGCCTCTGTCAATTTGTTGAGCATATGATACGCACAGCGCAACAATTGTACGCAACTATCTGCACGGAACACGTTCCACGCTGCTGTCTAGGAGAAGCGTATCTTGCCGTCTGTGCATACGATCGTGATCTGGCCGCCTTTGGCGAGTTTTCCAAACAGCAGATCAGACGCCAGAGGTTGGGAGATCTCAGCCTCGATAAGCCGCCTCAGCGGACGAGCGCCGTAGCGCTGATCGAAGCCCTTGCGAGCAAGGTACAGCCGCGCCGAGGGATCGAGAACTATGGTGATATTCTTAGCCTTTAGCCGGGCCTCGAGTTCAGAAACCATCTTTTCGACTATCTGCTCGGCCACTGCTAGTGGCAGCGCATTAAACTGAACAGTTGCCGACAGCCGGTTGCGAAACTCGGGGCTAAACTGCTGTTCCAGAACCTTTCCGCTGCGATCTTCGAATGAGCCTTCTTGGCCGAAGCCGATCGCCCGGTTCATGCCCTCACGAGCGCCACTGTTGGTAGTCATGATGAGTATGACCTGGCGGAAATCGGTCTTGCGACCGTTGTTGTCGGTGAGCGTAGCGTAGTCCATTACCTGAAGAAGAA
>CAZPPZ010000395.1:0-2058 GCA_964588545.1 uncultured Myxococcales bacterium | reverse complement strand
GGACATGACCAGCCAGGCCAATCATCTCGGCGTGACCATCGAGGCGGACATCATCAAGCAGAAACAGCCGGAAAACAACGGCGGCTTTACCGCCATCCATTTCGCCCAGACACCACAAGCAGCCTACAGCACGCATAGCCGCGCGCACCACACGGCCGAGTACCGAGCGGAGAACGGCGGCGACGGTGGCGCACGACTGAGGGTGACGCTGCCGGTGGCCGAGACCAGCTCGAGAGGAAACAGTGATTGAGGCCCCCGCCAGGATTCTCGTAGTAGACGATGAGAGCGATGTCCGTAGCATAATCGCCACCGCGCTAAGCGAGGACGGCCATAGCGTGGTCTGTTGTGAAGATGCTGAAGAGGCGCTGTCTAAGCTCGAGAGTGACACCTTTGAGGTGGCTTTCGTCGACATCAACCTTCCGGGTATGAGCGGGCTGGAGCTGCTCAACAGATACACCGAGAACGGTGGCGAAACCGCAATAGTAATAATCACCGGCCGCACCACCGTTGCCAATGCCATCGAGGCTACGCGTCGCGGCGCCTACGATTATGTCACCAAGCCCTTTGACCTCGACAACCTCTGCCGGCTTGCTCGCCAGGTCATGGAACGCCAAGTGCTGCTGGGAGAACTCGGCAGCCTGCGCGACAAGGCCAGAGCCGAGTACGAACCCGGGGTAGAAATCGTCGGGCAGTCGGCGGCGATGCAGGAACTCTACAAAAGGGTCGGCCGCGTTGCCGGCAGCGACACCACGGCGCTGATCCAAGGCGAGAGTGGCTCGGGCAAAGAACTAATAGCGCGTGCGCTCCATGCCTACTCGCAGCGCTGGCAAGGGCCCTTCGTGGCCGTGAACTGCAGCGCCATCCCCGCCGACTTGCTCGAGAGCGAAATGTTCGGTCATGAACGCGGGGCCTTTACCGGAGCAACCGAGCGCCATACCGGCAAGTTCGAGCAGGCCAGCGGCGGCACGCTGTTCCTCGATGAAGTCGCCGACATGCCACTGCCACTGCAGGCCAAGCTACTGCGGGTACTTCAAGAGAAGGAGTTCAGCCGGGTTGGCGGCCACGACCTGCTCCCTACAGACTGCCGCATAGTCGCGGCAACAAACCGTACGTTGCGCAAGCAGGTTGCCGACGGTGCGTTCCGTGAAGACCTGTTCTTTCGCCTCGAGGTCGTCGTTCTTACGGTACCGCCGTTGCGTCAGCGCCGCGAGGATATTCCTCTGTTGGCGGAGTATTTCGTTCAGCGTATCAACGCCGCCCACAAGTTTCAGGTGCGTGGCCTGTCCCCTGATGCACTGTCAGCCTTGGCCTCACACTCGTGGCCGGGCAACGTTCGTGAACTCGAGAACGCCCTGGTACGAGCCGCAGCGCTGGCGCCAAACCGCCTGCTTACTGCCGCCGATATCCCGCTGGCCGGTGACAGCGCCGGCCCCGTGCTACCGAGTGACCTTTCGCTGGAAGAGGCTGTAGCCCACAAGGTTCGCGAACAGCTCAAGAGCTTTGGCGATGTCTTTCCCCGTGACCTCCACGCCCAGCTAATCGAGCTGGTGGAGAAGCCCCTCATTGAAGTCGTCCTCGAACGTACCAACGGTAACCAGTTACGCGCGGCCGAGATGCTCGGCATAAACCGTAATACCCTGCGCAAGAAGATCACCGATCTCGGCATTGCGATAGGCCGTGAACAAAACTAAGCGCCTGCGCCTGCCCGCGCTCTACCCTATCCTCAACGTCGGTGACGACCTTACAGCCGAGACCCGCCGCGTGGTCGCCCTCGCGCAGCAGTTATCTAACGCACTGCCAAGGAAGGGAGTGCTGCAGCTGCGCGCCAAGACACTTGGCGCGGCCGCCTTCGTGACCCTGGCCAAACAGCTGGCTCGCATCCTCATGCCCAGCCAAACCACGTTGATCATCAACGACCGGGTCGACGTAGCGGCGGCAAGCGATGCGGGCGGCGTGCATCTGGGCGACGAGGATCTGCCGGTCGCCGACGCCCGGCGCTTGCTCCGCGCTCCAGCCGTCATCGTGTGACGCGCGCCCCACGGTGTCACACGACTCCGG
>CAZPPZ010000394.1:0-2075 GCA_964588545.1 uncultured Myxococcales bacterium | reverse complement strand
CATCTCGAGATGCCACTCGTGCAGATACCCCAGGGTCGGGCCCAGGCCGAGACGCAGGCCACCGGTTCTTGCCTGGCGGCCAACCTCCTGCATCTTGGCGATGTCGGCGATAACCTTCATGACTGCCCGCTCAAGCCTCAGCTCGCCAGTTTGTCCTTTGCCACCGAGCGCGGCGACGAGAACGAGTGGGCCGGGGTCGGGAAGGCGCCCGAGCGTACCTCGGAGACGTACTCGCCGACCGCACGGCTGGCGATGGCGCCAAGCTCGGCGTAGCGCTTTACAAAGCGCGGTGCGATTCGGTCTTCTAGGCCGACCACGTCGTTTAGCACCAAGACCTGGCCGTCACAGCCTACGCCGGCACCGATACCGATGGTCGGTATGGCGACCTCAGCGGTGATGGCGCTGGCAAGATCGGCGGGGACGCCTTCGATGACGATGGCGAAAGCGCCGGCATCTTGCAGCGCCCGGGCATCGGCTAGCAAGCGCTCGCGCGCACCGGGGCCGTCACCACCCTTGCGTCCCTGAACCTTGTGTCCACCCATGCGGTGCACCGACTGCGGGGTCAGGCCGATGTGTCCCATAACCGGGATGTCTACCTGGCTTAGGCGAGCGACGGTGTCGGCAACGTTGATACCGCCCTCGAGCTTGACGCATTCGGCACCGCCTTCCTTTATCAGGCGACCGGCGTTGGCCACGGCGTCGGTAACCGAGACCTGGTAGGAGAGAAAGGGCATGTCGCCGACCACCAACGCCCGCTGGCGGCCGCGGGCGACCATGCGGGTGTGGTAGACCATCTCGTCCATGGTCACACCCAGGGTATTGTCGTGGCCCTGCACGACCATACCGAGAGAGTCGCCCACCAACAGCAGGTCGATGCCGGCGCCGTCGGCCAGCCGCGCAAACGTGCAGTCGTAGGCAGTGATCATGGCGAGCTTGCGCTCACCTTTGGATGCGAGCACGCCGGGAACGGTTACTTTGGCCTCTTCAAACCGAGCTGCCATAAAAAAACCTCCCGGACCGTCCCGGAAGGTTTGCAGCCCGACGGCAACCGCGGCGCAGACAAGATCTGCAAGCGGAGCCACCAGGGCCCGAACGCTCCCGTCTCGGTCCTGCGTACCGCCGCACTTAAGTGCGGTCGGTCCGCTTAGTTGGATCCAAGCGGTACGTAATGCTGAACACCCTGCCCCATCGAGCCAATTTCCCGGACGAGGTCGGCGAGGTCGCCGCCATTCTCGACAAAGTCGATCTCCGAGCTGTTGACCACCAACAGCGGGGTGTCGCTGTACCGGTGAAAAAAGCGCCTGTACGCCTCTCCCACCTTCTCAACGTAGTCACGGCCGAGTCGTTTCTCGTAGGGCCGCTTCCTACGCTTGAGCCTTCTTAGCAGAACTTCGGTGCTTGCGTCTAGGAAAACCACCAAGTCCGGCTTTCTAATTCTCGCGTCGAGCAGGGCGTAGATACGGTCGTAGAGCGAAATTTCGTCTCTCGACAGCGTAAGTTCCGCGAAAATCCTGTCCTTCGCAAAAATATAATCGGCTACCGTCGCCCGCTGGAACAGATCCATCTGCTCGAGCTCTTCTTGCTGACGATAACGCTCCATGAGGAAGGAGACCTGCGCCGTAAAGGCGTAACGCTCGGGTTCCTCGTAAAACTTTGGGAGAAAAGGGTTGTCTTCAACCGGCTCGCCGATGAGCCTGGCGCCGTACTCATCGGCCAGTGCTGCAGCCAGGGCCGACTTGCCTACAGCAATCGGTCCCTCGAGCGCAATGTAGCGGCCTTCGCGCAGCACCCCTCTTCTCCCCTCTCCTAAGCGACCCCCATTCTCCAGTGGGCCAGCCCGTAAACTGACTTCAGGACTAACACGGCAATCGGCCTACGTCCATTGCCACGCGACCCCAACCGAGGCTGGCAAGCCGTGATATCCTGTGGCCGTGGACGACAGAGCAGCGAAATCAGCGGCTTCGCGCTACCTGATCGTGGGCCTGCCCGGGTCGGAGACCTGCGAAATAGGCGAAATACTTGATTTTGTTGGGGAAATATCCCCGCTGGGGGTTATCCTCTTCGCCCGTAACATG
>CAZPPZ010000393.1:0-2092 GCA_964588545.1 uncultured Myxococcales bacterium | reverse complement strand
CCGCGTCGCCCTCGTGGCCCGCATCCACTCTCGACCCTAACGCACCCACCTCCTCACCGCACCATTCCCCACCCTTGATACGACCACGCAGCCCCTCGATCACCGCGCGTACGGCATCGACCACCGACTCACGCGAGTGAGCGGCCAGCAGTTCGGCGGCTTGGGGGGAAGAAAGTACGCGATCCACCGAAGGAAGCCGCGGAAGCAGTCTAGCAATCTCACCCATGACCGAGGATCGTGCCTCGATCCTCGGCTTGGCACAAGCCACACACAACCGGACGCACGAGCGTTTGACCTGGCTTGCGGGCTCGTGGGACCATCGCTGCCATGCACCGGGAGATCGCCACCGCCATAGTTAGCAGGCTCCGCGAGGCCGGCCACGAGGCCTTCTTCGCCGGGGGCTGCGTTCGCGATCGCCTACTCGACATCGAGCCCAGCGATTATGACGTCGCCACCTCGGCTCGGCCCGAGCAAGTCGAGAGTCTCTTCGATCGCACCATCCCAGTCGGTCGCGCCTTTGGCGTGATGATCGTCGTCGCCGGTGGCCACGACACCGAGGTTGCTACCTTTCGCGACGACGGCGCCTACCTAGATGGCCGCCGGCCGCTATCGGTGTCGTTCTGCGATGCTCGCCGCGACTCGCTGCGCCGCGATTTCACCATCAATGCTATGTTCGAGGATCCACTGTCAGGAGAGATACTCGATTTTGTCGGTGGCCGTGACGATCTCGCAGCAGGCGTCATTCGCTGCGTGGGTGAGCCCAAGCGACGCTTTGCCGAAGACCACCTAAGGCTGCTGCGCGCGCTGCGCTTTGCAGCTCGCTTCGCCTTCACCATCGATGATCCTACGCTGAGCGCGATCGGTGAATACGCCGACAGGCTGGTCGAGGTTTCGGCCGAAAGGATCGGATACGAGTTAAAGCGAATTCTCACCGAGGGAGGTGCGCGTCGTGGTTTTGAGCTTCTAGACGCTACCGGGCTTCTGCAGGTAGTGCTTCCCGAGATGATCTCAATGAAAGGCTGTGAGCAGTCCAGTGATTACCACCCGGAAGGAGACGTGTTCGTACATACTCTAGGTTGTCTCGGACATTTGACCGCGGGCTGCAGCCTGACACTGGCGCTTGGTGTGCTGCTTCACGACATCGCCAAGCCCCCTACCGCCAAGTTGCGTGACGGCAAACATACCTTCTACGGACACTGCGAATTGGGCGCGCAGATGGCCGAGGACATCTGCGCGCGTTGGCGCTACAGCAACGAGGTAAGAGACGCCACCGCCATTCTGGTCGCACAGCACCTGCGTCACTGCGCTGCACCGGGGATGAAGCCCTCTACTCTCAAGAGATTCTTGCGTCAGCCCTGCATCGACGAACTTCTCGAGCTCGCCCGCATTGACGCGTTGTCGTCTAACGGCGATCTCAGCAATTACGAGTTCTGTAAGAATAAGCTCGAAGAAGTATCGGTCGAAGAAATGCGCCCTCAGCCCCTCATAAACGGACGCGATCTCATCGCCATGGGGCTCGAGCCGGGGCCGATATTTGCCACGATTCTCGGCGACATCGAAGACGCCCAGCTTGAAGGTCGCATTAGCACGCGAGAGCAAGCGCTCGCCCTGGCCCGTGAACGAGCCGGGCGTGCAAGCGATTGAGTTTTTCCTACAGAGATTCCAAGTACGAGAGAATCGTCCGCACACCGAAACCGGTGCCACCGCGAATACAGTATGGCACTCGCTTTTCAGCAAACGCTGGCCCGGCTATGTCGAGGTGCGCCCACTTGGTATCGCCAACGAAGCTCTTCAAGAACAGCGCCGCAGTTATGGTGCCGCCGTAACCAGCACCAATGTTGCGAATATCAGCAGTCATCGACCGGATATCATCTCCGTAGTGCTCCTCGGCCAGCGGCAGCTGCCACAGATCTTCACCAGCTTCTTTACCGTGACGAATCAGTCCGTTGATCAGGGAATTGTCGTTACCCAAAATCCCCGCGATGCGCGAGCCCAACGCAACCATACACGCTCCGGTCAAGGTCGCCATATCGATGATACAGTCTGGTTTGTCTTCGGCGGCAACACATAGAGCATCGCCAAGCACCAGCCG
>CAZPPZ010000392.1:0-2093 GCA_964588545.1 uncultured Myxococcales bacterium | reverse complement strand
TTCAGCGGAGAGTTCCTCGATCGCAGTCAGGATGCGCGGCAGCGCTTGGCGCGGCAGGCCTTGGCCCGCGCCTCGAAGGTGGGGGGGCTGGCTCCGGCCGCCAACAGCGATGATGCCGCGACGCGGCTGCCGCCGATCTCAGCTGCGATCATTGCCAGCGGGGGGATACTCGCGATCACGCTGAGATAGGCTTTGTCGCTGCCCGCGACGCTGCTGCTGGTCGGCTCTGCTCGGCACGCAGCCATGCCCAGCGCGGCAAGCAGGGCTACAAAAGGCCAGGCGTGTTTCATCGTACGATTCTCAAGTTGACTTTGCCGTTCTTTGCCGGGTCAACGATGTAAGTTTCCATTGTCGGCAGCAGGCGATCGATGGTTTCTAGGTAGAGCCGCTCTTCGGTCACCGCGGGGGCGCGCGCGTGCTCGCGCGCCAGGGCGACAAAGCGCTGGGTGTTGCCGCGCGCCAGTTCAATCCGGGCGTGGCGGTCGGAACGCGCAAGGCTAACGATTTTTTCGGTCTCCCCCGCCGCTTCTGCAACGATTTGCGCGCGGTAGGCATGGGCCTCGTGGATCGTTCGTTCACGATCGGCGTTGGCATTTTGCACTTCTTGAAAGGCTGTACGAACCGCGCCTTGCAGCGGCGGGGCGAGCTCGCGAATGCTTAGCGACTGTATCTCGATGCCGCTACGTTCGGCGTCTAGGAGTTTTTGCATTCCGCGATGTACGGCGCTCTCGAGAGCATGACGTTCGGTCGTCAACACGCCGTCGATCCCCTGACCTATCAGCCACCTGGTAAGTGCCCGCTCACCGCTGCGGCGCAGTAGTTGTCGCGGATTCTCGTGGTTGAGCTCGAAGTCGGCAAGACTAGCGACGGTGTATTGAACTGTCAGCTGTATGGTGACGATGTTGGTGTCGCCGGTCAGCCATAGATCCGACACCGCGGCTAGGTCGGAGCGCTCCGCAAAGCGAAAGCCTATGGGCATTACGAAACTGGTCGCGGTACGTGCCACCGACACCCTGCCCAGCGGGGGTGGAGGATTCCAGTGGATGCCGGGCAAGACCTCGCGCTCGACCGCGCGGCCAAGCACAAACGCTATGCCGCTCTCATCCGACTGGACGCTGTAAAACCCGGTAGCAGCGTAGGCCACGGCCAGTACGGCTATGGCCACCAGCCATCTCACGCCACTCGCGGGTGGCTGGTGGTCGACGCTGTGTCGCGTGGCCGTGTTCATCACTGAGACTGGCCACCGTGTTTGATGAGTATATCGAGGAAGGGCGAATCGGCAGGCAGCACTAGTGTTGTGTTCTCTCCAAGAACCGCCTCATAGGATTCCAAGGTACGTACGAAACGGTAGAACTGTTCGTAGTTGCTGTAGGCGTCGGCGTAGATGTGCGCGGCTTCGGCGTCCCCCTCGCCACGAATACGCGTGGCATCGGCCTCGGCGGTGGCCAGCAACTCGGCGCGCTCGCGGTCGGCGCCGGCGCGGATCTTAGCGGCTTCGGCTTTGCCCTCGCTGCGGTAGCCACGGGCTATACGCGCGCGTTCGGCCCGCATCCGGGCGAACACGCTCTGCAGGTTTTGCGGCGGGAAGTTCAGCCGGGTGACACCAAAGGCGACTATTTCGATTCCGTAGTCCTCGCTAGCGACACGGCCGCAGGCATTCTCCACACCACCCTCTAGAGGCTCCAGGCCTCCGCGCTCGGCTGAGACCGATACCAGTTCTTCGAAACGCAGGTCACCTAAGGCACTGCCAAGTTCCGATTGAATCAGGGCACTCAGTCTCGCTTCGGCAAACTCGCGGGTGCGCACCGATCGGAGGTAGAGTAGCGGATCGGCGATGCGCCACGACAGATAGCCAGAGACCACCACGTTTTTCTTATCGGCGGTGAGTAGCTCGGTTTCACGGGTTTCGGTGAGCAGTGTTCTCTTGTCGAACCTCGCTACGCGCTGAACCGGAGCCGGAGCCTTGAAGTATAGACCAGCCTCGCGGTAGACCTGCGTGGGCCGACCCAACTGAGTGATCACCGCCTGCTCGGTTTCGTCGACGATGACCACTGCGCTGATCGCCAGTGACGCAACAGCTAGCGACTACAACA
>CAZPPZ010000391.1:0-2099 GCA_964588545.1 uncultured Myxococcales bacterium | reverse complement strand
CCTCGTTCTCCAACAAGAGTTCATACACGCCGGCCAACGCTCATACACCGACGACCACATAGCGATGGTAGACCACACCGGCGCCAGCCCGGCGACGTACTACTACCACGCCGACGCCCAGTATTGCACGCTCGCGCTGACCAACGCGACTGCCAACGTAGTCGAAAACTACGTCACCAACCCCTACGGCCACACACTCGTCTACGACCCCCTCGGAAGCAGCCCAACGCTGAGCTCGACAAGAGGCAACCCCTTCATGCACCAGGGCCTGCCGTACGACGCGGAGAGCGCCTCCTACCAAAACCGGAATCGAGTCTATAGCGCGAGTCTGATGCGGTTCTTGCAGAGGGATCCGGCGGCGTATGTGGATGGGCCGAGTTTGTACCAGTACGTCCGATCTGGTCCTCTTCTGGGACTCGACCCAAGAGGTCTCATGCTGTACTTCCAGCAACAGCCGGCGGCGAGCCAGCCGACTACGAAGCCGGTAGATCCCTGCATAGCGAAACGTGATGCGCTCTTACGCGACCCCGATATCATGCGCCTAGGAAACGCTCTCGCGGCAGCCGGTTGCCCCGTTGCCATCTGGTGCAATGACCCGAGACTCTGCGGGAAACGAAGTGCAGGCGAGTTCCATGAGCCGCAGAATCTAACTTGGCCCGCCGGCGGGATAGTGGTCCTCTGTGGAGAGACTCCCACGAAGGAGCAGCTGTTGCATGAGCTTACGCACGCGTGGCAGTATTGTCAGGCGGTTGGATCACCGGGAAACCCCTTCGTCGGTCCTCCTGCTCCCTGGACTGCTGACAGCCTGGCCTGTGAAGAGATCCAGGCTGCTGCCTGCTCCGGTCATGCTGATCCAGTCGTCTCGTGCACGCAGAGCGTCCAGTACAGATGCTCACGCGCTCCGGCTCACTGTCCTCCCGGCTTCAACATCGTGGATGCGATCAAGGCATGCCGAGCTGCTATGGAAAGCGGCTGCGATGATTGCGCTGGCGTGCCTTGACCTGCATGCCTTCGGCGCAATCGCGCATGGCTCATGACAGAGTGCTTATGACGCACGATAGACGATTGAAGTCTAGACGGGGGCTGAGGGGCACGCGCGCTGTCGTATTGTGCTCGTCAGCCATTGGAAGCCTGTTCGTGTTCCTTGCGACATTTGTCTCATGCCACGTCTTGGGCGGCGCCCAGTACGATCCACCGAATCACACTTATCCCGTGGTTGCACAACGGCTGGATCTTGCGCTGCGCGTCACATGGCGGGAGTTCGGTCTCTACAGCGGGGGGCTGAGAACCTACGACCAATACGAAGGAGAATTCGGCGTCCTAGGGGCTCTGCCCGGCTCGCTAGACGGGATTCACCGCATCATCCTCGCGGGGCTGTATCTGCTGCCTTCCTTCTTGTTGGCGGCACACACCTATGAACGGCTCGTCCGTCGGCAGGTTCCGCGATGCAGGACGTGCCATCGAACGCTTCGGAAACTCCCCACGCCAAAATGCACTCACTGTGGGGCGCGGATATGAACCGATGCCGAGGAACTTGGCTAACGCGTAGTAGGCGACAACGCTGGCGTGTCCAGCCTGGGCTCGCCAAGCCGGGGGTCGGGCCGTGTACAAGCTGACATTGGCGATGCTGTTCGTGGCCTTGAGCGCTGGCACGGTTCTTTGTGATCGCTACTACCACACTGGGCGCATGCGTGCGGAGGACTTCGAGGCAGCCCCGGTCCTCTTCTTCGACGCAGGCAGTGGAACGGAACTTGAGCGAATCTACCCAGCCCGATGGGACTACGCTACTGCTAGCACGGCGATCTGGACAGCGGTCCGCTGCTCCGCCCTCTGCTTGCCAGCGTTCGTTGTCTGTCTAGTTCTGTTTACGAGAAGGCGTTTCCCAAAAGGAATTGACTGGAGTTCGCGATGCAGGCGATGCGGTTATGTTCTCAAGGGGCTCTCGGAGCCGACCTGCTCCGAATGCGGCGAACATGTGTGATCGCGTCGATGGCGGACGTCAGAGATGCGCGAGGAGCCGCAAGGTGGGGCGGCAGACGAAGTTAATAAGTCAGCCGGGTGGCCCTGGGGGATTGCTCCCCCGGGGCTCCCACAGACCC
>CAZPPZ010000390.1:0-2104 GCA_964588545.1 uncultured Myxococcales bacterium | reverse complement strand
TACTACAGCGTGCAGATTGGAGCCTTCAGCCGACGACAGCAGGCCGACCGCAGCGGCCGCGCGGCGGCCCGCCACGGCGCCAAGGCCTACCTACAGACATCCGGGCCCGGCCAAAGCGGCCACTACCGCGTCCGCGTCGGCCCCTTTCGCGATCGTCACCAAGCTGTAGCAGCGGCGGCGCGCCTGGCCCGATCGGGCTTTGACCCGCTGGTGGTCGAAGAAAGCTCGGCGGTGGCGCGCTACTTCGAGCGCCGCGCGGCCGAGCGTAGCAGCATCAACGCGGCCGAGAACAGGATGCGCTGATCCAGTCCCGATAAGCATCTGAGGCCGCGGCCGTTAGCAGCAGAAACTCCGGTAGTTCGTAGCTACTCAGCTCGGTGATGCGCTGCTCGAGCGCGGCACGGCGTTCGCTTGTCGCCTTGATTATCAGCAACACCTCGTCGCCGTGCTCAACCTCACCCTGCCAGCGGTAGCTCGAAGCTACTGCCACACGGTTGACACAGGCGGCAAGCCTCTCCTCGACCAAAACGCTGGCCACGCGCGCGGCTTCTTGCTCACCAGCTACGGTCGTCAATACCACAATCACTGCACTACTCATGGTCTTCTCGCTCCTTGCGACCACGATGCGACCAGCGCTCGGCCAACACCTGATACTCGGGCAACACCGCGCCGACACTACTGTGGGCTAGCGGGGCCAAGCCCAGCAAGCGACGGCCGGCAGCAAGCGCGGCACCCAACGGATTGCCACGGCGTAGCTGGCTGCTCAGCCCCGCGGCGAGCAGGCCACGACGCACCCGTCCAAGCGCACAGCGATCGACGCCAGCGCGAGACGTCGCCGCGGCATAGCTCGTGGCGAGTTCATCGGCGCCCAGGTCGAGCTCGCGGGCAACCTCGACGACACTCTCGGCTGCCAACAGGCCCATCGAGTAGAGCTTTAGGGAACACTCAAAGTAGTTATCAAACCACGCCAGCCGCGACCCAAAAGCTTCGAGCGCTAGGCTGGCGACCCGACGCTGGCGCAAGATGAAGACCCCGCCCACCAGATGGGTCGCCACCCGGCCGCAGACTTCGTCGACGAGATCGTCGATCGGCGCTATGTAGTGGCGGTGTACCTGAGCACGCTCGAGCACCTCATCGATCTCGTGACGAGCGAGCCGCCCCGCGACGATGTCGGCATAGAGAGAATAGACGAAAGGATCTGATTCCCAGTCGTCACCAAATAGGTACTCCACCGAATCCGGCTCGAGCTCGAGCGCGCCGCGCAAGAGCATCGTCAATTTGTAACCAATCTGCTCGCGTAAAGCGTCGAAGCGGCCATGAATGAGGTGGTCCATCTGATTTTTGAAGGTAATGCCGTCGTACTCAATCCCATCGAGCTCGAGCTTGGCACGAATCGCAGTACCGATTTGAGGGGGAGAGGCCGAGAGAAAATACACCAGCGTTGTGCGGCCACGCCCGACCGCACAGGCCCGTAGCCCCTTGATTACCGCGCCCACCCCGGGCACAGCCACCTTGTCGGCGGCACTCTCGAAGGGAATGCGCACGAGCTCACGCAACGACTCGAATTGAGAGACCAGGTAGGTCTTATCGAGATCCCAGCGGTAGACTATGCTCGGGCTACTCATCGCTCGCACTCAGCTACAGCGCCAAGCCCTCGGCCACCAATTCAGCGACGATCTCGGCGCTGGCCGGCGCCTGTGATTCGCCGCGGCGAAGACGCAGGGCTAGAGCCTCGAGGTCATCATAACGGTCAACATCGCGCCAGCGAGCAAGCAGCTCGTAGCTGATCCCGGCCCGACGCAAACGGGCCTCGGTCTCGGCCAGTACCTCGGGCCCTCCCCAACGCGTGTCTAGGTGAAAAACTGGGGGCAGCAGCCCACGGGCGCCAATCAAATAGTAGCCTCCATCCAAAGCCGGGCCGAGCACTACCGACGTATGCCGCAGCCGCGCAAAGGCTTGGCGCAAATACTCGGGCGGCAGATCCGGAGTGTCGGCTCCGACTAGAATACACGCCTGGTTGCGCCGCGTCGCCGCCGGCAGCACTCTCTCCATGCGCTCGCCAAGCTCACCCTCTCCCCTCTCCAGCCTCTGCAGGGCGCCAGCA
>CAZPPZ010000389.1:0-2126 GCA_964588545.1 uncultured Myxococcales bacterium | reverse complement strand
TGGTTCAACGGCTTTCATCCAGGCCTGCATCACGGTGTCGGCCGGCATCCACACTGTTGTGCTAGCGCTAGGGGTAGAGAAGCTCTCGCATCCCGACAAGATGAAGAGCTTCGCGGCCTTTGCCGGAGCGATGGACGTAGACGAACTCGCCGAGATGATCGCCACCCTCGAGAAGAGTGCGGCTGCCCGCGGCGAGGCCTCGGGCGCTGGCTCGAGCCGTTCGATGTTTATGGACGTTTACGCCTCGGCCGCGCTAGCGCACATGCAAAAGTATGGGACCACCAGAGAAGACTTCGCGGCGGTTTCAGCGAAGAATTCGTTTCATGGCAGCCTCAACCCCCGCGCGCAGTTCCGCGAAGAGCTGAGCATCGAAGACGTGCTCGCCGAGCGTATGATCGTAGATCCACTGACGCGGGCGATGTGCTCGCCGATTGGCGATGGTGCCGCAGCGACGATCATCGTCAGCCCCAAGAAGGCCAGAGAGCTGGGAATTTCCCGGCCGGTACACCCACTGAGCAGCGTGATGCACTCAGGCTGGAACCACCGGGAAGACGAACCCGATACCGTCGAATTATGCGCCGCCGAGGCCTACCAAGAGTCGGGCATCGGGCCATCCGACCTGGACGTGGTCGAACTCCACGACGCCTCTGCTCCCGGCGAGATCATGGCCTACGAACAGTTGGGACTGTGTCCTCGAGGTGAAGGTGGCCGCCTGGTCAGCAGCGGGCGCACCCGCCTTGGCGGCGCGCTGCCGGTAAACACCTCTGGCGGATTGCTGCGCAAGGGGCACCCGGTAGGTGCTACCGGCTTGGCACAGATCGTTGAGCTGAGCGAGCAGCTGCAGGGCCGCTCGGGCGCACGCCAGGTCGAGGGTGCGCGCCTGGCACTGGCACAAAACGGCGGTGGCAAGAGCGGCAACGACGCCGCGGCAATGGTCGTGACCATACTACAGGCGGGGTAACGCTAGAGGGCGATGCGAGAACGCAACGAAATGATACTAGCGGATCTGATCGCGATCCGCGCCGAGCAACACCCCGACCTCGACGTGCTTACCTTCGAGCACCCCTGCTCCGCTCAATCCGGTCAGCCAGGAAACCTCGGCGAGGCTAGCGAAGCGCTCCGCAGCTACGCCGAGCTACACAGCAACGCCAACGCTATCGCCGCGGCCCTGATTGCCCGCGGCATCGAACCCGGAGACCGCTTTGCTTTGATGATGCGCAACCATCCGGAGTTCGTCGAGACCATGATCGCGGCCTCGGTCACGGCCAGCGTCTACGTTCCCATCGATCCGCGCACGCGCGCACGGCAACTCGCTTACATGCTCGCCAAATCCGGCTGCCGTGGCATCGTCTGCGCTGACTACTGTCTCGAGGAGTTGCGCGCGGCTATCGGACTCGGCGCTGCGCTGGAATGGATCTTGGTAGTTGGTGACAGCCACGATGCAGACATCGATTCGGCGCAGCCTCTGGCCGAGGTGTTGGCCGAGCACGTGGCAAGTGTCGACGTGAGAGCCCAGAGCTACGAGACGCCGCTACAGATAATGTTCACCTCGGGAACCACCGGAGACCCCAAAGGTATCGTTGGTTCGAACTTTCGTTTCTGCGCTGCCGGCATGCTCGGAGCGCTGTTCGGCTACGGCCAGGACGAGCGGCCCTACACTGGATTGTCGCTCACCCACGGCAACGCCCAGGCCGTTACCCTGGCCCCCGCGCTCACCATGAGTCTGCGCGCGGTAATCAGCCGCCGCTTTAGCAAGTCGCGACTGTGGGATGTGTGTCGGCACTACGGTTGCACCTCGTTCTCGCTGGTTGGTGGCATGGCCACTGCCGTCTACAGCGAACCCGAGCGCGAAGACGATGCCATCAACCCCGTGACGATGGTGGTTAGCGGCGGCATGCCGCCGGCTATCTGGCAGGCTTTCGAGCAGCGCTTCGGCGTTCGCATCAACGAGTTCTACGGCGCTATGGATGGCGGCGGCATGGCCTACAAACCGATAGGCGAAGGCCCGGTAGGATCGTTCGGCAAACCCATGGCCGGGCTCGACATGGATATCCTCGACGATCAAGGCGAGATCTGCCCGCCCGGCGCAGGCCGCGAGATCTGTGCCCCGCGCGGCGATCGTGCGC
>CAZPPZ010000388.1:0-2168 GCA_964588545.1 uncultured Myxococcales bacterium | reverse complement strand
ATGATACATATCCAATCCTGCTCTCACAGATCTATGATCCTCCGGCGCTGCTCTTGGACACCGCAGAGTAGAGGAGGGATTCAAATCCGATGGCCAACGCTGCCACTACCACCGCGTGCGGAGTGTTTCAGTTCATTCGTACCACTGGCAAGAGTTTTGGGCTCGAGGCCTCCGACTGTCTGAGCCCGACTTTGTCGGCCAGTGCTGCCATCGCTCATTACCTGCGCAATTTCAAGAAGCGAATCGAGGAGAGGGTGGCCGAGGTCAAGGGGCCTGAGAAAATGTTTCGTATGTTCGAACTGAGCTACTACTTGCATCATGACGGAGCATCATCGGCCAATCCTTCAGACGAACTAAAGGCTACGGTCTTGGCGGGCACGCCCTTTCTCTTCAAGGCCTATGAGATTCTTCAGCGCGAGGAGAACGAGCGGCGTCAGCAGCCGACCTTCATGGACAACTTTGAAGTGCAGATCGACAACGTAGCGGCGGCGCTCGAGTCGGTACGAATGAGCTTGATGCGGCCTCTTGGGGGTGAGGGCTCCTCTGCTGATGACGCCGCAGAAGATGAAGAGAGCGGATCGGCGGACTTGGGCAGCATACCGGTGGGATAGGCCCGCGACGAAGGAGGAGGTTGGAGCGATGCGATTACTAACAGCACAGGTACGACTGTTTAGAAACATTGTTGACAGCGGAGCAGTAGCCCTGCAGCCGGATGTCACCTGCCTCCTCGGTAAGAACGAGTCGGGTAAGACGGCTTTCATGCAGGCGCTGTACAGCCTCAATCCGGCCTACGACAGTGGTCTGGGGCTTGACGTCAAGGGCGACTACCCTCGTTGGCGCAAGACCCGCGACAACCGCGAGGTGGAGCTTCAAAGTGTCGTGCCGATTCGTGCCAGCTTCGAGATGAACGCCGAAGAGATTCTCGAACTCTCTGAGGCTTTGGCGATGCCACTGCCATCGCGACTTACACTTACCGCGGGGCGTGACTACTCCGGAGCCATGCATATCCATCTCGACCTTTGTGATCGTGACCTGATGACGATGCTCGCCCGCAGCGCCAATCTTGAAGGAGCGATACGCCAGGGAGCCACGGCCTGCCGCAACCCGGCCGAGTTGGCTAGCTTTGCCCGCGATGAACTCTCGCGGGTGTCCAAGGAAGATCGCGAGACTCTGAGGGCGCTGCGGGCTTTGGCCGCGTCGGCTGCTGCCGGCGCCGAGTTGCTCGCCGCTGGCCTCGACGGCAAGGCCAAGCAGGCGGTGCTCGCACGGCTGCCACGCTTCTTTTACTTCAGCGACTACAGTGCTTTGCGGGGCCGCACCGATTTGACCGAGTTGTTGGCCAAGGCCAAGCGCAGCCCCTCGAAGCTCGAGGAACACGAGCACACCGCTATGTCGCTGTTGCACCTGGCCGGTGCTGCTGCGGATGAGCTGCTCGAAGACGACTTTGAGAGTCGCATGATCGAACTAGAGGCGGCGGCCAACGAGCTCTCCAGCGAAGTATTCAAGTACTGGACGCAGAACCGCGACGTGCGCGTCAGTCTGGTCAGCGATGCGGCACCAGTGGCTACGGGTCGCAAAGAGACTAGTATTCATCGTTTCCTTGATGTGCGGCTACACGACTTGCGACACCAGGTTACTACCAATTTGGAGAACCGCTCGCCTGGGTTTAGGTGGTTTTTTTCGTTTGTGACCGCCTTCGCTGAGTTCGAACGAGAGAGCAACGTGGTGATTCTACTCGATGAGCCTGGGCGTGGTCTGCATGCCCGCGCTCAGTGCGACCTGCTTCGTTACATCGACGAGCGCGTTGCTGCTTCCAACCAGATCCTCTACACCACCCATTCGCCGTTCATGCTCAACCCAGCGGCGCCCGAGCGCTTACGCGTGGTTGAAGATCTCACTACCCAGGAAAACCAAGACATAGGCACTCGCATCAGTGCCGACTTGTCGATTGCGAGTGCCGATACGCTGTTGCCGCTGGAAGCAGCATCGAGACTGGACAGTAGCGTGGGGATGGCAATGCCCGAGCAGGCGATTAGCCTGGATTCCGTAGGGCTAATCGTTGCGGCGGCGCAGCCCGCGCCAGCCGAGACTGGCGGGGACCCCGCGCAGGGCAAGGAAAAGATTTATCTTGCGGTGTCGGCCAGTGAGGAAGACGCGGGGTGCACGCT
>CAZPPZ010000387.1:0-2208 GCA_964588545.1 uncultured Myxococcales bacterium | reverse complement strand
CATCAGGCACGCGCGGCGCGGGAGCTCCGCACGAGCTCCTCGCCAAGGAACTCGACCGCGTCGAAGACTGGCTCGACGGCGAACCTTTTGTCTGCGGCAAAGAGGTCTCGCTCGGCGATGTCGCCGCCCACGGAGCTCTTACCTGCATCGCGAGCTTTCCGGCCTTCTCCAAAGTCACCGAAAGGCCGCGGCTGGCGGCCTGGTACCAACGCGTAGCGGAGATTCGCGAACAAAACCGCCGCGGCTAAACAACGGACTTGGCCAGTGCCGTGAAACCTTAGGCCCACCGCCGCGTATCAACTGGCATGGCTGAAGCCCAACACACCACAACTCCCAGGCGCAGACTCTACCGAGTATTGCTCGCCGCACTAAGTCTAATCACCACCCTGGCTCCAGCCGCTACCGCCGGGAGCAAAGCCGATACCCTGGTGCTCACCGGATCTAGCACGGTGGCGCCGCTGGCAGCGGAAATCGGCAAACGTTTTGAAACATTACACCCAGGTGTGCGTATCAACGTGCAAACCGGGGGATCCTCACGAGGAATCCTCGATGCTCGCCAGGGAACAGCCGACGTCGGCATGGTATCTCGCGGTTTAAAACAATCGGAGCAGGATCTGCTGGCCTTCACCATCGGCCGCGACGGCGTGGGCTTGATAGTGCACACCAGCAACCCCGTTACCACGCTCTCGGATGCTCAGGTCGTCGCCATCTACACTGGCCAAATTACCAATTGGAGCAAAGTAGGTGGCCTCGATGCACCCATAACAGTAGTAAACAAAGCCGAAGGCCGCTCAACCCTGGAATTATTCCTCCACTATTTCAAGCTTGAGAATCCCGCAGTCAAAGCCCACATCGTCATCGGCGATAACGAGCAGGGACTCAAGACTGTAGCCGGCAACGCCAACGCCATCGGCTACGTATCGATCGGCGCAGCCGAGTACGATGCTTCACACGGCGTAGCCATCAAGCTTCTTCCGGTTGGCGGCGTCGCTGCTTCTACCCGCAACGTCGCCACTGCTTCGTTTCCAATCTCACGGCCGCTCAACCTCGTCACCCGCTCCCAACCGCAGGGACTGGCGCGTAGCTTCATCGATTTTGCCCGCTCGGTCGAGGTTCACGACGTTGTAAGGCAACAGTATTTTGTCCCCGCTGTCCGCTGACCGACTGCTGCTGGGAGGACTGCGCGCCAGCGCTGCGCTGGCCGCGGCTACCGTACTGTTTATCGTCGCTTTCGTACTCAACGAGAGTATTCCGGTGTTAGAACATGCGGGAGTCATGCATTTCGTGACCGATGCTTCCTGGCACCCCACCGCGGGTTTGTACAACCTGTTGCCGATGCTCGCCGGCACTGTCTTGGTGACCCTGGGTTCGGTGCTAGTAGCTACCCCGCTTGGCGTTGTCTCGGCGATCTTCTGCAACCACTACGCGCCTCCAAGAATTGCAGGCGTTTATCGCAGCATGATCGAAATCCTCGCGGGAATCCCCTCGGTGGTCTACGGTTTGTGGGGACTGCTGGTCTTGGTTCCGCTGATTGGCAGCATCAAACCTCCCGGCGCCAGCGCGCTCGCGGGCATCGCCATCCTCACTTTGATGATCGTCCCCACCGTAACTCTGATAGCCGATTCGAGTATCGCGGCAGTACCCGCAGAGCATTTGCGCGGTGCCGCAGCGCTGGGACTGACGCGCGTGGCCATAGTGCGCCAGGTGGTACTACCGGCGGCACGCCCGGGAATACTCTCCGGAGTTTTTCTCGCCAGTGCCCGCGCCATAGGCGAGACCATGGCGGTTCTCATGGTTTGCGGCAACGTCGTGCAAGTGCCCAACAGCCTCTTCGATCCCGTCCGAACCCTAACCGCCAACATCGCCCTAGAGATGGCCTACGCTATGGATGACCACCGCGCGGCCTTGTTCGTTACCGCCCTGGCTCTTACCGCGATGATAGTCGTGCTGGTACTAACAGCGGAATTCGCCGGCAAGCAGCGTAGCTATGCCTAGAATGTTCCAGCACTCGCGCCTAAAGCGCCAGCGCGAGAGAGCGGCGACAGCGCTGGTATGGTCGAGCGCGGCACTGCTCAGCGCTGCGTTTGTATGGATCGTCGCCGACCTGCTCATCGGCGGGCTCCGCCCGATATCCCCCCACTTTCTCTTGTCGCCGGCGCTCGACGCTCGGCGTGCGATACCGCTCATTCAAAGGCGTGCGTTCCGTAT
>CAZPPZ010000386.1:0-2242 GCA_964588545.1 uncultured Myxococcales bacterium | reverse complement strand
CTGGACTTCGCGGCGAGCGACCCACCATACAGTCACGCATCCGGAGGCGCTACCCGACAGAGCTTTCGTGATACGTTTTTCCAGCGCGAGGGCATTCGCCCCGCTCCCGTCACCGACACCGAAGTAACGAACGAATGACTTGCTCTGTCCCCCTGGGACCTGGAAGCTCGCAGGCGTACCGAGAAGCGCAGCAATGAGCGAATGACTGTGCATCACGTAAGCCACCCCACTAGTAGAGAAGAAACTCGAGATGAAAGCCGAGCTCGGATCGGGAAGTGTCACGTGCGCGTAGTCGACACCGACTGCCTCGCCGAATCCGATATAGCTCAACACGCCGAGGTCACCTGTTAGCTGCTCGCCGATGCCAGCAGGTCCGCTGGCCCACGGTTCGAGCTCCCCACCGCCGTTGATATAGTCTCCCACCAAGAGACTCTCACTGGGAATTCCGAGATTAAAAATCGTCGTAACCATCTCGACAGCCGTCGAACCGGGTTCGAGAATATAGCTGGTGCACCCTTCCACATTGGAATCGCGATCGTCGGCTATTGAGGGGTACGGTATCCCAGCATCCTCGACAACCGTCGAGGCATTGACAAAATCTAGGATATCATCCGGTCCGCAGGTGCGGACGATCGCCGCAGCGCCGTTGGAGCCGTCGTTGACGATCTCAACGGTCTGCGCGTTGATTACCGTCTCGACGTTCACGGCCGGTTGAATTTCGATGAAGTTATCAAGACCAGGATGCCCGACAAGCTCGGCATCGATGATGTTTCCGCCGAAGGCACCAACGCTGTAAAGGTCTCGTTGGGCTACGTCTTGGATGACAAAGCGCGCAACGCCGTTGGCCAACAGATAGTCGCCGACCCTCCCATGGGCCAGCGGGCCGGTGATGAGATCGGATGGATCGACAATCTGGCGCGCCACTGAAGCGCCCCCCGAACAACTTCCATTGATAACAGCATCATCAAACTGATCGCAACCGTTGGCTAGCCCACCAACAGCACTGAAGACCTGGCAGAAACGACACCTGGCCGCGATATCGGCGCACCCAGCAAGCCCAGCGCCGCTCACCGATGAGGAACACTTCCCCGGAAATAGCGCCGAGAACGTCGCAGCTGTCCCTGTGCAGCCCTTGCCAATGCTAGCAGCCGCTTTGTCGGTCGCCTTTTGCAGCTTCCCCTTGGGATCAACGATGATCGCATCGAGTACCGCTAGTTGCATCTGCGACGCGGTTTCTACCGCTGAGGTCTTCCCTCCCTTGAGAGCCTTCTTCTCTTCCTTGTTAGCCGTCTTCCAGAGAGTCAGTAGCAACTTATCAGTCGCCTTCAACACCGCCCGTTGACAATCCTTGGCAACATCATCCGGGTAGCTGAACCCAGTGGTAACCAAATCCAAGTCGGGGCCGAACAGATCCCCAGTTAGACCGAGGGCTTCGGCTCTGGCAGCGTCTCCGACCGTCGTCGAACTCGTGTAGGCGAACTGAGGCAGCTGCTCCACCGCCGAGAGACACCGTGAAGCCTCGCCATCAGTGAGCTTTTGCCTGCTCTTCGCGACCTTTCCGCCAACATCGTTAGATAGACACGCGGCCGCGGTCTGCAGCTGCGAACTCGAACCAAGCCTATTGGTCTTGCCCGCAATTGCGTTCTTTAGGCAGCTCTCGTCGCCCCTGGCCTGTGCCTTGGCAATTAGCAGGCCCCGCTTGTTCATCTCTGCGACGCACTTCTGTTGATCCTTGCTCTGGGCATCAGCGAGTGCGGTTCCAGTAAGACCGGCGTAAGCCATCATTGTAATGACTCCTAGCGGAACGAGCATTTTCCTCAATCCGATAACTGTTCGCGTCGCGGCATCGTGCATGGCTCCGGCTCCTTGTTGCCGTCCGAGCGGGGCAACGGGCAGCGCAGCACCCGATTGGGTACTGCGCTGAAACGGACCGCTGATTAGAACAGAACGGACAGAACAGCGTCAAGGGATTTCCACGTGGCCACGCAGTTTTTCCACTGCAGTGCGTCTCGGTGGAGAAGGCGTAAGCGGCCGTAGTATCTGACTTCGGGCTGATCGGCAGTGGTCGGGCCCTCGGCGGATCGCGCCTGCACTACCGGCATTCTCTGGTCACATAAGGCGGTAGCCTGGGATTGTGGGCGCGCGAGCCGCAGTAGTCAGACCAAACGCTTGCGACGCTGCGGGGCCGAGAAATTGTCAATTGTTGTGTATGGCATCGTGAATCAAGCGGCGAGTTTTTCTA
>CAZPPZ010000385.1:0-2250 GCA_964588545.1 uncultured Myxococcales bacterium | reverse complement strand
GCGCGCAGCGGGGTGTGGGGGTCGATTGAGCGCCCGCCAAGCAGCATCTCCACGGCCATGCCCAACGGTATGGTGCGGGCCAGGCGCTGGGTGCCACCACCGCCGGGAACGATTCCCCAGCGCACCTCGGGCAGGCCGAAACTTGCGCTAGCTGAGGCAATGCGAAAGTCGCAGGCCAGTGCCAACTCGAGGCCGCCGGCTAGACAGTGGCCGTTTACGGCAGCGATGATCGGCTTGAAGATATCCAGGTTGCGAGTAATGCCACCAAAGCCTGGCTCGTTCTCGGCGCGGCGACGCCGCTCGGCCGGGCTCAGCTCGGCATAGAACTTGCCTACGCGGCGCAGGTCGGCACCAGCGCAAAACGACTTCTCGCCAGCGCCGGTGAGCACCGCAACCCACAGCTCATCGTCGTCACGGAAGCATAGCCACGCAGCGTTGAGCTCATCGGCGCTCTCTTGGTCGATGGCGTTGCGGGCATCGGGACGATTGATGGTAATGAGCGCCGTCCGCTCTTTGACCTCGAAGTTAATCGCCATCGTTTCCTCCTCGCTTGGAGTAAGTCGCAGCCAGAGTGAAGACCGGCACTTGAAATCCGCCTTCACGCGCTTCGAGGCTAAGCATCAGCGCGTCGCCCTCTCGCAGCAGGCCGGCATCGTCGCAGCGCAGCCCGGCCATCAGCCTTGGGCCCTCGGCGAGTTCGACCAAGGCGACGGTGTAGGGCAACGAGTCGGCAAAGGCTGGGTGGTAGGCGCGATGATAGGTGGCCCAGGTGAGTAGGCGGGCCTGCCCCGAGCACTGCTCGAGCACACTGGCGCTGGACCAACAGCTCGGGCACACCGGCGAGGGCGGCAGCCAGGCTCTCCGGCAGCGGGTGCAGCGCTGAAATTCGAGACGTCCGTCTCTCAGTGCGTTCCAGTAAGACTCGGTGAGCGTATCCGGGACCGGGGGAGGCTTGAGCGTCACGACTGTGCTCCTTCCAAGATGAGCGTCGCGTGGGTGTTGAGCCCAAGGCCGTGTCCGCTTACCAGTCCGCGCCGCGCACCCTCTACTTGGCGCCCTTCCGCCTCGCCACGAAGCTGGCGGACGGCCTCGACGACGTGCAGCATTCCACCGCCATAACCTTCGGCGAGTAGGCCACCGGCGGTGTTGACCGGAAGGCTACCACCGGGACCGGTCTGTCCCGACGACACGAAGCCCGCGGCCTGCCCTGGGAGACAGAAACCGTAGTCTTCAAGCTGCATTAGCACTACGATAGTGAAGCAGTCGTAGAACTGGCAGAAATCCATATCGCCGTGATCCGCCCCTGCCATCGCAAAGGCAGCCGCGGCCGAGCGCCGAGCGGGAAGGTTGCTCAGGTGGCCTTCATCGGTCATCGGCGCCAAGCAGTGAGCCTGCGCCATGCCGCTGATGCTGACCACCGGAGTGCGGCTGGCCGGGAGTCGCGCGGCCGCCGAGACGACTACCGCCGCTCCACAATCGGAGACCGCGCAGCAATCGCGTTTGCGCAAGGGTTCGACCACGAAATCGGATTCGAGGTAGGCGGCTAACTCTAGCGGTTCGCGAAACTGTGCGTGTGAAGTGCGAGCGGCATGACGACTGGCCGAGACCGCGACTGCGCCGAGCTGCTCGGCGGTGGTCCCGAAACGCTCCATATGCCTGCGCGCGGCCATCGCATGAAGACCGACCGCACCAAAGAGTCCGTGTGTCGCGTCGTCGCCGCGGCCATACTCAAAGGTTCCCGGTGCCGCTAAGGGAGCATCACCGTAGACGCACAGGCAGTGCGTACACAGCCCCGCGGCGATCGCAGCCGCGGCGCGCTGAACCATGGCGACCGAGCTAGCACCACCGAGCACTTCGGCCCCGCACAGATTCGGCGACATCCCGAGCATGGCACCGAGACGCAGATAGTGGGGGGTGATCCCGTCGATTACCGGCTGAGTGTAGCCGGGCTCGGCGAGCAGGCCATCGATGTCTGACGGCTCCAAGCCGGCGTCTTCTACGGCCGCGCGGCAGGCGGCAACCTGAAGGGACCAGGCGCTCTCGCCCTCGAGCCGTCCTACCGGCGTGGCTCCGATCCCCGAAATGGTGACTGGAAGACTCACTGAGGACTACTCATAAACTGAATACCATTCAGTCGCAAGGGGGATAAGTACAATTGGTAACCCCGTGAAAACAAAGGGAAATGGGTTTTGTCGCAGAACCCATTTCCCTTTGTTTTCAGGGTGGTACCAATTGTACTTCTCTCGCTCG
>CAZPPZ010000384.1:0-2267 GCA_964588545.1 uncultured Myxococcales bacterium | reverse complement strand
GGCCCCTTATACATCTGGAGTCAGCCGCTTGTCCAGTTCCATCTGGACCAAATCAGGCATATCTAGTTGTCGTCGGTGGTCAATTCTAATTGTCGTTGGGGGGTCTACGGCCATAGTCCTCTTCAGGCAACAGCGGCGCCGTGGCATCTTTCTCGCGCCAAACGGACACTCGTCGCACGCCGGCAGGCCGACGGTCAATGCCGATCGTGCCCGGTGGATGGCAGGCGGGACAGGACTCGAACCTGCAACCTACGGTTTTGGAGTCCAGGCCCGATGCAGCGCGGGCCGAATGCCGAAGGGGCTTTTCGGCCGGGCTTCTAGCACGCCTGCTTCTCATCTTCGTTTTATGTTCTACTCATCTCCCGTTAATGTGCTACGGTCGGGTTGTAGGCGCGTGACGACGGCCAGCCGGCCTGGCAGAAGCCCGTGCGCATCCGGGCTCGTTTTCGGGTTCATAAGGCGTCAACCGCGCCTAAACCGAGTTCGGCTGGCGCCCATGCCGGCCGATTTTCTCTGTAAAGTCGTGGCAGGCGGGACAGGACTCGAACCTGCAACCTACGGTTTTGGAGTTCTAGTAGAGAGCGTACCGCTGGTGTCCGGCTCGTGTTGCGGAGTGCCGTCCAGTCTGTTGGGCGGTGCCCCGCGACTACCGTGCAAGTCCGCCGGGTACCGGTCCGTATCATCTGGATTAGGGTCAGGATTAGGGTCAAACCGGCCTGGCTGCGGCTTGCACGGATCTCTCTGGAGAATCCGAATGCACCGCCTGTACCACGCTCTCCAAAGCCGCGAAGGGGCTGGAGCAGCCCTTCTCGTTTCCCTGGCCACGCTGCTCATCGCCGGCCTCCACAATGTCGCCCACGGCTTCGCCGCCGTCAAACCCGGTGCATCGAGCTGGGTTCACTGGGGGAGCGCCGCTGCTGTTGAACTCGGCGTTGCGGCTATCGCACTGACCATCGCCGTCAGCGGCGCCGCCGGCCGCAGGAATCTGCGCCTCTACGCCGGGGTTCTACTGTTCGTCGGCGCATCCCTGTTTGCGAACTACGATGCCAGCCTCGAGGCGCTGGCCGACCGTGAGGTGACATGGCGCACCGTTACGCGCATGGATCCTTGGCGCCTGGCGAAGGCAGGACTACTCGGTGGCGCGATCCCGCTCATGGTGCTGGTGGTCATCGAGTCGCTACGCGAGCTTGCGACGCTCGACGCCGGCCAGCAGCCCGTCTCCAGTTCCGTTACCGGTGCGGGCCGACCCGACGGCGCGGCCCTCTCGTCCGCCCGCGATTACCCGCGCCTGAATGGGACAGGACTCAAGGACCCGACCGGCGAGAAGGGCGAAATGCGCCGCCTCATCGCCGACGCCCCGACAATCGACGCGTCCGAGCTGGCGAGTCGCTTCCACATCTCGCGCGCCACTGTCTATCGTTGGGGCCACGAGATCGGTGCCCAGCGGCTCGACGGCCGATGGATTCTCGACAAAGGGTCGTAATCGTAATGGGATCATGCTGAGACATATGACGCGATGAAATCGCCGACAAGCGGAGCTTGTCCCTTGTATTTGTTCATCTTGTTAGTTCATCTCTTGTAGTTATTAGTGGATCACTCTGATACTTCAGGCGGGATCCCTATGATCCTTCTACAAGTATCGCTCTGATACTTCAGCCTCGGATTATCGGCGCTCGAAATGCAGAATATATATATTTGTCCTTCCCTGACCCCGCCTCAGGACAGTCATACAATTCGTTCGTGTCAACTCCTTGATGTGGCGCTTGACTCTGGCCACACCCATGCCGCAGTCACTGGCAAGCCTCTCCTGTCCCGGAAAGGCCGCGCGTGCCTTCCCCCACGCATACGACAGGATCGTCGCGTAGATTAGTTTGGCATGGCTGGTCAAGTCGTTACGGTAGAGGATGCAGTTGGGTACAAGCGTGTATCCTTGCTGCTCGCCACATCCAGCCTCCCAACCGGGCGACAGAGGGAGTCTCTAAACTCTTTCCTTCACGGCCGGACCGCAGCCGAAAGGACTATAGACGTGTTGCAGAAAGCTTTGCGAGCAGCGCGCAGGAACTCCCTTTACTCGCTGACAGATGCCGGGGCTCACGCCGCAGTGCTCATGGCACGGGCACTCTGTGAGCGCTAATTCGGCCCCCTCCTCATCACGATCGGCAACCAGACTCTGTCGGAGCTGCCTCCTAATACACCTTCCCCCGATCTGTACTCGAAGACCTGTCCGCATGCACCGACAGACCAGCCGAGGGCACCTGATGCCCCGG
>CAZPPZ010000383.1:0-2270 GCA_964588545.1 uncultured Myxococcales bacterium | reverse complement strand
GACGTGCCGCTGCTGTTCGTGACCATCAATGAAAGCACGGGTGCGCCGCTTAGCCTCTGGAAGGGTGACGGGGAGACTACTGACATGGCCTTCACCATGCGTGCCAATAAGATCAAGACCGCGATGGAACTCGGGACTGGTAGCACAGTCGATCAGATTAACCGTTTGAAGGGTGGTGTGGCACTTGCTTTCGCCAACGGCGCTGCTGCCTCGGGGACCTTGTTTGTCCCGGTGACGAGCGCGGCGGTGAAAGCCAACATGGGAACAGGCTGGCATTTGGTGACGATAATCGCAGACGTTGCGGACATTGGAGCAGCGACTGCCACCGGTGGTAAACTCGAAGGTGTGGATGGAGTCATTTCATTAGGCAACAATTCACAATCGAAGAGTTTCTTCTCGGGGAATACGGCCGACAACAGCTTGTCTGCGCTTAAGGCTGGCACAGCCTACTTCGTCCACTTCAAGAACCTGGTGGTAGGCTTCACGTTCGGCAAGTAAGCTAAAACAGAACCAAATAGACGGGCTTTACAGCCTGAACGCTACAGGGGGCGCGCAATGCGCCCCCTTTTTTTGTGCTCGGTGGCGGGCCTCAATGGTAACTGCTCAAAAAACAGCGTCACGGGCAACCAGAACTATGTAGATTGTTCGATCAGGTCGCTGGGGGGCCAAAGACGGTGCGGCAGTAAGACCTTGATGTGTTCAAGGCTCTTCGGCATTCCTATCGCGACCTCTCAATTGGCCAGGTCGGTGAGGTTGAATACCGCGAGCAGCATCGAGACCACGATAGAGCCAATCAGTGCGCCCATGGACAGGATGATGGCTGGCTCGAGCATCGCCACCAGGGTCCGGATGCGGGTCGTGAGCTGATGCTGGAGGCGTTCGCCGGCCTTGGCGCAGGCCTCAGCCAGGCGCCCGCTTTCGTCGCCCACCTTGAGCAGTTGCATCACGCGTTCGGGGAGCGCCGGCACCGCGGTCATCGCCAACGGTAACGAGCGCCCCAGACGTAGGTCGCGGATGGCTTGGGTGAGCCCAACGCGCTGCTTGAGGTTGGTAACCCCGTCACGTGCGAGTTCCAGGGCGCGCACTAACGGCACCCCGCGTTGGAGCAGAACCCCGAGCAGGGTCATCAGACGCCCGCCTTCGGCCAGCGCCAGCAGTGAGCCGACCAGTGGCAGCGCTAGCAGCAGCCCGTGCCAGCTTGCGCGTAGCGTCGGCAGCCATCGAATCAGCGCCACCGCCGTGGCCCACGCGGTCAGCACCGTCACCGTGAAGCTCACACCATGGGCGATCATTGCATCGCTGGCTGTGAATATAATGCGGGTGCCGAGCGGCAGAGCGGTGGGGCTGTCGGCGTAGAGTTCACGAAAAACCGGGACCACGTAGACGCCCAGGGCGATGATCGAGATCAGACTCACGACCAGCAGGATGACGGGGTAAACAAGATTAGTGATCAGTTCGGCGTGCAGCCGGCGGCGCGCCTCGTAATGTTTTTCCAGTGACGCCAGGGTGCTCGCCAGCTCGCCGCTTGCCTCGCCGGCGCGCACCACCGGGATCAGCAGTGGATCGAAACGACCGATGCTGTCCAGGGTGTCGGATAGGCTCTGACCGCGTTTGAGCCCGTCGCGCAGCGTCGCGGCAAGTTGCGCGAGACCGCTCTCGCTACCTTCCTCCACCAGCACTTGCAGCGCCCGGTCAAGCATCAGACCGCTGTCAAGCAGAGTCGCCAACTCTCCCACCAGTTGGTTGGCGATGCTGCTCGGCACCCGCTTGCGCGGCACCGGTTTGGCCTCGACCAGCACCAACTGGCGGCGTCGCAGCCGTCGGCCGAGATCCTCGGGCGAGGCGGCGTCGTCGTCGCCGTGGTGGGTCCCGCCTTCACGGGTCAGGGCGACGTAACGGTAGCGGGGCATCAGCTCACCACCCGCAGCACCTCTTCGAGCGAGGTGGCGCCGGCCCGCACCTTAGCGAGGCCGTCATCGAGCAGCCCCTCGGGATCGGTACTGTTGGCGGCCACTACCAGTGAGTCGATATCCGGGGTGTGCAGGATCGCCTCGCGCAGCGCGGCGCCGACCTGTTTGAATTCGAACAGCGGTAAACGCCCACGGTAGCCGATGTGGGCGCATTTACCACAGCCGTGTGGCTCGAACAGGCCGACAGCCCCCTCTTGGGGGCCCCCCAAAAGTTTTTGTTTTTTGCCCTCTTCTGTTTTTTTTTTTTTTCGAACAGCGCAGCCGCACGTCCAGCGAGTGCCCACCGCCCGCCTTCTCCTT
>CAZPPZ010000382.1:0-2277 GCA_964588545.1 uncultured Myxococcales bacterium | reverse complement strand
CTCCGTCGCCGTCGGTATCGGCCTGGGCTGGGTTGGCAAGGTTAGGGCAGGTGTCACACAGGTTGCCTACGCCGTCGCCATCGTCGTCAAAGCCAGCCGTTACCTCACAGAGGCAATCGGCCGAACAGCCATCGCCGGGGTTGATGTTGCCATCGTCGCATTCTTCCGATCCTTTTATCGCACCGTCACCACACACGGCTGAAATAAAGTTGATGGCGTTAATATAGAGTTGCTGCACGTCGCTATTGGCCAGCGCAGCGTTTCCATCGAAGTTGCCGGCGTGATGGAAGCCGACGACGGTGCCGAGGCCGAAACTGCGCAGTGCAAGCGCGTCGTTGCCAAAAGAGTCTCGCATCAGCACGGTGGCAGCCTGGCTGGCAAACGAACGTACCGATCCTGTGTTATGCCCAGCCCTAAACCTGACGTTTGCCGGTACGCCGCTAAGCAGCGGATGCGACTCCATTCCCGCGACCGCCGAGATAGTCAGATTGGAAGTGTCGCCGCTGCTGCGCTTGAACAGCGTTAGGTCGGTCATCGCGGCCATCTCGTTCTGGGTATCTACCTGGTAGGCGTTCCACTCGCCGTGGATGAAACCGCCGCCGAGATTCTCGACGAAATTCACGAGAGCCGTTTGACCGGCGGCGGGCATCTCGGTCGCCCAGGTAGTGCCGTTTAGATGAATGACGACGTCAAAGCCGACAAGTGGGGGGTTGCTGCCGTCGTATAATGACTCGCTAGTATCACTCAGCGTCACATTGGAACCAGCCGCCTCGAGCGCTGCGGTGAGCGCCGGGGTAGCCTCGCCCAAGGTGTCCCATATGATAAGCACTTCGCTCGCTGCCGAGGCGGGCTTGGCGCCGATGACGCTCGTCGCACAAATTGCGAGCACAACGGCAAAATGTTTCATGGTTTGTTCCTCCTGTACCGACCGCTATTCGAGTACCGATTGGTCCAGACAATTGCCGCGAGGATAGCGCTTCAGCACCGACTGTGTCTAGTGTTGTGTATCCCCCCATATGGGGAGGATAGCTAATCTCTTCGCATACTGCCGCCTTCAGCGGCTACGGCGAGATCAGGCGATGGGATCGCTATAACTGGTGGCTCTCACTGTTGTGGTGACGCTGCGGCCCAAACTTCGAGCTGTGTTCAGATCTTGAAGCCGTAGTGTTCGAAGACATCGGGCATCTGTTCGTAGATCCAGGCCTCGCTCAATCCGAAGTGTTCTAGATCGTAGGCGTGTTGGCTGACGTAGTCCTCCGCCTGTGTAGACTCCCGCTCCAGCTGCTCGCGGAAGGCGTCGCTGAGTTCGAGGTCGAAGCGCTGGTATATAGCCTCTACAGCCTTTTTAGGCTCGGCTACGAGCTCTTCGTAGCGTAACTCGATGAACTGCTGCTCGGGCAGCTCCTGCTTAAGCTCGAGCATTATGCGGTAATACTCGCAGATCATCCGCCCGAGCACCTTGCAGCGCTCGGGGTCGCCTAGAGCCTGCGGTGAGTGCAACTTCCAAGGGGCGCTGAACATGCTGATCATGGAGGCAATCGACTGGTAGGGGTGGCGAACAATATGGACTAGACGCAGGTCTGGCATGGCCTCCAGGTAACAGCGGAAGCGACCCGCGGCCATCGCGTTCTTCGCCAGCAGTATCTTGCCGTCTCCGACCGCATACATGTGACGGCGTAGGTTGGCCTCCAGGTTCGCGGCCAGGCGGTCGCGGAAGGGGCGAGGCATGCGGTCGGGGAAGATGGTCTCTCGGAGTTTGTCGAGAAAGGGAAAGAAGAGCACCACCGAAGGCGTCATCCAGGCGTACATCCAGTAGAGTTCGTCCTCTTCGGGGTGTTGGAAGCCGATGCTGTGGATTCCGTCCCAACCTGAGAAGAAGGCGTGGTTAATTGCATCTAGCAGGCGCCCGAAGGGTCGGCCGATACGGCGGTCTAGTGCTGGCAGAATTGCGAAGAAGCGGTACCAGACCACCGCTGGAAAGGCAGTTTGATAGAGCTTGAGGTGAGTGAACTGCTTATCGTGGCAGAGAATTCGATGCAGAAAGGTCGACCCACTGCGGGGTGTAGAAACAATGTAGACTGGCCGCTGGATGGGGGCGTTACGAAAGTCCGGAAACAGCAGGCCATCAAGAGTCTGACCGATCCAGGCGAGCAGTGCCATGGTGATCCAAAGAGCCTGACTCGCGATGGTCCACAGAGCAAAGCGGATGGAGAAGTGCTCGCGCGAGAAGGTCAGGCGAAGCGCCCGCGCCCGGCTGGGGGGGGGGGCGACCACCTG
>CAZPPZ010000381.1:0-2289 GCA_964588545.1 uncultured Myxococcales bacterium | reverse complement strand
TCGAACCTGCGACCTACGGGTTCGAAGCCCGGCGCTCTATCCAGCTGAGCTACGGCCGCGCAAGCGATCGACTACGAGGCAAGAGGCGGTAGTTTACGCAGTGCTCATGCATGGGCAAGCTCTCACTTGCGTCCGCGCTTAACGGCATCGGCACCGAAGCGTTTGACGATGTCGTCGAGGGCCTGGTTGAGCGCTTGATCGCGATCATCACGACCTTCCGCCTCGCCACCGTGAAACAGCCCGAGTTGCACGGGTCGCTCACCGTCGAGCCCGCTGAGCTGCACCCCCACCAACCGTAGAGCCTGGCCTGGGGGCTCCTGATCCCACAGAGCCATCGCCACGGCCGCGATCTCGCGGCCATCATCGCTAGCTTCGGCCAAGGTACGCGACCTGCTGATCAGCTTGAACTGAGCCGCAGGCCCCGAGGGGCGGTACTTCAAGGTCACCGTGCGGCCGAGCACGCCATCACGGCGTAGCCGGCGCGCGACGGTCTCGGAGTGCGCGATAATCATGGCCTCAACTTGCTCTCGCTCGGTAACATCATCGAGAAAGGTGTTCTCCTCACCGTAAGACTTACGCCCGCGGTCGCACTCGACGGTGCGCAAATCATCGCCATTGGCTAGGGCGTGTAGCATCGGACCCCACTTACCAAGAGTTCGCTCGAGTCGGGCTGGGTCGAGTCGGGCAAGCTGACCTATGGTGCCGACGCCCATACCAAGGAGCTTCTTCTGAGTTACTCGCCCCACCCCCCAGATCTCGGACACCGAAAGAGGATGTAGAAACTCCTGCACGCCGTCGGGCTCAACTATCAGCATACCGTCGGGCTTGGCCTTCTCCGAGGCGATCTTAGCAACCAACTTTCCCGGCCCCGCCCCTACCGACACCGCCAGGTCAAGTTCTTTACGAACATCACGACGAAGACTCTCGGCTATCTCCGCTGGAGGCCCAAACAGACTTATCGATCCAGCAATGTCGAGGTAGGCCTCATCGAGAGAAAGAGGTTCTACCACTGGCGTGTAGCGATAGAAGATCTCGCGTATCTGCGCGGAGATTGCCGCGTAATGCGCCATGCGGCCGCGAACGAAGATCGCATTGGGACAGCGTCGCCGCGCCTCGCCGGCGGGCATGGCGGATCGGACTCCGTAGCGTCTGGCTTCATAGGACGCAGCCGCAACAACTCCGCGCTTACCATCGCCGCCTACCACCACCGGACGACCACGCAGTTTGGGATTGTCGCGTTGCTCCACCGAAGCGTAGAAGGCGTCCATATCCGCATGAAGAATCACAGCCATGGCTATGAGGGTAGCTATCCCGGAAGCGTTGACAAGAACACTGCGGTGATTTCCGTCGAGTGTGTGCGGCCCGCGCGCTCGAACTCGGGGCGGGGCTGATCCGCTACTGTCGCAGGTGTTTGCGCGAGTGCACGCTCGAAGCACCCACGCATGCTCGAGCGGTTCTTTGGCCGTGGGGCCGCCTGACCAACTAATGACGGGGCTGTAATAGCCTTAGTCATGATCATTGCGCGGGTCCCCCTTTCGTCTTATCTTTGCTGCATGGCTAATGCTTTCGTAGGTCAGGGCCCTCCCCTTCGGACTCAACTGGGCGACGACTCTCAAGCAGTCCCGGCCTATCCTCAGCTCGTCCCGGACGACCTGCTCAAGGCTCCCTGTAGAGACCAGCTTCATCATCTGTGGAGGCGCGAGTATGCCGAGCTGCTCGATTTTCACCTTCAGCAACTAGCCAGTCACGAGGCTCGCTGCCGCCTGCTGCTGGGTAGGCTGGCTCAGGTTCTACTCGGGCGGCACATGCATCGTAAGCTCGGCTTCGTCCGCGTTTGCGACTACACCCGAGAGCGCCTCGGCCTGTCGGCACGACAGCTTCAGTCGCTGGCCCAGGTAACCCGGTGGCTGAGCGCCCACCCCGAGCTTGTCCGCGCCTTCGAGCTCGGTGAGATCTCGTGGACAGAGCTTCGTAGTCGGGCTGTGGCGGACGAGACGAGTACAGAGGAGTCGCTGAGCGCAGACGCATCGACGGATGGCAGCAGCGATATCGACGATCTGATAAACGGCGAAGCAGCGGTGGAGTTTCGCCTGGTCTGCCCGCCCTCGCTGCGTTTGTTATGGCGCCACGCGGTAGAACTGGCTGCGCGAACCGCAGGTTCATCGCTAGGCTACTGGCAGGCGGCGGGGGGTATCGCCGCCGAGGCGGTTTCAAGGTTCGGTGGCCCAGCCGCGCGGGGGGGGTCTGCGCGCGAGGGTGCGGCGGGGTGGGGCGCCGCGTCGCAGCGCC
>CAZPPZ010000380.1:0-2304 GCA_964588545.1 uncultured Myxococcales bacterium | reverse complement strand
TTCTACGATGAGTCGGAACTCACGGCCATCGTTATCCGCTCGGCGGCGCTGCTCGGTGTCGAGATCGACGAGAGCGCCGCTGGTGACGTAGCCTCGCGTTCGCGCGGGACGCCGCGCATTGCTAACCGTCTGCTGCGCCGCCTGCGCGACTACGCTCAGGTCAAAGCTTCAGGCGCGATTACCAAGGCTGTGGTCGCCGACGCCCTACGCATGCTCGGTGTTGACGAGGCTGGTTTTGACGCCATGGACCGGCAACTGGTAACCACCATCATCGAGAAGTTCGATGGTGGCCCGGTGGGTCTCGACACTCTTGCTGCTGCCATCGGCGAAGACGCGGGTACTTTGGAAGAGGTGTGCGAGCCCTACCTGCTGCGCGTTGGCTTTCTACAGAGAACTCCCCGCGGTCGAGTCGCTACCGCGCGTGCTTACGAGCACTTTGGTGGCGACCGGCCCCGTGAGCAATCGGCCTTGTTCGACTGAGCCCGGCCATGGCAGAGCAACCCGTCGAGCGCCAAACCAGCCCTGACCGACGCAACACCGCCGAAGAACGCCGCAACCGCAGGCGTGAGGGTGCGATCATTCTCGCCGCGGCAGTGGCGGTATTCGCCTTCGCGTTCTGGGAAATTCGTCGGCCCGGTGCCCACGATGGTGTGGCCGGCAACGTATTCTCGTTCCTGCTGGTTAATCTCAACATAGTTCTGGTCCTGTTGATGATCTTCCTGGTCGTGCGTAACGGCATGAAGGTCGTCGTCGAGCGTCGCCACCGTGTGCCGGGCAGCCAGCTCAAGAGCCGGATGGTCCTGGCTTTCGTTACCATAGCGCTGTTTCCCGCTCTGGTGATGCTGACTATTTCGCTGGAGTTCAGCACCAACTCTATCGATGATTGGTTCAATACTGAGGTTGAGGAGTCGCTGCGCGACGCCTGGCATCTAGCGCAGACCTACTATCGCGACGCCGGCGAGCGGGCTGAGTTGCATGCGGTCGCGCTTGCTGGCGCCTTGAGCGACGACGACCTCGATGATGTTGACGCTAACGCGGCTCTGCATCGTAAGCTCGACCGCTACCGTCAGGACTACGGTTTGGTTGCCGTCCAGGTGGTGAGTCGTAACGGCGGCCAGGTCGCCGCTGCGCTGCGTGACGCGTCGGCGTCGGTGCCGGGTCGTACGGAGTTGCAGAAGCTTCTTAGCGGAGTCGAGCAGGGCCGTGTCGTGACCGAGGTTGTTGGCAGCGACGACGGCGACCTGCTGCGCTCGGCTGCGCCCATACGCCAGGGCGCTAGCATAGTTGGAGCGGTGGTCATCGACTACCTAGTCGAGAGCAGCGCGCGGATGTGGAGCGAAGACATAGTCAACGCGTTTCGCGAGTACCGCCGCCTCGAGCTAAACAAACGGCCGTTTCAGAA
This sequence comes from uncultured Myxococcales bacterium, assembly GCA_964588545.1. Taxonomy (GTDB): domain Bacteria; phylum Desulfobacterota; class Binatia; order UBA1149; family SPBQ01; genus CAZPPZ01. The sequence continues at coordinate 902 of CAZPPZ010000380.1, read as the reverse complement.
TCTCTACGTTCTCACCATGGTACTGGCCTCGCTGGTCGTGGTGTTTTCGGCGATCTGGCTTGGTTTGTATTTGGCCCGCGGTATTACCGAGCCGCTGGCCAAACTGGCTGGAGCGACGCGCAGGGTGGCCGAAGGCGATTGGGACGTACAGCTGCGCGAGGTCGGAGGGGATGAGGTCGGGATGCTGGTGCAGGCCTTCAACTCGATGACGGCTGAGCTGAAGGCAACTCATGCTACGCTTGAAGAGCGCCGCCGTTATATCGAGAACATCGTCTCGAATATTGATGCCGGAGTTGTCGCGGTTGATGTCAACAGCTTTGTGGCGACGGTGAACCCCGCGGCGATTTCATTACTGGGGCTACAACGCGAGGCGGTAATTGGCCACGATGCTCATTCGGTGTTCGAAGAGTCGGGCTATCCGGAGGTTGCGAGCTTGCTCGAGGATCTCGAACGCGGTGCTGTGGTCTCTGGCACTCGGCGTAACGTCGAGAGGGAAGAGGAAGGCCGAACCCTTCTGGTAATTGCCACCTCGCTTGAGTCGCCGGTGGGGTCAGCTACCGGGTTTGTGCTTTTCTTCGAGGACGTTTCGCAGCTCGCCGGTATACAGCGCATGGAGGCCTGGCGTGAGGTGGCCAGGCGCATCGCCCACGAGATCAAGAACCCGCTTACCCCGATTCAGTTATCGGCGCAGCGCTTGCACCGCCGTTTGGGACCGCAACTGCACGGTGAGGATGCAGAGGTGTTCAACGACTGCACCAGCACCATCGTCAATGAGGTCGAAGAACTAAAGAACCTCGTCAATGAGTTCTCGCAATTCGCACGCCAGCCGATCGCAGCCAAGCGTCCCCCAGATCTAAACCAGCTGGTAGACGAAAACCTCCCGCTGTTTCGTTAGGGCCACC
>CAZPPZ010000379.1:0-2306 GCA_964588545.1 uncultured Myxococcales bacterium | reverse complement strand
TCAACCCCGGCGAGGCAGAGTGCTCAGGGGAAAGCTGGTACGGGCAGTCTGCGCAACTCACTGAGGGGACGACGTATGTCGTAGGGCTAGAGCAAGACAATACGGCAGGCAGCGGTGGGGACGTGAAGGTGTCGCTCTACGTTGGCGAGCCGGGAGCGGTCTATGCCTACAGCCAACGGACCAAGCCCCAGGGGGCGTGCTCCGGTGGAACCAACACCTATGCGTGTTCTACCAACGCTGATTGTAGCGGGGCGGATACCTGCACCGTGACTGATATTCTTACAACCGGCAAGGTCAACTTCGGGACCGACGATACGGTTGCTGCCGCTGCCGACTATTCGCTGGACAACCTGGTTATTCTAGATACAGGATGCAGCGGGTACGAGAACTACCGAATCCAGACACTCATCCCCGACGGAGAGGGAACGCCTGTAGATTGGAGCGACGCCAATGGTTGCGGGTCGATTCATGACGGTTGCCTAAACGAGAACATCGGACGCACTGACGTAGTTGCCGATGGGGATACGTCCAGGCTCCAGACGACCAACGATGGCACGGTGGGGGAAGTGACGGTCGAGGACGTTACGCTGACAGATACATGCACGGCGAGCGTCTGTGTGAAGCATGGCATCGCCTGTAGTGTGGCCGCTGATTGCACGATGAGTCTTACCAACGCTGCGGCTTCGGTTGTCTCGTCTATGAATCGCCCATCGGCGTCCCCGAGCGCTGCGTTCAACGTAGCAACCCTCCTTGAGGAAGGCGCGAACCAGACATCATCGTCCACTGCGCAGCTAGACCAGCATACCGACAGCACCTACCGGCCTGATGGGTACCTTCTGGCAACACTCGCGCCTGATGGCGGGACATGGACCGAGGCTGACTTCGATGCCCTGGAGATCGTCTACACCTACAACAAGGGGTCGTGTTCATCGAACTGCCGGGCGAAGATCTCAACTGGCATTGTGGATACATTCTTCACCCTCCCGACTCCGCCGGTGCCGACGGTGATCCCAGACAACGACAGCGACACCGAGGATACGGTCGGGCTGATCGGGAACTCCCGGCTGAATGGCCCTGTTGCAAGCGGATTCTTTGATGGGATTATCGAGGCGAATAACATCTACAACATCGCCCGCGGGGGATCGACCATCGGGGACTTAGCTGAGAACCTATCGAACATCAAGGAAGGTTCGGCCAGTGGGTACCTTCATGCTTTCGCTCGCAAGGGGGCTGAGGGGGCTACGCTGGATATTGCGGTGCTGATGTTCGGGGTGAACGCACTGCGCTCAGGCAACTTCGCGCCGCCGTCGCTTGCCGTGGCGTGTGCGTCAAACTCGGACTGCGTGAACGGTACCTGCACGACGAGTACCTGCACCGGCAGTAGCATCTGCCAGGGGACGATTTTCCCCTGCGCGAACAACTCTGATTGCGGCTACTGCACCAAGGGACAGCAGGGCTACTGCGAGGATGATGACGGGGCCGACCAGGGGAATACCTGCTGGTGCCCCCAGACCGATTGGTGGCTCTCCGATCCCAGCGACGTGAACACCACGCGATACTGCATTACGGGCGGCACTGACTGGAAGGCTCAGTGTGATTCCTCGGATGAGTGTTCATGTGCTTCCAGCGCTGATTGCCAAAGCGGCTCGACGTGCAGCGGCGGGACTTGCACGCTCGGCGGCGGCGCTGCAATGACCTGCGCGGTCAACTCGACCAAGCCGCTTACCATGTGTATGCCTGGATGCCTGTCCGCGCCGGGCTGCTCTAGCGGGGTCTGCGTGGCTGGCAATAGCCTCGCTGCCGTCATTGGTAGCTACAAGGCGTCCATCGACACGCTGCTGAGCAATGGGGTTGACGTAGTTCTCGTGGGCACCCCCGACACCGAGGAAGTGACCGACATTATCAAGGAGTCGCGCCAAACGGGCTGCTGGGGCTGGCTCAGGCCGCCTATCGGCGTGCTTAACGGGTGGCTTCAGGACTACGCAACAACTGATACCGACCTGCACTGGATCGACGGGCAGGCGGTGATGCGCCAATGCTGCCCTGATGGCGACATCATGCAGTGCCTCAAGGACGGTGTTCACTTCAATGCCACCGGCGAGCAGTGTATCGCTGATACGATCAATGCGTGTCTGACCAACGAGTCCGGCACGTCCGATGGCGTCTGCGCAGCACCGACATGCACGGGAGGCCGAGTGGGGGACGCCTGCTCGACGAACAGTGATTGCGACCTGTACAATTGCAGCTTTTGAGGAATGAAGGGGATGATAGCCATAACTACACTCAGGGGGGAGATCGTGGCTTAC
>CAZPPZ010000378.1:0-2307 GCA_964588545.1 uncultured Myxococcales bacterium | reverse complement strand
AGACGGTTTCCGGCCAACGTGAGCAGTTCCGGTGTGGCCGAGAGGTACCAGTATGTCTTAGCCGGGTCGACGTGGCCAAGGTAGGTCGACAGCAGGGGAAGCCGGGACGCCGTATCGCTGCCGTCTCGGTAACAGTCAAGTAGAGTGAAGATAGCGAAGCTGTGGCGAAGATCATGCAGCCTGGGGCGGCACGCAGCTGAGCGGGGTTTGAGGCCAGCTCGACAGACCAACTGGCGGAAGGTTTGATGAATGCTGCTATAGAGTAGTCTGTTGCCCACGCCGGAGACGAACAGTGCGGGTATGCTCACCGCTGAACGGGGCCGGTCGTGTCGACGCAGATAGTGGTGCAGCATGTCCACAGCAGTTGGATGCAACGGCAACTCACGAGACTTTCCGAACTTGCCCTTACGGACGATGAGCAGGCCGTTATTGGAATCGAAGTCGCCGCGGTCAAGCGCGATGGCTTCACCGACCCGCATGCCGGTGACCGCCAGCAGGCCGATCAGGGTCCGATAGGTGGCGACCCGGTGCGCGGTGCGCAAAGTCGACGTCGCCGCAACCAGGGCGGCAATCTCTTTCTCTGAGTAGAGGTAGGGTGTGGCGCGGCAAGATCGCCAGGGCAACAGGTCGCTGGGCGGCACCTCGGTCTCAGGGTCGATCGTTTTTAGGTGCACAGCGAAGCTGCGAATGATGGACAGCCGGCAAGACCACCAACTCTGATGAGCACCCGTGGGCAGCGTGGCCCAGGCCAGGGCGGTCTCCGTGCTCAGGTGTTGCTGGCCGAGGTCTTCAAGATAAGTAAGGAACTGAGCCAGCAGCTTCCCATCCCTTTCGAGCTTGTAACCCAGGGCCCGACGCACGCTCAGATAATCGACCAGGGCTTGGCGCAGGGGATTCATTCGACACCTCCCGGCCAGAGGCGGGCAATGGTTCGCAACGCTTCGCGGTCGACTTTGGCGTAGATTGCCGTGGTCATCACGAGGCGGTGGCGCAGCAGCTGACCGACCTCGGGCAACGAGGCGCCGACGCGCAGCAGTTGGGTCGCCGCGGTGTGGCGCAAGCGGTGGGCATGGATGTGCCCCAGACCGGCACGTCGAGCAGTGGAGGTGACAACGTGTGCCACCCCGCTGGTGCTGAGGGCGTGATGCGGCGCATTGAGGCGCACAAACACACTTCTGACTTCGGCATTGGCGCGGCGACCCCGGCGCAAGTAGGCAGCTATCGCTTCGCCAACGTCGGTGGGTAATGGCAGTCGGTCAGCACGTTTTCCTTTCCCGTGGACGACTATCTCTCCAGCCCGCCAATCAATATCATCGAATGTAAGTGCGGCGACTTCGCCAGCGCGTAAGCCGAGACGCACGAACAGGGTCAGTATGGCAAAGTCACGACGACCGCTCTTGGTACGGCGGTCACAAGCGGCCACAAGGCTGCGAACCTGGGCCGGTTCCAGTGACTTTGGTAGTCCGGCCAGATGCCATCTGGCAATCGACGGTACTGCCGCCACCAACGACTGCTTGACCATGCCTTCAACATGGAGGAACCGAAGCAGCGACCGCAATGCGGTCACGGTCTGTTTTGCCGTGCCTCGGGAACCATTCTCGCAACAGGCCACAATAAAGGTGGTGATGTCGAGCGTGTGCAGGTGCTCGAGGTTCAGAGCATGACCGTCGGGTAGGATCCTTCCACACAAGAAGGGTCGAACCGCATAGATATAACCGCGGGCGGTGGCGGTTGCCAGCCCCCGATCAACCGTGAGGTACTGCCGAAAGTGCTCGAGCACCACTTCCACCGGCCCTTCGGGCAATGTTATGGAGGGCGTTGGCGCCACACCCAAGCCGCGTAAATACGCGAGTATCGGTCGCATGGCCCTGCTACCGCAGTGAATGACCAAACCTGCGTCACGACGGGCTCTCAGGTATCTTTCCACCTCGGCATCGCTGAGCTGGTGTACATCGAGATCTTCTTCTGCAAGCCAGCGGCTCAGGTGGGCCATCAGATTCATTTGTACGCCAGCTGGCTTTGTCTTGTATCCCTGCCGTAAAAGCTCGCTTGCAAAGCCGGGACCAAATTCCGCGAGTGGTTCGGAAACCAGGACTTGTGTCGGATTAACCATAAGAGACTCCTCTGTGTTGACAATGGACAGAGGAGTTTGCCCAGCCCTTTGGGCAATGGCGATTATTATGCCGACCTAATGGCAGCCATGGTCATTGGTGACGCGGGTGCGAGGGGTGAGGTCGGCATAATCCGGAGGTTGGCATAATGCACCTTATGCCGACATCGGCATAAGGCGCGAATAGCCCGTGAAAA
>CAZPPZ010000377.1:0-2332 GCA_964588545.1 uncultured Myxococcales bacterium | reverse complement strand
CTTCGCTCACCTAGGAGCTTGGTCAGGACAACCTTGCCATCCTCGCCGCTGATGCATCATATCGAATCTCCTTGATTGGTCCTGGTGTGGGGCGCCAAGGCGAAGCTATTTTCCGAGTTTACGATGCTTCGGAGTCCCCGACGGGGGACGAGGATAAAAAGATTTGCCGCCAGGCGGGGGCCCCACATTCGATCCGTATCAGTCGGAGTAGGAACCATGATCGCTCATAGCCCCCTCCACAGATCCCAGCGAGCGCTACTAACCCGCATCGGTCACGAGCTCCCCGAAGATTGGTATTCATCGCCATTTGTACGCCAATTCCTCGGCGACAATCGCCTCCTCAGTCTTTTGCAGTCTCTGATGGGCCCTCGACGGGCATCGCCGACTCAAATCGGGCTTTTTCAACGGCCGCAGAGCGCACCGATCCATCGAGTGTTCGTTTGAAAGAGACTTTTCGAGAACCGCACCGTCGTCGAGGTCAGGTCGACAGGCGCTCGGCCGCTATCCAGAACTCCGCCTGCAATGGGAACGCACTCGCCAGCATGAAGCGCACGCGGCGGGTGTTGCGCACGATGACGGCCCCGACCTTGAACAGACGGACCCGCAGCGTCGACACCTGTGCTCGGGCCAGCTGGGTGCCCGCCAGGCCGACGCGACGTACGTGATCGATGAGCACGTAGGCCAGACTCGACAGCAGCAGACGGAACTGGTTGGTCCACCAGCGCGTCGAGCTGGTCCGGTCCGCAAACAAGCCCAGCTGCTGCTCCTTGATGCGGTTCTCCATCTCGCCGCGAGCGCAGTACAGGTCCTCGTAGAGTTCGCGTGGGGCATCGTGCAGGTTGGTGACGACGAAGCGCGGGTTGCTGCCCTTGCTCAGATGTTCGGCCTTGGCGATGACCCGGCGCTCGTGGCGCCAGGTCTTGGCCGCGTAGACAAACTCGCAAAACATGCGCTCCGCTCGACCGCTGTCCTCGTGGCGTCGCGCAACCTCGGCCAGCTGCGGCTTGATCGTTCGCTCCAGTACCGCGTTGCGGGCCAGGCCCACGACGTAGCCGACGTCATTGCGGTCGCACCAGTCGAGCATGCGATGCCGGCAAAATCCCGAATCGCCGCGGAAGATGATGCGCACGTCCGGCCAGATCTCACGCAGCCGCTTGACCAGGATCGACAGCACCGCCCAGGCGTGCCTGGCGCCATCGATGTTGCTCGGTCGCAGGTAGGCCGTCAGCAGCTGCGAGCCGCAAAAAACGTACAGAGGCAAGAAGCAGTAGTGGTCGTAGTAGCCGTGAAAAAACGTGCCCTCTTGTTTGCCATGCACGCGGTCGTCGGTGGCGTCGAAATCCAGCACCAGTTCCTCGGGAGGTGTGGTGAAGCTGTCGATGAACTTTTGCAGCAGCACCTGATGCGCAAGCCACGCCCACTCTCGGTCGGCGCGGCGCTCCATGCGGCCCAGTGTCGAAGGGGACGCCAGTCGCAATTCGCGCTCGGCCGCCGTCTGCATGGCCAGGTCATCGCGCAGCGTCTCGTGGTCGTTGAGGTCCTCGTAGCCCAGCGCGATGCCCATGACGCGCTGCTTGAGCAAAGCATGAAGCGGGTGCTGCACACTCTTCTTGCGACGCTCGTCGCCAAGCAACGTCGATACATCCTTGAGCAAGCCCAGTTGACGCTCGGCCTGCCGCAACAAGAGTGCGCCGCCTGCGTCTGAAGTGATGTCGCCGCCATCAAAACAGGCCTCGACACGGCGGCGTTTGCACTTGGCGAAAAACGATCCGTTTGGGGTACACTTTGTCACGGCGGGCCTCTTATCGATGTTGCGCAAAACAACGATAATCACTGATGAAGTGATGGCCCGCCTTTTTTATTGGTGATCGATGCGGGCTAGAACGCAAGGTCAACCCCGGCGGTGTCCAGCCCCTCGTCGACGTGTACCAGGCTGCCCGACGCACAGCTCGACGTGCCGGTGCTGCCCTCGTACCAGCCTTGCACCGATGGCTGGGCGCTGCTTGGACTGACAAAGACCCTCAGATCGCCCGGCGGCAAAGCCCGGATGAGATAGTCGCCACTGCTGTCGGTGAGTGCTGGCTGATACCAGGCCCGTTGGTCGCTGCGCGCGCAGTCCGCGACATGGGCCCAGACGTGTGAGCCGTTGACCTGGGCACCCGAGGCGCTGACATTTCCCGAGATGCTACCGCCCGCGCTCAGCGCAAAGTCTCGACCGCTGAGCACGTCAGCAGAGGCCACGACGCTGCCTTCAGCCGAGGCGCAGTCGACGCTGCCGCCGCCGCTGGTCCACCACCGGTCCACAAGACGAGGGCTTGTGAGATTGCGCCGT
>CAZPPZ010000376.1:0-2344 GCA_964588545.1 uncultured Myxococcales bacterium | reverse complement strand
CTCCACTAGCGATTGCAGAAGACCTTCCGTTTGTCGCCAAGGCAGACCCAAGAGCAACCGAAGGTGAAGAGCAGTCTGGACCGCGACATCCGAGTAGCGACGCTGACCGCCGCGACAGCCGTTTTTCTCGGGAGACCAGGCGTCGATCGCCTCAGGCGAGAACCATACAGTCAGGCTCCCACGCCGTACCAGGCCGCGATCATAGGGCGGCCAGTTGTTGACGCGATAGCGAGCCTTGTAATTCGGGTGGACCTTCGAGCGCTTTGTCATGCCCGGATCATGACCCATGGGTCCAGACGCGGAAAACGCAGCCGCTCATCCCTATTCGTGCACCAACGCCCCTACTGTTTGCTTTCCAGCTCTTCCCACCGCGAGCTGAGTGCTTGAGCGCTCGCCTTGGCATCATCGAGATCGGCTAACAGCGTCTTTACTCTCTCGCCACCTGCCGCGTACAGCTGCGGGTCGGCTAGCTGCGCTTCGAGTTCAGCGACACGGGTCTCGGCGGCATCGACTCTATCCATCAATGCCTCCAGCTCGATGCGTTCGGCGTAGGTTAGTCTCTTGGCCTTCGGTGGCGTGTTCGTGGATGGAGTGCGACGGCTCGATCTGTCGGGCTTGCTCAACACGGCCCGCTTGGCCGCATCCGTCTTCTCGCGATATTCTGAATAGTTACCGACGAAGCGTTCGACACAGCCGTCTTCGCTGAAGGCCAGAATGGATGTGGCTAAGCGGTCGAGGAACCAGCGGTCATGGCTGACCATCAGTGCCGTGCCGGTGAACTGAGATATCATAGTTTCGAGCGCGCCCAAGGTGGCAACGTCGAGATCGTTGGTAGGCTCGTCGAGAACGATCAGATTTGCTTCGCTCGCGAGCATCTTCGCCAGAGCCACCCGCGCGCGTTCCCCCCCCGAGAGTGTGCCCACGACCCGACGCGCGGCGTCGGTATCAAAGAGGAATCGCCCGAGATAGCTACGCACGGTGATCATCTCTTCGCCTATTCGGAAGTAGCCACGGTCGCCAGCGATGTTGTTCTCGACGCTGGCCGCATCGTCTAACCCGCTGCGGGATTGATCCAAATAGGCTACTCGCGTGTTGTGGCCGAGGTTAACGGTGCCCGCCGCGGGGCTGTCGAGGCCAAGCAACACACGCAGCAGTGTCGTCTTGCCGCAACCATTTGGCCCTACTATACCGATGCGTTCTCCCGGCAGCAGTCTGAGCGAGCAGTCTCTTAGCAGAGTCGTACCAGCAACATCGATACCGAGTTCTTCGGCCTCGAGTATGCTCTTGCCGCTGCGTGATGCACTAGCTCTAAACTCGGCGACTTTTTCGGCTTTGGGGGCGGCACGACCAATGGCAGCATTCGCTCGTTGGACGCGAGCCTTTTGCTTTACACTGCGGGCCTTGGGGGATCGGCGCAACCATTCAAGCTCGCCGCGCAAGAAATTCTGTCGATTCGATTCAATACGCTCAGACAGTGCGAGACGGTCGGCCTTGGCCTCGAGGTACGCTCGGTAGCCGCCATCGTAGCTGAACAACGCAGCCCCATCGATTTCGGCCGTGCGCGTGACCACACGATCTAATACATAGCGATCGTGGGTTATGAGGATGAGCGCACCGCGATAACTCTCGGACAAGAACTCTTCCAACCACTCGATGGTCGAGATGTCGAGATGGTTGGTCGGCTCGTCGAGAATCGCCAGCTCGGGTGCCGCCAGCAGCACCCGAGCCAGAGCCACGGCGCGGCGCCGTCCGCCGCTGAGGGTGTCGACCGGCGCCTCGATGTCGTCTACACCGAGACGCCCGAGAATGGCTTCGGCTTGGTGAAGCCGATCCCAACCGCCCGTGTGTTCGACCTGTTCGCTTGCAGCCGCCTGTTCAGACAGCCAGTAGTCGGTATCGCTGCCGCCTTCCAAACCCTCGACCGCGCGTTGATAACGCGCATGGGCTGCGCTCCACCTATGCAGTCCCGACAACACGGCTTGGCGAACGCTTTCACCGGGCACGAAGCGAGGCTGCTGCGCGAGATAGGCAATCTCCGCACCGCGCTGCACGGCGATGGTGCCGGCATCTGGCTGTTCTAGTCCGGCCAGCAGTCGACCCATAGTGCTCTTGCCACAGCCGTTGTTACCGACCACGCCGATGCGTTCGCCGGGCTCTACCGTCAAAGACACCGCATCGAGGACAACCTCGTGGTCGTAGAGCTTGCGGAGCTTGGTCGCACTGATGATGGACATCGAGAGTCGAGGTGGCGCAGACGAGCGGGCGGGGATAACGAGGAGGGATAAAGCACTCCTGGCACCTTATAACTGCCCGCTTTCCCCACCCGCCCCAGCCCTCCCCCAGA
>CAZPPZ010000375.1:0-2346 GCA_964588545.1 uncultured Myxococcales bacterium | reverse complement strand
CAAGTAGCGCCTTGGCTCCTGTGGAACTAACGTCGAGCGTGCCTTTGAAGTAACGCGTGTTGCCGTCGAGCGAGAACACCGCGATCTCTTGCGTATCGGTTCCATCAGCCGTTTTGGTTGAATAACCCAGGTGCGAGATGCCGTCCATGCGCTGCGGCAGTGAGAATCGGGAACACCTGCACTTACCCGTGCCACCATGAGATGCTGTTTGCCCTTGAGTATACCCAAAAGGGTAAAATTGGTTGATGTCGTAAGTCCCGCCGCCACTACCGCTCGTCCCGCACGAGAGGGCGTTCGTGCTGGCGGTGTAGTTCAGGTGGTTGCCGCCGGTGTCGGTGCAGTCGGGGATAGCCTTGGTCGCATGGCCTGAGCCATCGCCAACCAGCACGGTATCGTCGGTTGCGGTCGCCCCCACCAAGTCCCCGTCCACGTTCCACGCACCTACCTGAGTGCTGGCCCCGGCGGTACCAGTGACGGCATTAGCATCAGCCCCCGTAAGCCCCGGCCCGTCTACTAGGTCACCGTCTACGTTCCATTTGGATAGATTGCCATTGGTCCCTGCCGTGCCGCTTACGACACTGGCATCAGCCCCGGTCTTGTCGTCGGCATCGAGGATCTGGACCTGAGCAGCATCGGCGCTGTCCTTCTTGTAGACCTCGCCACCGATCGAGCAGACGTTGGTCTGGCCCGCGGCTGCCGCGGCGCATGAGGCCGTGTTGTCCGTGAGCTTTAGCTGGCAGTCGTTCGAGGCCGCCGTGCAGCCCCCGACCACCACTTCCTTGTCGAACGTGTATCCCGATGCCGCCCCAGCGAAGTCAAGCTGGTTGTCCGTGGCATCGTACAGGACTGTGATGTCCGTGCCCGATCCACCCTCGACCTTCAGCCCGGCCCCGTTGGCTGGCTCGGTGCCCGAGCCGTCCTTGTCGATGGTCCAGGTGAGATTGTCGGTTCCCGACCCCGAGGCACTCAGCGCCGACCAGCTAGACCCGTTGTTGTAGCAGAGAACCAGGTTACCACCGCCCCCGGTCGTGCAGTCAGTCCCGGTCAGCCCGTCTGTAATCACGCAGATCTTACCGGCCCCGTTGGCCGGGAGCGTAGCCTTGGTCACCGGGTTGCGGCAGCCGGTGCCGCCCAGCCGGGCTGGCACCTGCGCGTAGGCCACCTGGGCCAGCGCTACCAGCAGCGCCGCGCCAATCCATATCGTCTTGTTCATCGTCATCGGTTCGTCCTCTCACTAATCGGGGTCTGGGACCGCCTCAAACAAGCCCGTGAAGGCCCCATACGTCCTCTGTAAGCCACGATCTCCCCCCTGAGCGTAGTTATGGCTATCATCCCCTTCATTCATCAAAAGCTGCAACTGTACAGGTCGCAATCGCTGTTCGTCGAGCAGGTATCCCCCACCCGGCCTCCCGTGCATGTCGATGCTGAGCAGACACCATCGGACGTACCGGACTCATTTGTAAAGCAATCTACGAGAAGCTGCGCGGCCAAGTCGATACCGCACGTAGACCAATGGATCGCGTCGCCGTGGCAGGCAAGCTCACTCCCGCAGACCGCCTCGCACGTAGTTGCAAAAGCCGTGTTAAGGTCAGCTAGGTGTAGGCTCTCGGCAACTGCGGTTTCCCTTTGTGTGGTTGCGATAGCATCCCCATCGCGGGCATGAGCGTAGAATCCGCCCCAAAAGCCGGTATTTAATCCCACGGCATGAGGCTGCGGTGCGACCACAAGCTCTGCCGCACAATCAGTGTTAGATGTGCAGGAGATGTTACCATTATCATCGCATGTTGAGCTGACGCACTGTCGATTCGCTATTGCGTCAACGATCTCTCGAAAGCTACGACCAAACTCAGCCACCGTGTTACCTGCAACACACAGCCCTCCAGAACACTCCGGTACGTTAATGCAGCCAGGTAACATCCAACCCGTACTTGCAGGTGCTACCCGATCGGCACGAACGTATGCTTCTGTGTTATACGTGTTGTTGCAATTCCCACTCGTACATCCCGTGTAACACTCGCCAAGCGTGGTGTTGCACGTTTCCCCTCGGCAGTCAGCGTTCGTTGAGCATGGGATATTGGTAACACAGTCCGTTGAGGCTGTGGTGCAGGTTCTATCGCATGTGCTCGTTGAGAGCCAGTCAGCACCGCCGTTTTGGTTATTCACGCAGTAGGTTGTGAACCCACCGCTACTTGCTGTTTGCCAACTAGCGTTCCGCGGGCAAGCGCACGGCGATCCATCATCCGTACCGCCGCGACAATATCCCGTTGCATAGTATTGGCACGTTCCGCCGCCCGCGCACGTTGCAACCGCAGGGGACGTGCATGGAGAGGTCGTCGTGTCGCAGTC
>CAZPPZ010000374.1:0-2356 GCA_964588545.1 uncultured Myxococcales bacterium | reverse complement strand
GCTACGAGCGAGCGTGGCAGAGCCAAGGCGAGGAGTTTGCCGATAGCTGTCTCGAACTGCTGCGGCGCTACGCTGATCTCGGCGACATAGCCTTTCGCCGCCACTACACGCCGCGCGACATCGAGGCCAAGCTGACCACCATGAAGCGCGGCTCGATAAAGCACGGTGCTTACACGCCGCTGCAGATGGGCTACCTGCGCCCCAATGATCTGTGCTCGCGAAGCGCGACTCCCATTGACGGGCTGTTCGTTGGTGGGGCCTCGATGTACCCGGGCGGCATGATCCTCGGCGGCCCCGGATATATAACGGCCGGCGTGGTCGCCGATTTTCTCAGCTCGGGGCCAAGCTGACGGGTCGGGATGCCGATAAACCGACGAACCTTTCTCAAACAAGCCTGCGTAGCGGCGGCGACGCTGTCACTTGGGCGGCTCACTGCGATTTGCGACAGTGCCGAGGCTGGGTATGCATCCGCGGGCGCGAAGCCGCGCAGCTATGGCGGTTGGGCCGATGTATACCGCGAAAAATGGACCTGGGAGCGAGTGGCCCGGGGAACTCACTACGTAAACTGTGCTTATCAGCGCGGCTGTGCGTGGAACGTCTACGTCAAAGCCGGAGTAGTCTGGCGCGAAGAACAGGTGTCGAGCTACTCGCCGACCAACGCCGAGGTCCCTGACTTCAACCCGCGAGGCTGCCAGAAGGGCGCCTGCTATAGCGCGCGAATGTACGATGCCTCGCGGCTAACCTATCCGCTCGAACGCGTCGGTCCCCGCGGCGCCGGCCGCTGGAAGCGTGTCAGCTGGAAGCGGGTGCTCGGCAAGATTGCCGACAACACTATCGATGCGATGCTCGAGGATGGGCCGGGCTCGGTCATTTGGGACATGGGCAGTGCCGTGACCAACGGCTGCCACGGCTTAGGGCTGACGCGCACGGTGTCGATTCTCGACACCCCAATGCTCGAGACCAACACTGAGATCGGCGACCACTACCCCGGTGCCACGGCTACCACCGGCAAGATCTGCTTTACCGGGTCGTTTGACGATCTTTTCTATTCTGACCTCATACTGATCTGGGGGGGCAACCCTACATATACGCAAATCCCCAACGCGCACTTCATAAACGAGGCTCGCTACAACGGCGCACGGGTAGTCGCCATAGCCCCGGATTTCAACGCGTCGTGCGTACATGTCGATGAATGGGTGCCGGTGAAGGCTGGCAGCGATGCGGCTCTGGGCCTGTCATTGGCTCAGGTGATGGTCGAGGAGGGGATCTACGACGCGCGCTTTGTCTCGGAGCAGAGCGATCTTCCTTTTCTGGTGCGCAAAGACAGTGGTTTGTTCTTGCGCCGCCGCGATCTGGAGCCCGGCGGCGCCGAAGATGTCTTCTACGTCTTCGACCGTGCAAGCGCCAAGATCGTAGAAGCGCCGCGCTCGAGCTTAGCTCTGGGCGGGCTCGACCCGGCGCTCGACGGCGAGTTTACCATCGATACTGTCGATGGCGAGGTCACGGTGACGCCGGTGTTCTCGCTGCTGCGTGCTCGTCTGGCCGAATACACGCCGGAGAAGGCATCCAAGATAACCGCTACCCACCCCGAGCAGATCCGCGCGTTGGCCCGTGCCCTGGCCCGTGCCAAGGCTGCGGCGGCGATCACCCAGACCAACTTTTCGAAGTACTATCACGGCATGGAGATGGAGCGCGGCCAGATCCTGGCTTTTACCCTGGCCGGCCAGATCGGCAAGCGAGGTGCTGGTATAGCCGCATTCCCCTACATGTCTATCGCCGGGTCTGAGTCATTGGCAGTGGCCAGTGGCAAGCTACCGCCAAAGATTGGTTTGGCGGCGCTGGCGCTCGAAAACCTGCCGGCGATGGCCAAGATGAAGTGGCAGGGCTACTCCACCGAGATGATGCTCTCGGCGTTGGCGCGCGAGGAGTACAAGCAGGGTCGGTATCTGGCCACACCGCTATGGCTGTACCTCTATGGTGGTCTCGAGGGTCTCTACGGCAGCGCGGGCAATTGGGATCCAGGGCTAAAGCGTCCGTTCAAGGAATATTTTGATGAAGCGGTGGCGAAAGGCTGGCAGATAGTTCCTAAGACTCGCGCCCGCGTGCTCTTCGAGGTAGGCGGAAATCTGTTACGCCGCGTGCGTGGCTACGATCGTATAATCGACGGCCTGCTCCCCAAGCTCGACCCGCTGGTCCCGCCCCGCCCTCCGGCCACAGCCGAGCTGGCGCTGCCACCTCGAGATTCAGGGGTACTGCGCTCATTGGTCCCCGCGCCCGAGGTCAGGCCGCCAATTTCAGGCGAGCTGGCATTGGCGCCGGTCGCATGGTTTCAGCTAAAACCGTACCAGCGAAGCCG
>CAZPPZ010000373.1:0-2369 GCA_964588545.1 uncultured Myxococcales bacterium | reverse complement strand
CACGTCCACGGGCAGTCCCATCGGATGAGCGCCATACATCGCGAACCTCGATCATTGCGAGATGGAAAAGACGCTCGAGAAAATGCAGCCGCGCATCCGCAAGCTGGCGCGCCGGCTCCGGGAGATCGCGAAGCTCCCCCACGTGGGCGACGTGCGGCAGCGGGGATTCATGGTGGGCATTGAGCTGGTCTCGCACCCCCCGACGAAGCTCCCCTATCCCGTCGAGAAGCGGGTGGCGCACCGGGTGTGCATGGAGGCCCGGCGGCGGGGTGCTCGTCTCTAACGTAACGGTTATCGCTGGGCAAGCAGCCGGTATCGACGCGGTCCGACGTGTTCGTCTAAGAGACACGACGGTCGCGGGCTCGAGCGCATGGGCGGTGCACGGGAAAAGCGCACGTATCTCCACATCGACGATTCAGGAGAGCAGGAGCGGTATTGTCTCGGGCTCCGTGCGGCTTAAGATCTCGCAGGTTGAGACGAATGCGGTTGCCGGTGTCGTTGCCACCAAGCTGCGCGCCATCGCCAGCACGATTACGGGCAATGGCTTCGACGTCGCCTGCTCACCATCGACGTGCGGTGACATCGTCAAGGAGAAAGCTCCGCGACTGCAGTTGCTGCCGCTGCACATGCTGAGGTAACGCTCCAGAACGCCAGCATGAAAGCCCCAAGGGAGTGTCACGAGCATCGAGCCCCGATGACTAGTGTGGTTGCTACAGCCGTGGCGACGTCTTCAGTGTCATGATTTGCCCGGCTGGCGGCGGAGCTGTGAACTGTATAAAGAAACCGAATCGCACTGGTGTAGACGTTGAGCGTAGCGGCCGAGATGTGCTTCTCGGTAGTGAGATAGACCTGGAAAGTACGGATGTGCTCTCAGCTTGACCTAGGTGCGACACTAGTGTTACACTCTTTTTGAGGTAGTGCACGATGCCGACAACGAAACGACGAATCAACATCACGGTCGACGACGACGTTTACAAGGCGCTTGAGCGCCTCTCGAGCCAACGCGACGAATCTGTAGCAGGTGTTGGGTTGAGCTTGATTGAGGAAGCGTTGGAATATCAAGAGGATCTGCATTTCTCACGGGTAGCCGACGACCGAATCTCTAAGAAAGAGAAGCGAATTTCTCACAACAAGGCCTGGGATTGAAGTTCCGGATCGAGTATTTGGAAAGTGTCGTTCGCGACGACATCCCGAGACTGCCAACCACAGCCAAGCGCCGAGTCCGGAACGCGGTCGAGAGAAAGCTAGGCTCTAATCCTGTCGAGTTCGGTAAACCGCTGCGGTACAGCTTCAGGGGCGCGCGCCGACTGCGCATCGGTGACTATCGCGTGATCTATAAAATCGAACCGCCGGATTCTGTGCTGATCATCAAGATCGGTCATAGGCGAGAGGTCTACGAAGATTGAACGTGCAGCTGATGGGATGGACTCCTCCCGTGATGCGGATAGGTATCATAGAGGTGTAGCGTCTGCGATTCATGGTTCACGTTCAAAGCTGATCCCAGCGAATTCTCGGCGAGACCTGACGATTTCGGTACGAGTTCTCGACAGGTGCGGCGACACCCATCCACGCGAGACCACCTTCCAAGGAACGGTCGGATTGTTCTAGCTACGCGGGGACATGGTCGACCTCATCCTTCCAGCTCGCCGTGCTGGCCGTTTAGTACATCCGCTCATGTCGTAAGTCGATAGTCATGGCGGAGACCGCCGAGAATCAGGATCTAAACCACTAGTCCACCAGACCACCAGACTTTGTCTGGTCTCTGCGTGTCGGAGCTTGAGATTGAGATTAGGCATTCCAAGCGGCCTCCTGCCACTCCCGCGACGTCTGATAAAGCCTAGACTTGTTTCGGATACGGCCGGCCGCCAGCAACGGCTCGCAGTTAGCTGGGGGTGTGTGGGCCGTGTCGGAAACAACAGTAGTTGAAGGAAGCCGCGGTGGTGTCTCGAAGCGCTATGGGGAATTCAATAGGAGAATCGGGAATCGGCCAACGTGTTTTCGATCCACTGCTGCTTGTGTGCGGCTATACGGTCCGGTTGCCTTGCGATGTGAGAGTAGTAAACAGCCATTTGGGCGATGGCAATCCGGTGTGTGTAGCGAGCCAAGTACTTTAGCACCTGCTCGGGGCCTGCCATGGGCGGCTTGGCATAGACAACCCACGGCTTTTGGCGCGTACCAGCAAGCAAGGCCGCGAAACAGCCGGGGGCAGCAAGCTCGGCGAGCGAGCGCGTCAAACAAAGCTCGCCATCTCGGCCGCTTGGACATGGGGATTCCCTTTGGCCCGTTCTTGGTAATCGCTGCCTTTGTACACATCCTCGGTGGCCCGCAACTGATCGCGTGGTACTTCGGCGGCTGAGACTTCCCAGCGC
>CAZPPZ010000372.1:0-2401 GCA_964588545.1 uncultured Myxococcales bacterium | reverse complement strand
GTGGTGTCCCGTGTTCTAGCGCGCCATCGCCATCGAAGTGCCACTGGCGAAAGAAGTCTTGGTTGTTGCCGAACACTTGAGGCGTGGCGGAATCCAGTCGAACGAAGAACGAGTTGGCGTCGTTGCTGCCAGGATTCCCCGGGTAGTAGAAGCGACCTGACAAGTACCACAGTCCCGAGGTCGGCAACTTGACCGCGTAGCTGACCAAGTCGGGGCTAGCTCCATCCATCGCATTGTCCTGGCCTCCGGCGAACAGCAGCGGCCAGCTGAGGTTCCCGCTGCCTGTAAAGCTGTCGCCGCTAGTCATCGCGTTGCTGAATACTGCCGTCGGGTCGCTTGCCGCCGAGATGCAGGTTAGCTGAGCGAGGCTACGTGTGGCCAGCGTAGTGGTCGTGGTCGCCGTCGTTGTCGTCGTCGTTGTGACGCTGAACTCGGTGGCTTGGCATCCACCCAGGGCCTCGCAGGCTTGCGCATCTGTTGGTAGTTCCTGTGAGCCTGTTGAGAAGCACAGTACATCAAGTCGCGGGGGGGAAGGGGTTACTTCACGGCTTTCTATGGTCAGTGTGTGTGGTCCGGATCCGAGGTGCCCAAGTCGTAGAACCGCTGGCTCGCCATGTTCTATTCTGCCGTCACCGGCGAAGTGCCAGCGGCCAAATAGGTCTTTATCGTTGCCAAACTTCATGGCTACTGACCCATCGATTCGAGCGAAGAACGAGTTGGCATCGTTCGAGCCCGGGGCGCCCGGGTAGTAGAAGCGACCGGAGAGATTCCAGTTCCCGGCTGCTGGCAACTCAACGGCATAAGTTACCGAGTCGTTGCTGTGTCCGCCTAGTGTGTTGGTGGCGCTGTCGGCAAACAGCAGTGGCGTCGTCAGTGAATTACTAATCGGATCAACGTCTGCTCCGTTGGTGAAGTCAACACTTGTAGTCATGGCTTGGCTGAATGCAGCGGTTGGGTTGCTGCCAGCCGCTATGCACTCGAGCATGGGGGGGTCTAGTTCGCTGGTTGTAGCGGCATCGATAGTCGCGAGGTTGCAGTCGCCGAGGGCCCGGCAGGCCTCCTCGTCCGTGGGTAGTCGTCCGGGGTCGTTAGACAGACAGATTACATCAAGACGAGGCGCAACCGGAAGCACTTCACGCTTCTCGATGGTCAAGGTGTGTATGCCTGCGTTTAGGTATCCTAGCGCCAATGGCGAAGGCTGTCCGTGTTCGACTTCACCCTCACCGTCGAAGTGCCATAAGCCGAAGAAGTCCTTGTTGTTGCCGAACTTAGCTGCTGCCTGGCTATCGATACGGAGAAAGAACGAGTTAGCGTCGTTGCTGCCGCTCATGCCGGGATAGTAGAATCGTCCCGACACGTACCAGTTGCCGGATACGGGCAGATCGAAAGCGTAGGTGGCGAAGTCGGGACTACCCGGGATCATGGCTTGGGTCTGGCTGTCGGCGAACAGCAGCGGTGTCGTGAGGCTGTCGTAGAGCGGGTCGAGGTCAGCGCCGCCGGCGAAGTCCAGGCCCGTGGTCATGTTGCGGCTGAAGATCGCAGTTGGGTCACTCCCCGCCGCAAAGCAGACGAGTGTGGCAGGCAGATGCCGGCCAACCGGTGAGTCCGGTATGCCTGGTTCGCGAGAAGAATCATGGGCCGAGCCGTGTCGTGTGTCGTCGTCGTCGGGGGAGCCGTGGTGATGCGCAGACCCACTGTGATACCCGTCTGCGTCGTTATCACAGTGGGGCAGGGCGACTCCGTTGCATCGCCCGGCACTGCAGGTGTCAGCCGTGGTGCATGCATTAGCATCGTTGCAGGCCGCGGTATTGGCCAGATTAATGCACGCACCCGCCGGGTCACAAGCATCGTCGGTGCAGAGGTTGCCATCATCGCAGTTGATGGGGATACCCGCCACGCAGGCCCCGCCCATGCAGCTGTCGCTAATAGAACAGGGATCAGCATCGTCGCACGGCGCCGAGTTGGCAGCGTGTATGCAAGCGCCACTAGCGTCGCAGCTGTCATCGGTGCAAGGGTTGGCGTCGTCGCAGCTGACTAACGAGCCCGCCTGGCAAGCTCCGTCGAGGCAAACGTCGCCGCTGCTGCAAGCGTCTCCATCATCGCATGGTGCGGAGTTGGCGACATTGATACATGCTCCCGCCGGATCGCAGGAATCGTCAGTGCAAGGGTTAGCATCGTTACAGTTGATGGGGATCCCTCCCGCACAGCTTCCGCCCATGCAGGTGTCGCCGATGGTGCAGCTATCAGCGTCGTCGCACGCACTGCCGTCATTGACGGCAGGATTACTGCAGATGCCAGTAGCAGTGTCGCAGCTGCCGGCGGCGTGGCACTGATCGGATGCAGAGCAGACAACAGTGGCACAGAGGTCTACGCCAGAGCAGGTGCCAGCGGTACATTGGTC
>CAZPPZ010000371.1:0-2418 GCA_964588545.1 uncultured Myxococcales bacterium | reverse complement strand
CCAACTGATCCCCTGGAGAGTCGCACTCAGGCCAGAGACGGCTCGCTCGTAGTTGAGGCGGCGTTGGGCGGGTACCTCGACCGCAAGCTCGGGTGGCAAGAGACTCCGCAAGCGGCGGCGCGCTTCCATTGTATCCACATGTTGCGGGAGCACGATATCAATCTGATCTATGCTAGAAACCGCCGAATCGCCTCCCTTGCCGATCACGTACTGGGCCGCGGGCAAGAACATCACAACCACCTGGTCTCTAAACGCCTCGGTTAGCCCACCGGCAGCTATGATCCCACGCACCGTATACGTATGGGTTCCTCGCGCGCTGGTTAACTTGAGGGCATCACCCAGCTCCAGCGTGCGAGCCTCGGCAAAATCTTGCGCAAGGAACACTGCGTACGGATCGTTGATTATAACGAGATCCTCCGGTTCCCGGACGAGGACGCGAGTCTCGTAGAGATCAAGAACACCGCTCTGCAATATATCTACGCCGAAGAGTTCTAGGCTGGTGCCGCTGCCGTCGGCCATCCTAAGAGAACCACGTACCATCGCAGCTGCGTCTTCAACGAACTCCTGCCTGCGAACGAGTTCGAGATACTCTTCGGAAAAGCCAGACCCGCCCGTGCCGAAGGTAACCTGCAAATCGGCTTTGCCGCTTTGCCGCTCGAGCTGAGCTGAGAAGCTTGCAACTGCCCCCTCGGTTGACAGTCGCATCGACGTAATCATGGCCATGCCAAGCGCAATCGACATGACGAAGAGCGCAGCGCGTCCCTTTCGTTGACCCAACTCGCGGCGGCTGACTATCCGCAGCAGCGAAACTAGCCCAGACTTACCAAGAAGATGCTGTTGTTGAGACGCGTCGATCCCCACGTGTTCACTCGCACGCCGCAAGAGCTGTGCCGGCGCTTCGCCTAGGAAATACCCAGGGACTCCTCGTT
Source organism: uncultured Myxococcales bacterium (assembly GCA_964588545.1). Taxonomy (GTDB): domain Bacteria; phylum Desulfobacterota; class Binatia; order UBA1149; family SPBQ01; genus CAZPPZ01. Next base: position 1,489 of record CAZPPZ010000371.1, on the reverse strand, counting down.
GTCGGCATCGGCAAGACCGATATCTTGGCTCACTTTGCCATCGACGATACGTACTACGCGGTCGCAGACGGCAGCCGACACGGGGTCATGGGTGATGATCATCATGGTAACGCCCACATTGTCGTTGATATCGCGAAGCAGCTCCATGATCAGCCTGCTAGTGTCGCTATCGAGATTGCCGGTGGGCTCGTCAGCGAGCACCACCCGCGGCTCGATGGCAAGGGCTCGCGCTATGGCGACTCTTTGCAACTCACCACCAGACATCTCATGCGGCAGATGATGTTCACGATGCTGCATGTCGACGGCCTCAAGCGCCAGGCTTGTACGCGCGGCGCATTCCTCCGAGGCAATGTCGTCGATTTCCAGCGGGAAGGCTACATTTTCAAAGGCGGACAAATAGGGAAGCAGATTGAAGAACTGGAAGACCACGCCTACTTCACGGCGTCGCATGATCGTGAGTTCATCGGCCGAGAGACCAGATAGCGACCGCAAGCCGACGGTTATCTCTCCGCCTTCAAAGCGCGTAAGACCCGAGGCGACATTCAATAAGGTGCTCTTGCCAGCACCGCTGGGTCCCATAACGGCGCACATTTCACCATCAGGGATGTCCAGATTGACCCCCTGCAACGCGCGAACTCGGGCTTCGCCGTCGCCGTAGCTCTTGGACACGGAATCGAATCTAAGCATTTCGTTGCAAACTCACCCCGGTAATCGCTCGCTTGGTAGGCGCTCGTTGATGCGCCGCTCGATCAGATCGAGCCACGCGAGGTCGGTCCGGACCCGCATCTCCGCTCCTTCCATGACAATCTCGATGGTGTCTGTCCGGATGCCGAGGTTCTGGAGCTTGCGCCGGCGTCGGCCGACGCGTGCGAGCTTACCGAGATAGATCTGACGTTGTTGATCGATAAGCTGACCGGTTTCCTCTACCCGCTCGGCCTCGAGAAACAGTAGCTTGATCGATAACTCATCACGCAACGGGTAGGGGGTGTCGGATACTGGCTGGAGAAGCCAATCGTCGAGCGACTGCTCTCCTTTGCCGGTAATACGATAGACCTTGCGGTTGGGCCTGCCTGATTGATGCTCTTCGGCGGCCTCGACCGCACCGTCGCGCTCGAGCATGTCGAGCACACGGCTGATCCGCCCGTAGTTCAGCTCCCAAAAATCGTCATGCAGTGCCTCGCACTCGCGGGTCAGACGATAGCAGTGAACTCCCCCGTCCTGTCGGGCGATCACACCGAGCACGGCGTATCGTAGGTTGCCCTCACGCATGTAGGTCCCCCTTTATCGCGGCCCGATTCCACGCGGTCCCCCCGGCACGCACGGCCCAGTAATACGAACACGTCGGGCCCCGTGGAGTCAACGAAATGAGGACAACCCCCTCAATTAATGCGCCGTTTCGGAGTATCGATGGCGCAGCGCGTCGGTGTCCACGACTTCCTTCCCACAATCGACGCCTCAAAAGCGAGTTCTGATGTACTCCTTGGTGCTC
>CAZPPZ010000370.1:0-2429 GCA_964588545.1 uncultured Myxococcales bacterium | reverse complement strand
TGGCGGCTCTCGACGACCTTCTCGGCGAGCCCGCGGGCTGATGAGCGGCGCGGGTTTTGCTCAGCTATGGCAGTCGCCGGGCCTGGCCGCCCGAGTTGTGCGGTTGTGCCTAGCCCCGCTTGGCTGGATTTTCGGTGCTGCCGTGGCGCTGCGCGGGTTTTGTTATGACCGTGGACTACTAGCCGTCAAGCGCGTCGGCGCTACGGTAGTCAGTATTGGTAACCTCAGCGTTGGCGGTAGCGGTAAGACTCCCCTGGTGCTGTGGCTGGTCGAGCGGATCAGCGTTGACGTTGCCACGGTGGTGGTATCGCGCGGCTACGGCGCCGCCTTGCAACGACCACTGATCCTCCTGCCGCGTTCGAGTTTTGACGATGCTAGGCGGCGGGAGGTAGCCGCTGCAGCCAGCGACGCCGATGTAGTGGTGGTCGCTGCCAGCGGTCAGGACGAAGCGGCGGCTGCTGCTGACGAACCGTTGCTCATTGCCCAGCGCAGCGGTTGTGCGGTGGTGGCTTGGCCAGACCGAGTCGCGGCGGCGACTATTGCCGAGCGCGCGCTGGGCGCGAGTTTGATAGTGCTCGACGATGGTTTTCAGCATCGGCGTTTGCATCGCGACGTGGATATCGTGCTCCTCGGCGAAGGTGACCTGGGTTCGCGACTGTTGCCGGCCGGCCCGCTGCGCGAGAGGCCGCGGGCGCTAGCGCGTGCCGACATCGTCCTCGGGGCCGGGCATGCTGCTGCGGGTATGCGCCTGTCGCGTTCGGCGAGGTCGCTGGTGCGTTGGCCTAGTGATCCTTGCCCACAGCCGTCCTCATTGCTCGACGGCGAGAAGGTCCTGGCTTTTTGCGGTGTGGCTCGACCGCGAGCATTCGCCGAGCTGCTGCGTGGCCTTGGAGCTTCGATTCGCGAATTAATGGTGTTTGCTGACCACCACCGCTACTCGGACGCCGACTGGCACAGGATTGTGATGGCCAGCCGTGGCGTCAGTAGGATCGTCACCACCGAGAAAGATCTGGTCAAGCTCGGTGCCCGCGGCAGCGATGAACCGCGTTTGTGGGCGCTGCGCCTCGATGTCGAAGTCGAGGGTGGTCAGCAGCTCATCGATCGGCTTCGGGCTGAGCTAGAGCGGGCCAAGACTTGACCACGAAGCAGCCACGCCGCATCATCGCCGACTGGAGTAGTAGCGATGAAGGCACTGATCACTGGGGTTGCGGGGTTTGTTGGGTCGACTCTGAGCGAGCGTTTGCTCAGCGATGGACACGAGGTCGTCGGCATCGACTGTTTCCTCGACTACTACCCGCGCCAACTGAAACAGCGCAACCTTGAGGAATCTCAGGCTTCTTCGGCCTTCAGCTTTGTAGAGGCCAGTCTCGTAGATGCCGATTTGCTGCCGCTACTCGAGGGTGTGGATTGGGTCTTCCACCAAGCGGCGCAGGCTGGTGTGCGCGCTAGCTGGGGAGACGAGTTTCGTATCTACAGCGACAATAACGTCTTTGCTACACAGCGCCTTCTTGAGGCCAGCCGTGAGTCGGGCATTCGCAAGTTTATCTATGCTTCGTCTTCATCGGTGTACGGAGACACCGATGATTTGCCGATGCATGAGGGGAGCCGTACCCAGCCGGTCTCTCCCTATGGTGTCACCAAACTCGCGGCCGAACATCTGGCCTGGCTATACTGGAAGAACTACGCTGTGCCGACTGTGGCCCTGCGTTACTTTACCGTATACGGCCCGCGTCAGCGTCCCGACATGGCCTTTCACCGATTTGCGCGAGCGGTGATAGAGGAGCGTGATATAACCCTGTACGGAGACGGGAGCCAGTCTCGAGACTTTACCTACGTCGACGACATCGTAGCGGCGAATCTAGCGGCAGCACAGTCGGAGCTCTGTGGTGAGGTATACAACATCGGCGGAGGCAGTCGTATCGCCATCAACGAGGTGATTGCGACGATCGGGCGCATTGTCGGCAAGCAACCACGAGTTAATCGTCTTGAGGTCCAAAAGGGTGACGTGCGGCACACGGCTGCGGATATTTCACGGGCAGGCCAGGCCTTTGGTTATAAGCCCAGGATAGACATAGAGAAGGGGCTCGTGCGTGAGGTCGAATGGCTGCAAGGGCTGTTGCAGGCTGGGGCGCTGTAGGCGAGCAACGGAGGAGCGATGGCAGTTAGTGAGAAACTCTTGGCCCTGCTGGTTTGTCCGAAGTGCAAGGGCGAGCTCGAGCTCAGTGCTGACGGTGTCAGTCTTGATTGTGGTAGCTGCAAGCTCAGGTTTCGCATCGAGGATGACATCCCGGTGATGCTCATCGACGAAGCCCAAGCGCTAGAGTAAGACCGAGAACCGCGCCTTGATACACAGCTTGCCCGCGGGGGTCGTAGACTTCGATCGCGGCACCCTATGCGTGAGTGCCGCCCCTCCTCAACGCGAGTAAACC
>CAZPPZ010000369.1:0-2437 GCA_964588545.1 uncultured Myxococcales bacterium | reverse complement strand
GTTGGCTGCGTCACTCCACCCGGCGGGAAGTGATCCTCGACGCGCCCCTCGCGCTGGTTGCCGCGGTGTCGTCTGTGATCGTCCTGTACCGCGGCAGGGCCAAGCCGCAGGCCGGATGACCGAACGGGCCGGGGGCTCGGGGGGGTGGCTAAACGGATTGCCGATGTAAACAGGACCGCCGTCGATTATCCACCACGGTGCAGCCAGCGCTGCCGCAGTTTTCTTGTTGGCCTGGGCGAGCGCGGCGCTGGTGGCGATTACCTTCGCGCGGCACTCAAGCAGAACCGCCGAGAGCTCCGAGGGGGCAAGCGATGGGTTAAGCGGGACCACCGCCGCGCCGCACTCCAGCGCGCCTAGGTGAAGCGTGAGCAGAGACTCATCGCGAGGCGGTGCCAGCGCAACTACGCTACCCGCGGTCACCCCGGCGCGGCGCAAGCGCGCACTCCAGACCTGCGCCTGTGCTAAGATCTCGGCCGCGCTCCAGCTTGCGTCGGCCGCTCCAGTGTCATCGAGAAGAGTGAGAAGACGTTTTTCCGGACTCACGGTTAGCCGGCGACGGATGGCCGAGGCCAGAGCGGGCGGTCGCGGGTTCACGTGAGCAATAATTGCCGATGCCGGATGGGTCGAGCCAAGGTCCGCCGCCGAGCGGCCGCCGCGCTCACTTGTCTTGCTTCCAGCGGGTCACGAAGCGCTGCTGCACCATGTTTCCCGGCGACTTGTGCTCGGCCAGCTCAGGGTAGGGCGCGCGCAGCTCTTTGATCTTCTCGAGCACGTCCTTGCCGGTGGCAATGCCGTGGCGTGCCAGATAGCAGCCCACCACCAGCCCGGTATTGCCGAGGCCATCGACGCAGTGAACCAGGGTGGGGTTATTGCGGCCGTCGATCTCGGCGTCGATCGCGTCGAGAATCACTTCCATTTCTTGATCAGCCGAGGCCGAGCCTACGTCGATGCTGTAGCTGCCGATCTCGACGATCTCGCCGCGCGCTTCCGCCAGGGCCTCGAGCCGGTCTTCGTAAGGGGCCAAGACCTGCGTCGGCTGCGTGGCATCGCCGACGTCGCTTACCTCGTCGAGCTCGTCCGCACCGTCACTGACCACGTTGACCACCGAGCGGATTCCGGCGTCGAGAATCGCCGTGAGGATCTGATCCATTTGTGCGTCATCTGCGCTGCCGGGGTAGGAGCCGGCTAACAGGTCCTCTGGCGTCACCCAGTACGAACCCTGGTAGGGGGGAGGCTTGTCGCTGCTCACGGGAGTATCTTTTTTATAGAGCTACTTAAATAGAGCTAACAGGGTTTGGTCGAAGGCAGCCAGCCCTCATCCTCACCTACTGTAGGAACCAAGAGCCGCTACGTCAAGAGGATTATACAATCCTCCGCCTACCCCCCGGCCGGCCCATCGCCGCGATTGCTTAGCCCCTGCCCCCCCAGTATTGACTACCGCTGGTTTTCTTCAGCCGCGCCGCGGTTGCCAAGCCCAAAGGATAGCGATGAAACAATATCAACTTTTCATAGATGGCCAGTGGCAGGATCCCGACGAACCAAAGATCGCCCAGAGCATAAATCCAGCCACCGAGCAGCCCTGGGCCGAGGTCGCCGTGGCCGGCCGCGCCGACGTGCGCCGTGCCGTGGATGCCGCCAAGCGCTCGTATCAGTCGGGCGTGTGGCGCAACAAGTCTAAGCAGGAGCGCGCCGAGGTGCTGCGCAACATCGCCGCGGCGGTAACCGAGCGTCAAGAAGAGCTGGCCGCCTGCGAGGCCCAAGACGGCGGCGGTACCATCCGCAAGGCCGCGCTCATGGACGTCCCCGGCACCGCCGGTACTTTCGCGCAGTTCGCCCAGACCCTGCTCGACCAAGACGAAGAGCAAGAGTTCGAAGAGACCGTGCCGATTCCCTCGCGCAACATCGTGCGCCGCGAGCCCATCGGCGTGTGCGCCGGCATAGTGCCGTGGAACTTCCCACTGATAATGGCCGCCTGGAAGATCGCGCCGGCAATCGCCGCGGGCAACTCCACGGTGATCAAGCCGGCCTCGAACACCTCGGTCACCGCCTTGCTGCTAGGCGAGATCTGCACGCAGGCCGGAGTGCCTGCCGGGGTGGTCAACGTCGTCAGTGGTCCCGGCGGTGCGGTCGGAGAAGAGCTGGCCCAGCACCCCGACGTGCGCAAGATCGCCTTTACCGGCTCCACCGAAGTCGGCCGCCGGGTCATGCAGATGGCCTCGGGAACCATCAAGAACGTTACCCTGGAGCTTGGCGGCAAGTCTCCCAACATCATCCTCGAAGATGCCGACATGGACGAAGCCGCCATGGGCGCGCTCTACGGTACCTTCATGCATCAGGGGCAGATATGCGAGTCGGGCACCCGCGTGCTCGTGCATCAGTCGAAGGACGACGAGCTAGTAGAGAAGATGATCAAGGGCAGCGCGGCCACGCCTCGTAC
>CAZPPZ010000368.1:0-2442 GCA_964588545.1 uncultured Myxococcales bacterium | reverse complement strand
GCCCGTGGCGTGTGAAACAAGTCTGACGGTGCCGACCGGTACGACTGACGACGTCCTCTACGGGATCGAATATCGGCTGAGCACGCATGGCCATACCCGGGCCACCGCCGTAGGGCTGATCGTCGACCAGGTGGTGATTGCCGTGCACGTAGTCGCGCAATTGGTGGGGCTCGACGGCTATTAGGCCGCGCTCGATTCCACGACCTATCACCCCCGAATTGCACACGGCCGGGAACATCGGGGGAAACAGCGTGATTATATCGAAACGTATGCGCGCCGCGGTCATTTTGCCGACCCCGAAGTTCCAGAGTATTCGAGTGCGGTTGCCTCGACGATGATGCACCGCGACTCGCGGTCTATCGAAAGCACCGCGCCAGCTGCTGCCGGCACGAGGATTTCGCCACGCTCGCCTTCGACCACGTAGACGTCGTTGGCTCCGGTGGGTACGACCTCTGTGACTACCCCGAGTTCGTCGCCGTCAGCGGTAACCACGCGGTTGCCGATAAGTTCAAAGTCGTAATACTCGCCGTTGGCTAGTTCGGGAAGCTCCTGACGGCGCACCATGACGGCGGCCCGGCGCAGCGCATCGGCCTGATCTCGGGTCTTGATACCGGCAACCATCAGCCGCAGCCCACGGCTGTGGGCTGAAGATTCTATTATCTTGTGTAGCGAGGAGTGCTCGGCCGCGGCTATACGTATTTCGATGCCGGCACGTAGCACGGCTTGCACCGAGGCATCAGCGTATACAATCAGTCCGCCGCGTACCCCGTGGGGGCGCACGACGGTGCCCACGGTTACATAACGCGCCGGAGATCTTGGTGTGGGAGTAGAAATGTCTACCCTGATGACTGACGGGAGTGCACGGCCTGAATCGTCAATCTTCCACGATCTCGAGAACGACCTTCCTGTTGGCCCGCGACGCGGCAGCGTTGAGGATCGTCCTCAGCGACTTAGCCGTACGGCCCTGCTTGCCGATTACTCGCCCCAGGTCTTCTTTGTCGACCCGCAGCTCGAGTACCGAACCTTCGTCGTTTCGATTCTCCGTGACTTCTACCGCATCAGGACGCGTTACCAGGTTCTGAGCGAGGAAATCGAGAAGAGATTTTAGATCCGCGCCTTGGCTCTTTAGTCTGTCGAGTTCGACAGACCCGCTCGTTTGAGCAGATTGGCCACTGTCGGCGTGGGTCTCGCGCCCTTGTTCAACCATGAGCTGACCTTCTCCGCATCAAAGTGAACCTCGACTGGATCCTTGAGCGGATCGTAGGTGCCGATCTCCGCGAGGTTTCGACCGTCTCTGGGGGCTCGGATATCTGCTACCACGACGCGGTAAAAAGGATTCTTCTTACTACCGTGTCGCGCCAATCTTATTTTGACGGCCATTGCTAGACCTCTTTGAGCATTATTCTTCGGGTTTGTAAATAGACAGCGCCGAGTACCCTTTTTACTTGGCCGCTGCTGGGCAAAAAAGAGTGCCCTCCGGCGCAATCGCCGGAGGGCACTTGTAGTGACTCTGTGCTTAAGAAGCTCCAGGGCCCCTAAGGGTAAACCCCTACATCATGCCCGGCATTCCACCGCCCATGCCGCCGCCAGCTGCCGCCGCCGCCGCGCCGAGGTCCTTCTTGTCATCGGGTTTGTCAGCAACAACTGCCTCGGTGGTGAGCAGCAAGCCCGCCACTGAGGATGCGTTCTGCAGAGCGATGCGTACGACCTTGGTCGGGTCGATGATGCCCAGCTTGACCATGTCACCAAACTTGCCCGAGGCCGCGTCGTAACCGAAGGCCGCCTTGCCGTTCTTGATCTTATCGATGATCACCGAGGCTTCCTCGCCGGCATTGGTGGAGATCCAGCGGGCCGGATCTTCACAGGCACGGCAGAGAATCCTGAGGCCGACAGCTTCGTCTTCGGATACCTCAACACGATCGAGGTTGGCGGAGCAACGAATCAGAGCCACGCCTCCGCCGGGGACGATGCCCTCTTCCACGGCTGCCCGGGTCGCGTGAAGAGCATCTTCGACGCGAGCCTTCTTCTCTTTCATTTCGATCTCAGTGGCCGCACCGACTTTGATCACGGCAACACCGCCGACGATCTTGGCGAGTCGCTCCTGGAGCTTCTCACGATCGTAATCTGAGGTGGTGTCTTCGATCTGAGCGCGAATGGTGTTGATACGGCCCTCGATGTCGGCCTTCTTACCAGCTCCGTTGACCACCGTGGTGTTATCCTTATCGACAACCACACGCTTGGCCTTGCCGAGATCAGCAACCGTTACGTTCTCGAGCTTGAGACCGAGCTCTTCCGAAATCACCTTGCCGCCAGTTAGGATGGCGAGGTCTTTGAGCATCTCTTTACGGCGATCGCCAAAGCCTGGAGCTTTGACCGCACAGCAGTTGAGCGTGCCGCGAATCTTGTTGACCACCAGCGTCGCTAGTGCCTCACCGTCGATGT
>CAZPPZ010000367.1:0-2472 GCA_964588545.1 uncultured Myxococcales bacterium | reverse complement strand
GGAAGAGTGTGCACCGCCCACCTGCGAGGATCGCTGCGAAACCCTAGCAACAACCCTAAACGATGAGTGCGTCGCCGCCGGAGGCGCGGCTGCGGAATGCGCAGCGTTGGCGCGTAAGGCCTACCACCGCTGCGCCGACCTGCACTGCGACGCTCCGCGAAAATGCGTATACCGCTGCGCCAAGAAAGCCCGTAAGGCGATCCGCCGTTGTCTGCGCGCGGGCGGCGATCCGCTAACCTGCGAGTCGAAGGGCAAGCAGCTGTTCCGCACCTGCATAGAGGAACGCTGTACTCCGCTGCCTCCGATTGACAACTGCGAGGAGCGCTGCGAGGGACTAGCCCGCGAACTCTACGACCGATTGGTCGCCGCCGGGGTAGCCCCAGACCGTGCTGGCGCGAAGGCACGCAAGGCCTACCGCCGCTGCCTACGCAGACTCTGCGCGGGCTGAGAGAGACTCGCCGCCCTCAGCTCGGCTTGGGCTGGGGGCGGCGTAGAAACTGGATTAGCAGCGCCGCCGCGACAAACACCGCCACGTCAACCCTAAAGGCGATGCTGTAGCTTCCGGTGACGTCAAAGATTCGCCCGGCGAACACCGGACCGGTAGCGGCACCAAGCGCGGCAGAAATCATCACCACGCCAAGGATCTTGCTGAAGGCCTCAAGGCCGAAGCACTCGCCTACCAGCAGCGGCATCACCACCGCACCGCCACCGACGCCAAGACCAAAGGCGAGAACAAAGAGGGCGACGGTGCCGGTCGAGACGCCGGTCAACAGCGCCAGCGTAGCGATAGCGTGAAGGATCAGCGCCGTCGACAGCACGTGCCGCTTGGGCACCCGGTCGGCGAGGTGGCCGAACAGCACCCGGCCGCCGACACTGACGCCGACCATAACACCCAAGGTAGTGGCAGCCGCCGCCGAGCTTAGTCCAGCATCGCTCAAGAAGGCTACCAGGTGGGCAATGATCGACAGATTAGCGAAAACCCACATCATCTGGCAGATCGACAGTAGCCAGAAGGCGCGGGTCCGTAACGCATCGGATAACTCGAAGTTCGCCGGCGCCGCAAGCAACGGCTCAACAGAGAGGAAACTGTCGGTGCGCGACTGGTCGTTGGTGGACGAATCAGCGCTGTCTCCATCAGGCAACAGTCCTAAGTCGGAGGGACGATCGCGCACCACCAAAAGCACCACGGTGACAACCACCAGCCCGATGATCAACGACAAGACGCCGAAGCCTACTCGCCACCCGAAACCGTCGATCAGCATGGCCACCAGCGGAGCCATGGCCATGCCACCAAAGCCAATACCGGTAAGTGCGATTCCCATGGCCAAGCCGCGCTTGTGGTGAAACCAGTTGGATATCAGCGTCTGCGTCGGCACCCACGCCACGCAGGTCAGCCCGATGCCCGCCAACACGTTGAACATGTAGAGCTGCCAGAGCGCCTGGGTGGAGGCCAGCAGGCCGAAAGCCGCAGCCATCAGCGCCCCACCACTGGCCATCACCCGGCGGGCACCGTATCTGGCTATCCACAACCCAGCCAGTGGCGAGCTAATCGCTGTGATCAAAGCAGCAGCCGCATTGGCGCCGGCGATCTGCGCCCGGTCCCAGCCGAACTGATGCTGGAGCGGAACCAGGAACACCGGCGGAGCATACAGACCCGCACCAACCGCGATGAACAAGATGGCGAATGACGCCGCGACGATGTTCCAGCCGTAAAACCTTTCGCCAATCAATGAAAGCCTCCCGCCGACTCGCTGCCAGCAACTAGCCGGGGCAACGAGTCCTATCGGAGCGGCTCCTCCCGTCCAGCGGCGGCGGCCCGAGCCGCTGGCGCGTCATACGCTGCGGGGAATCCCGCGCCGCGGCCAGAGAGTCCCCGCCGGCCGTATCTGCTGTCGCCCCCGACAAAAGAAGCAGCAAAGAGAAGGATATGGGCAGGATAAACCCCATCTCAGTCGTCGATGCCGAATTTCTTCAGTTTGTAGCGCAGCCGGTTGCGGCCGATACCCAGCATCTTGGCGGTGGGTGCGAGTTGACCACGTGTGCGTTCAAGGCAAACCCGGATGATTTCACGCTCGATCATTTCCGTCGCGGCTTCGTGCAACCTGCCAACCATGGCCGGCTGAACGATGAGCTTCTCCGCGACCGATCGAGCTTCTGCTGTGGGTGAGCCAGCCTTCGACCTCCTGGGTTCCGGAGTGTCGGTATGACACACATCGGAGCCTTGCCGAATATGTTCAGGCAGAAATTCAAGCCGAAAGACGGAGCCGCGCGCCACGACCAACGCGGCTTTGATCGCATTCTCCAGCTCGCGCACGTTTCCCGGCCAAGGATACTTGAGCAGCACGCGCAATACCTCCGGCGAAAACGAGCGAATGTCCGCACCGAGGCTCCGGTTGTAACGCCGGACGAATTGGTGTGCGAGCAGCACAACATCGACCTCGCGCTCCCGAAGCGGCGGCACCTCGATGCTGG
>CAZPPZ010000366.1:0-2476 GCA_964588545.1 uncultured Myxococcales bacterium | reverse complement strand
AGTCTGCGCGCGGCGATCGACTCGGTTCGACGTAACGGCGGCGAAGTATGTTTTCTGGCGGCAGCGAAGCGAAGCAGCCCAGGGCTGCTTGATTATCTAGTGCCGGGGCTAGGCGGAACCGAACGTTTGACGGCGCTCGGCCGCGAAGCCGCGCGCACCTTCCTCCAACAAAACGGCCGACACCGCCCCCGCTAGTCGTCTTTATCCGGAGCGGGAGTGCTCGGCTCGGCCGAGGCGTGGGTGTGCTTGAGATTCGCCAGCGAGGCCTTCAGCGGGGCGAAGTAAGGAGCCTGGGTATACTCGGCCTCTTTGGTGGTCACCTTAGCGACAAAGTATTCGCTCTTGTCGTTGGCCAAGACTACGAAGAATATCTCTTGTAGCTCGGTATCACCTATCTGCGTGCGAAAAGAGTAACTGTAGACACCACTGGCCTCGGTAACCGGCGCCACGCGCGAAAACGCGATCAGGCTTTTGCCACGCTCGGCAGCCTGTTGAGCCTGACTCTTTTGCGCCAGCGAAACCACGTCGGTTACCAGGGTCGGATCGGGAATGTTAAACGCCTCAGCTACTACGTCTACCCGGGTGTTGAGCGAATCGTCACCAAGGCGCTCGGCATAGACGATGCGAAAAGTATCCGCCGAAGAGGTAACCTGGCGCCAACCATCACCGTTCGGCGGTACGTAGCTAAAACCCCCAATCGTGTACTTGGCGGCCATCGGCGCGAACACCGCCAAGCCACCGGCCTGGGCAAGCGAGCCGAGAGCGCCGGTGAGCAACACAGGGGCAACGAGCAGTACTGAAACGCGCGACAAAGCTCTCATAGCGTGGCAGAGGATCCTTGCTTCAACTCTTGTGGGGGCTGTTTTTCGGTACAACGAATCAGCGCGCTCATCAGCGGCAGCATGTCCCCGCCTTTGACCACGTACTCATCGGCCCCCCACTTTTCGGCCATCTCACGGGTAAAGTCATCGGGGTAGCCGGTGTAGACGATCACCGGCAAGCGAGCCTGAGCACTGTCGCCGGCATCGCCACGCAACACAGCGCACACATGCGCTCCACTAGCGCCGGGCATGCTCGCATCCAAAACCACGGCGTCTACCCGATGGTGACGGAGCTTGCCCAGGCAATCCTCAGCGCTAGAGGCACTTACAACCTGAAACCCGGTCTTGGAGAGATAGATAGACAACACCGTGCGCGCATCGGCAGAATCGTCGACAACCATGACGGTCGGTCGTCCGCGCCTCGACTGCGGCTCCACGGCCGCACCGGGATCAAACTGATGCTGCAGACGAACCTCGCGTTCGACTAGTTCTTCAAGGCGCTTGGCGGCAGCACTGTCGAGTATCTCGACACTAGGTGCCTCCTCGGCGCGGCTTTCCACAGCCGCAGTTTGCGGTAGCACTTGGGCCTGTGGCTGCGGCAGCGGCGCGGTCGCAGCCACAGGCGGCGCGGCGGACTCGGCGACTGGCGTGGACGCCGGCTCGACGATTTCAGGCGCCGGCGCAGCGCCTTGAGCTACGGCACCCACTTCGCTAGTACCGCTCAACGCCGCCTCAGCCAAAGCCAGGACACGGTCTTCGAGATCACAGGCCTCACGGTCACGCTGCAGCGCACGACCGCGCAACTCGGCAACCACGGCCTCAAAGCTCCCTAGTCTTGCCTCGATAGCCAGCAGACGCTGCTCCACTCGAGCCAGCCCCTGCTGCATGGCGATCTCGAGCGCAGGCAGGGCCCTGTCGGCAGACTCGGATGGACGCCCAGCCTGCACAGCCGCGGGCGTCGATCCCAGATCCTCGGGCTCACCGAGCTGGTGCTCAATGGTTTCGATACGTTCGGTCTGAGATTCCAACAAGTCCGAGAGTTCGGCAAGCACGTCACTTGCGCCTTCGATCTTGTGCCCCAACGTCTCGATTTGAGTATCTAAGCCCTCAGGGGCTTGGCTCGGAGCCGCGTCGACAGGATCGACAATGTGCTCCTCTTCTTCGCTCAGCCGGCCTATGAGATCGTCGATATGTCGACGTAAATCTTGTAATGTATCAGCCACGTCGAATCTCTCCGGCGTCTCCACCCCCACCACCAGCGACCGCGCGGCTAAGCGCCTTCGCGCTCACGAGCATAGTTCTGACGTGGCAGAGTGGGAAGATTCATAATGCTCTTAGGAAAGAACCTTACAATATAGTCGATTACGTCCTTAACCGAGATGACCCCTACTGGAACCCGCGCGTCGTCAACCAGCGGTACATGGCGGTAGCCACCAAGACTCATGGCGTTCAAAGCGTAGGCCAAAGAGTCGCTCACGCGTAGAGACTCGGGGTTGGAAGTCATCAGCTTACGCACGGCTACCTTGGCCGGGTCCACTCCCTGACCGATGACACCGGTCAATACGTCACGCTCGGTAAAGATACCCTTGAGCTTCGCTGCTCGAGTAACCAATACGCAGCCAATACTGCGCTCCTGCATCAGCGCTATGGCCTCG
>CAZPPZ010000365.1:0-2496 GCA_964588545.1 uncultured Myxococcales bacterium | reverse complement strand
AGGAAATCAAGAAGCTCAAGATGATGTCGCCGATGTCGGCCGAGGCGACGGTGGTTCGTAACTACATCGACTGGATGATCGGTCTGCCGTGGGGGGACTACAGCGAGGATCGCATCAACATCGAAGACGCTCGCCGCGTCCTAGATGAGGATCATCACGGGTTGGAGAAAGTAAAGGAGCGTATTCTCGAGTACCTCGCGGTGACCAAGTTGGTGGGCGAGATCAAGGGCCCGATTCTGTGCCTGGTTGGCCCTCCCGGGGTCGGCAAGACCTCGCTTGGGCGCTCGATAGCCCGCGCGCTCGACCGCAAGTTCGTGCGCATCTCGCTTGGCGGGGTCCGCGACGAGGCTGAGATCCGCGGCCATCGTAGAACCTACATCGGCGCGATGCCCGGGAAGATCATCCAGAGCATGAAGAAGGCCGACAAGGGCAACCCGGTGTTCCTGCTCGACGAGATCGACAAGATGTCGACCGATTTTCGTGGTGATCCCGCCTCGGCGATGCTCGAGGTGCTCGATCCCGAGCAAAACGGCACTTTTAATGACCACTACCTCGACTGCGACTACGATCTGTCGAAGGTGATGTTCGTGACCACCGCCAACGTGTTGGATCGTATCCCGCGGCCGCTGCAAGACCGCATGGAGATCATCCGCATTGCCGGTTACACCGAGCTCGAGAAGCTCAATATCGCCAAGAAGTTCCTCATTCTTAAGCAGCGCGAGATGAACGGCCTCGAGGATGAACACATCAACTTTTCGGATAATGCGTTGCTTACGGTTATCCGGCGCTACACCAAAGAAGCTGGCGTGCGCAACCTCGAGCGCGAGATCGCAGCGGTTTGCCGCAAGGTAGCCGTCGAGGTGGTCAGCAGCGATGGCGGCGCGTCAGTGCATATCTCTAGTCGTACGCTGGAGAAGTATCTCGGTCCGCCCAAGTTCCGCTATGGGCTTGCCGAGACCGACGCGCTGGTTGGTGTGACTACCGGTCTAGCGTGGACCGAGCAGGGTGGTGAGATGCTCGCCACCGAGGTCACCGTTCTGCCTGGCAAGGGTAAGCTAACCATTACCGGTCAACTGGGTGAGGTCATGCAGGAGTCCGCCCAAGCCGCGATGAGCTACGTACGCTCTCGCGCCCACGAGCTCGGGCTGCCTCGCGATTTCTACCAGGGCATCGATATCCATGTTCACGTACCCGAAGGCGCCATCCCTAAGGACGGCCCCTCGGCCGGCGTTACCCTGACCACTTCGCTGGTGTCGGCGTTGACGCGTATGCCGGTGCGCAACGACCTAGCGATGACCGGAGAGATCACCCTGCGTGGCCGGGTGCTTCCCATCGGTGGTCTCAAAGAGAAGGTCATGGCGGCTCACCGTGCGGGCATCAAGAAGATCCTGATACCGGGCGAGAACAACCAGGACATAAAGGATATTCCCAAGACCGTGCTCAAAGAGGTCGAGATTCAACCGGTCGAGCATTTGGATGAAGTGCTGCGCGAGGCTTTGGTGGTTACCAAGGACCGAGAGGCGGTTTTCTCGCACGAGGCCCCGAGCGACCACGGGCCCCTGGCTCTGGCTATTTCGGTGCCCGAGAAGGACGACGACAGCGAGCCTACCACCCATCACTAGCGGTCGGCACGGGCTATCGAGGCTGGGGCTTGCGGCCGCGCTTTTCAAAGACTATGACTCGCTGCTCCCATCGCAGGGAGCAGCGAGTCACCCACTCGTTACGGGCGGTTAGCTCAGCTGGGAGAGCATCGGCCTTACAAGCCGGGGGTCACTGGTTCGAGCCCAGTACCGCCCACCATCCCTATCTCCGCTTGAACACTTAGCTTTTTGGCCGCCAGCCTGCGCGGCCTTGAGCTGCTGTTCGGCCTCGGTGCCGGTAGTGGTGCCGGTTGCGCTGTCGCCTTGGGTCGGTGTGAGGTGCTGTACGGCGTCGAGCTTGTGTGCCGGCGAGAGGTGGGTGTAACGCTCGGTCATGCGCAGTGACTTATGCCCGAGCAGCCGTGGCTTGCTTTGCGGGGCGGAATTCCGATTGCTTAAGGAACTTTCTTCTTGACCACCCTCGCGACCAGCTTCTTCTCTGAGGCGGGACGCCGCCCTTCGGTAATTTTGCCCATTTTAATCCCCGTAAGCTACGTAAGCGTCCGACCGTCTGCCGGTGCCAGATTCGTGATGATGTGAGTGGGCCGCCTAGGCCGCCGCGACGCTACTGCTCTCGTTCTCCGCAGCCCGTGCGGCTGCCCACGCACGCGGCGTAAGCTCACCGATCCTCTTGTTCGGATGTGTGGCGACTACTTCGATCACGTTGCGCATATAGGCGTAAGGATCGATGCCGAGTCGTTTGCAGCTTACGATCAGTGAGTACAGCGTTGCGGCCCGTCTACCGCCCTCAGCGCTGCCAGTAAACATCCAGTTCTTGCGTTTATGGAGAGCTCTCCATAAACGCAACTATGTGCACCAAAGGATTATGCGGAGGAGCGCGTGCCGGCGCCCCGAA
>CAZPPZ010000364.1:0-2518 GCA_964588545.1 uncultured Myxococcales bacterium | reverse complement strand
GCTCCTTTCGGGCACGTTCACCCCATTTTGACCACCCCCAGGCATAAGCCGAACATTATCAGTTGTTTACGCCATATTTGTAGGCACAACTAATATTGAAATTATACGAAATAAATCTTGACAATACTTGACAATATGATTATAAAACGTAATAAAGAAGTATATTTGAGTAAAAGTGTAGGCACAACTAATGCAGATCCGAATCTCACGAGTCCAGCGAAGGGAAAGAACCTACGAGTACGCCCAGCTCGTGGAGAGCTATCGTCGCAAATCCGACGGTATGCCCATGCACCGAGTGGTCGGCAATCTGCACAATCTGTCCGCCATCGAGCTTGATAACCTTAAGGTTGCGCTGGCCGCCTCACGCAAGGGAAAGAAGGTGGTGGTTGTCAGCAAACTCTCGCGCCGCAAGTTTCGTCCTTCAAAACCGGCCGCCAACCTGTGCTATCTCGACGTGGCGGTGTTGCTTGAGATCTGGCGTCAGTGGGGGCTCGACGAACTGTTTGACGACCTCCTGCCGATCGGAGAGGCCGCGGTGGCGCCGTCGATGATTGTCGCCGCGCTGACGATTCAGCGTTGCGTTGCTCCAGGCTCTAAGCTCTACGCCGAGCGCTGGTTTCCGCGCACGGCTTTGCCCGAACTGCTCGCGGTCTCTCCAGAGAACTTCAACAACACCCGGCTACACCGTCTCCTCGACGGTTTGGACCAGACCCGACGCGAACTAATGGCGAAATTGCCGAGACGTTACGTTGCGCATGAGGGGGTGTTCACTTCGCTGTTTCTGGATGTTACCGATACCTGGTTCGTCGGCCACGGTCCCGAGATGGCGGAACATGCCAAGACGAAGGAGGGGTTTGTACGGCGCAAGGTGGGCATCGTGCTCTTGTGCAACGAGCACGGGTATCCGCTGCGTTGGGAAGTGATTCGCGGCAGGCAATCTGACAGTGAGTCGATGGGTAAAATGGTGAGCTCGATCAGCTGCTTGAGTTGGGTCGGCACAGCGCCGGTGGTTTGCGATCGCGCCATGGGGCGCACGGTCCATATACGGAAGCTCCTCCAAGCGGGTATGCGCTTCTTGACAGCGCTGACCATAGACGAGTTTGGCGCTTACACTGACGCCATCCCGTATCAGGCGCTCGCCGATTTCTTTCCCAAGAGCGGCAACAACCGCGGCCATCTGGAACGAGCCGCACAGCTGGTCGAAGATGCGGGGATGGAGAAGGTCGAGAAAAACCTGTACGTGCTCGACCTGGGAGTCGTGGAGCGTCCAGGCGATGAGGGGGCGGATGTCTGTGACGACCCGCATGCCGAGGAATGTGACCGGACGGTGAAGGCTGTGCGGCTCGGCCGGGAGTTACGGGACGCGCTTGCAAACAACCGGTCCATCTCGCTGGCCGCAGCCGGTCGCGCGCTCGGTTTGGGCAAGAGTGTCACCATGAAGTACCGCCAACTGGCTGACCTTTGCGAAGATATCCAACTTGCGGTCCTCGAGGGCGAGGCGAAGGGTTTGACCATTGCGAATCTTCTCAGTCTGCTGAAGCACACCGAGCCTGGGGAGCAGCAAAGCCAGTTTGACCGGCTCGTGGACCAGGCCGCCGCCTGCGGCGGCAAGCCCGGCAGGGTGGGCCTGCCGCGGAGGAGCGCTTTGAAAACCAAATCGAACTCGGTGCGCGTCCGGGCGGTCGCCTACTTCAACCCTGAGATGTTTGTGGAGCAGCGGCGACGTGCGGAACACAACTTGAATGAGATTGACGCATTCGTCGCCGAGCTCAACCAGCGTCTCGCCAGCCCGCGCTCGCGCATGACGGCGGAGAAGATCCATGCGGAGATCAACCAGAAACTTCGCAGATACAACCTCATCGAGGCCTACGATACGCGCGTCGAGAAACCGCAAGTTCACAAGGGCGGCGGCAAGAGGCACAGCGCGCATCTGGTCCTCAAACAGGAGGAGTGGAAGCGACGTCGTCGCTATGACGGGTTCTCGTTGCTGGTTGCCCATCCCGACATCCAACACTCGGCCATCGAGCTCTGTCGTTTGTATCGCTTCAAGGACACGGTCGAGAAAGACTTCGAGACCATCAAAAGTGTTGTGAAGCTACGACCTGTCCGGCACCGGCTTGACGCCAAGGTACGGGCACACGTCGACATCTGCATGCTCGCCCTATTGCTACAACGCACGTTGGAACGCAGGCTGGGGAACAAATACACCTCTCGGGCTCTCATAGAAGAGCTTGCGACTTGCCACCTCAATCGTTTCTCCGGGGGCGAGGAGACCTCTGTCTACTCTGTGACGGAGCTGAACAAACAACAGGACTCTATGTTGCGCACGCTCCAATTCCGCCACCTGGCCAATGATGAGGAAGTAGCCGACAGGATCACGCCTCGCTGACCTTGTTTGTGCCTACATGAATCTGCTAATTCAAATAATCACAGATGGTTGTCAAGAGGGGTGGTCAAAATGGGGTTCACGGGCGCGTTTACGTTCACGGGTATCTAATATTTTCGCATTCGGATATCA
>CAZPPZ010000363.1:0-2531 GCA_964588545.1 uncultured Myxococcales bacterium | reverse complement strand
CATCGAGAATCGCGCTCGACATCTCGGCGGTCGGCTTGCGCAAGGCCCGCGCGCTCGCTCTTGGGCGCGACATAATCGACCGTGATCTGTCGCGCTATCAACTAGATCTGTCGCGGCTGCACCGAGAAGGCAAAATGGCTGAACTGCTCAAGCATTTTGCCCGCAATAACGAGCAGGAGCTGCTCGAGGCGGTCGGTTACGGGCGGGTGCGCAGCAAACAGATCCTCGATTATCTCTTGCCCGAAAGAGTCGAGGGGCAGGGCGAAGGGCGCAGCGGCCTGCGGCGTCTGTTCGGCTTGCTCGAACGTCAGAAAAAGGACGCCAAGGCCGTGGTTGTCCACGGTGGCGACGAGGGCATGATGCGCTTCGGTAAGTGTTGTCGCCCGCTAGCCGGAGAGAAGATAGTAGGATTCATTACCCGTGGTCGTGGCATCACCGTTCATGCCAATGACTGCGAGCGTCTTGCTAACGTCGACCGCGGCCGTCTTGTCGAAGTCACTTGGGCCAAAGGCGCGCGCGCACCGTGCAACGTCCGTCTCGAAGTCGTATCTCGCGATCGCCCCGGTCTGCTTGCCCACATGAGCCAGGCCATAACCTCGGCGGGGGTCAACATTGATCGAGCCTACGTGCGCACGACTGGCGACAATCAAGCGATCAACGTGTTTCAGATGACGTTGTTTAACGCCGCCGATCTATCCCGTGTAGAGCGCAACCTGCGTCGTGTTCCCGGGGTGCGTGAACTAAAACGTATTCGTAGCTGAGTATCGAGGGGGTAACTATGAACGATGATCCGACGACCCGAGAGGCGATTCACAGTAGTGGCGCGCCAGCGGCCGTAGGGCCCTACTCTCAGGCGCTGCTGGTTGGCCGCCAACTGTTTAGCTCGGGGCAGATAGGCCTTGATCCCGACAGCGGAGAGCTGGTCGGTGAGGAGTTTGCCGATCAAGCCCGCCAGGTTTTCAAGAATCTAGCCGCGGTGCTCACGCAGGCGGGTATGAGCTTTGCCGATGTCGTCCGCGTTAGCGTGTTTTTGACAGACATCGACGATTTTGCTGAACTAAACGAGATCTATGCGGAGTATTTTGCCCCGCCGTATCCAGCGCGGGTGACGCTCGAGGCCAGTGCTTTGCCCAAGGACGCACAGCTTGAGATTGCACTTGAGGCGGTAGCCCCAAGCTGAAGAGGCGGACTCTAGGCGGCTTTTACTACTTTGCCCGAACGGATGCAGCGCGTGCAGGCCTTGATCGTCCGGTGGGTCTTGTTGATGACGACACGCACTTTCTGGAGGTTAGGCTGCCAGGTACGCTTGGTCTTGTTGTTTGCGTGCGAGACGTTGTTGCCGACTCCTCGCCGCTTCCCGCAGATGTCACATACCCTTGCCACAGTAATACCTCTTCTCCCGAAAGCGGGTCGAATCTTCTAACACGCAACCCTCTAGCGTTCAAATTGCTCGCTCCCGGCTGTCGCGACCCCGCTCCTCGCTTGTGCACACGAGGCCGTCCTGATTGTAAATCAGACCCCGGGCTGGTATCGGGCTGAGGTGTCCGATCCAAGTGCAGTGAGCCCGCTAATCCTCGACGTCAACGGTTTTTTCGAGCATATGGCCGGGTCCCATGGGCTTGCTGCGGCTCAGGTCGACGAGACTCTCAGTGCCGCCCAAGTGGTGCTTGGCGCCTTGGCGGCCAGGCGAGCGGCCGGTGAGCTTCCCTTCTACCAGCTTCCCTATGATAGCCAGGGCATCGAACGCATAGAAGCCGAGGCCGCGCGACTGCGACAGCGCTTTTCGACGCTGCTGGTCTTGGGCATTGGTGGTTCGGCGCTGGGAACCAAGGCGGTCCTCGATGCCATTGGCCCGGGCCGCCGCCGCAGCGGGGGGCTGCGCGTAGAGGTACTAGACAATATAGACCCGGCCAGCATCTCGGCGGTGCTCGACGGCCTCGACCTCGAGCGCACAGCTTGCAACGTCATTTCCAAGTCGGGGCAGACCGCCGAGACCATGTCGCAGTTCCTCATCGTACGGCAGCGTTTGCTCGAAGCCGTAGGCGAGCAGCGCTACCGCGAGCAGATCTTGTGTACCACCGATCCTCAAGGCGGCACCTTGCGCGCGCTGGCCCAGTCCGAAGGCTTGGCGACGCTACCGGTGCCGGAAGGGGTGGGCGGGCGTTTCTCTGTATTGTCGGCGGTGGGTTTGTTGCCGCTGGCTGTGGCCGGCATCGATATCGCCGCTGTGTGTGCCGGGGCCCGGGCTATGGACGAGCGCTGCTCCTTGGCGGATCCGCGTCGCAACCCGGCTGCGCTGCACGCTGCCTTGATATACGTGGCCGCAAAATCGCGGCAGCTCGGCCTCCATGTGCTGATGCCCTACAGCGACGGCTTGTTGCGTTTGGCCGAGTGGGACGGGCAGCTGTGGGCCGGGAGGCTGGGGAAGAGGGTGCATTGCGGTGGACAAGGTGCTGAGGGATGACGCGGGCTGAGCATGACCACGACACACTGTCAAGCGACGAGGAGTGACCGGCATGACCATCTTTTCG
>CAZPPZ010000362.1:0-2536 GCA_964588545.1 uncultured Myxococcales bacterium | reverse complement strand
GACACAGCGGGGGCCTGTTTCGACGCAGGCTGCACCCGAGCCGGCACAGCCCTAGCAGTAGCTGGCAGTGACGGAGCAGCCTGAGGTGCGGGAGGGTTGGGCTGCATCGCGGCAGCGCGGTCTACGCTGACCACCCTCGTCGCATCAGAGTCGCCGCCTGTATCGACCACGGCAAAACGCGCCACCAAAGCCCCCAAGCAAAGCCCCAACACTACGACTATCACTGCAGAGAAGCGCGAGGGTCCCTTGCCACTAGCCTCGTCTGCCACAGCTTGGTCGAGATCTTTGCCAAGAACCAGCGGCTCTTCTACGCCACCACCGTCGTCAGCCTCCGGGGTCTTAGTAGCAGACCCTTGCGCGCGGCGAAGAGCCTCGAGAATCGTGCTCACGAGGGTTTTCCAGAAGGCCGCAGCCCTGCTCGATTTGCCTGCGCCAAGCGCGGTCTCTCAAAACGGTCGAGAGCGTTGTAGAGAACTATCTGCGTTATGGTGCCGGCGACGCCATCCGGTTCGAGTCCGTAGGAAGCTTGGAAGGTACTAACCGCAGCCGCGGTAGCTTCGTCATAAACACCAGTGGTCTGCCCGCTGAACAAGCCTAACTCGGCCAACAGCTGCTGCAGACGGGTTACCGCCGGGCCACTCGCACCGCTGCCTAGCGAACGTCGCAAGGCTTCGGCATCTTTCCACAACAGATGAGCCCGGCCGGTCCAGAGCTCGGCAAAGGCACTGGCTGAGACGACCATCTCGCGGTCGAGATGGAGAAGAACTCGGTCAGGCCCTAAGGTTTCGACCAACACGAAACGCAGCTCGTCGACGCCGAGTAGCTGCATCTCGACGATCGCCGGCAGATCAAGCAGAGAGAGCAGCCCCGGGGTGGTCTCGGCACCGAGGTAACTCAAGCCACGACGCGCGCCGAGTACCTCGAGGTCCATCTGACCACCGGCGATCTCGTGGGCGGACAGCTCGCGACCGGTCCACAGCAGTACCAGCCGTGACATGCCGGCAACCGCGGTCTCGTAAGCGTCGGCGCGGGACAAACGCTTGTCTAGACGACCGACGTCGAGTACTTGGGGCTCGATCGCAGCGACGCGACGCAGCGCTTGAGGCTCGGGCAGCACCGTGCTCTCGCTCCCTTGTGCGGGCAACGCGGCGCGCTGGCTGCGCGGCACCACCGACGCACCGGTGCTATCGTCACGCAGCGGCGCTACCAGTAAGAAAGCCACCGCCGCGGCGGCCGCGGTAACTGCGGCTCCAGCTGCTGCTTTATACATCCAACCGCGTGGTCGGCTACGTAGCGGCACCCGGCTCTCACCGAGTTCTACCGCCGCTGTCGCCACTTGAGCCGGTCCTACCGCGCGTACCCCCTGGGTAAAAGCAACGAGCAGGGCACGATGGGCCAAAATGTTGATCAATCGCGGCAGGCCACCAGAATGATCGGCGATAAGATCGAGCGCCTTCGCATCAAAAATGCCAGCGTTGGCGCCGGCAATACGCAGACGGTGGCGTACGTATTTGTGCACCTCGCTGCGTTCGAGGGGATCAAGATGCCAGCGCAGCGCGACACGCTGCGACAGCTGCCTGAGGTCGGGGCGATCGAGTACGTCACGCAGTTCGGGTTGGCCTAGGAGGATTATCTGCAGGAGCTTTTCCGTCTCGGTCTCGAGGTTAGACAGCAGCCGTAACTGCTCGAGTACCGCCGGTTCGAGATTCTGCGCCTCATCGACGATAACCACGGCACGCGAACCCTCGACCTTTTGCGCGACCAGAAACTGGTTGAGTATCTCGGTCAGCTCCTTCTTGCTGCTGCTACGCGAGGGCAGCCCGAACTCGGAATTTATCGTCTGCAGAAGCTCGGTCGGCGACAGCACCGGGTTAAAAATGTAGGCGACCGCCAGCTCCTCGTCATGGGTTTCTTGCAGCAGAGCCCTAACCAGAGTGGTTTTCCCGGTACCAATCTCTCCAGTGACTGCGACGAAGCCGCTGCCCTCTCGCATGGCAAAGAGAAGATGCGCGTAGCCTTCACGGTGCTTGGCTCCGAGAAATAGGTAGCGCGGATCAGGGGTCAGCCGGAAAGGCTGATCACGGAAGTTGAAAAAACGATCGTACATCTCAGTCGGCTCAAGCGGGCCAATGATCGCGAACCGCCATGCTGAATACAAGCACGACGTCCGTCTTTTTTTGCCTGGGGAGATCGCCGGCGTTAGGTAGACGGGATGTCAGAGTCACCAAAGGCGCCTATTCCCAAGGCGTTTATCATTGTAGCAGCCGCAAACTTCTTATTCTTCTTGAACTTCGCGTTCTTCTTTCTGCTGCCCCTGTGGGTGCTAAAACAAGGTGGAGGCGAAGCCCTCGCCGGCCGCGTGGTCGGAATAGCAGGGCTGGCCGGGCTGATGGTGCTACCAGCAATCGGCTACCTCCTCGATCGTTTCGGGCGCCGACGCTTCATGATTTGCGGGGCCCTGGTCTCCTGTGCCTGTTCGTTGGCCTTCGTCACCATCGACGAGATTTCCCCACTTCTCTATACGGTGCGCATCATC
>CAZPPZ010000361.1:0-2565 GCA_964588545.1 uncultured Myxococcales bacterium | reverse complement strand
ACACCGAGAGCTGGCACGCGGGCGGCTCGCGGAGCGCAGGGCGCGCCCGCGGTGCGGAGTAACGCGGGGAGCCAGTGGCCAGGTAGGCCTGGAAGCTCGGTGCCGCCATGAACAACTGAGCGCCGTAGAGAGAAGCGTCGAGGAACTGGCCCCGCCCGCTGTCCTCTCGAGCGTTGAGCGCAAGCATCACACCCAGAGCGGCCATCATCCCGCCCATCGCGTCACCAGAGCCCATGCCCAGGTAGACCGGAGGCTGCCCGGGCTCGCCTTGGCGGGTCATCAGCCCGAGCAGAGCCTGCACCGTCATATCAAACGACGGTTTGGAGATGTTTCCGTAGGGGCCATAACCGCTACCCATCGCGTAAACCAAGCGCGGGTTGATCGTAGCGAGTTGCTCGTAGTTAAGCTGCCACTTGGCTAAGGCTTTGGCGCTGAGGTTGGTTATGAAGACGTCGGATTCCTCCACCAGGCGCTGCATCACGCCGATAGCTTCGGCATTGTTTAGATCAATGGCCATGCTCTTCTTGTTACGGTTGATGACTTGAAAGTACTGATTCCAGTCACCCACCGGCAGAGCTTTGATACTGCGGATGCCGCGCGCCAAGTCTCCCCCTTTGGGCGACTCGACGTGAATAACCTCGGCGCCGAGATCGGCCAAGTGCTGGGCCGCCACCGGGCCCTGAAACCACATGGTCAGATCGATGACGCGGATACCTTCGAGCGCGCGGGCCATTTCAGAGAATCACTCCCTGGCTGCGCAGGCCTACAATGTCGTGCTCGCTATAGCCGAGCAGCTCACAGAGCAGCTCGTCCGAGTGCTGCCCCGCGCACGGCGCGCTACGGCGCAAACGCGCCGGCGTGTCGGTCATGAACAACGGGAAGCCGAGCATACGCAGACGTCCGAGACTGGCGTCATCAAGATCCAGAATGTAACGGTTGTCGATCGCGGCCTGGTCTGCGGCTGGGTACTCATAGCCTTCGATAACATCGGCCGACATCTGCTTGTCGCTGAACACACCACGCCAATGTGAAGAGGTCTCAGCACCTATCGCCTCTTCCAGCGCCTCTATCAGTTCCAAGCGATGCGCGCCGCAACGCTTGTCGTGGCTGTCGAAGCGCGAATCGTCGGGGTCTAGACCCGTCACCTCACACAGCAGCGGCCACCAGCGGTCGGTGTCAGGCATGGTAAGCGCAATCCAACGGCCATCGCTAGCCGGATAGAGAACCCCGCTCATGGGATTGCCCGCATCCAGACGCGATACCGGCTCGAGCATACGTTCGCCACCGATCGCTAGGTAAGCCTGAAGGTCTAGGCTGGCCCCATACATGTTGCCGCCGAACAACGAGACGTCGACCTCTTGGCCCTGGCCACTGCGGCGTCGATGAAACAGCGCAACCGCCACCGCGTAAGCCAACATCACGCTGCTGTACATACAGCCGTGAGCACCGTAGAGCGGGGGCTGGCCGGGCTGGGGCAGGATCGGCATCATACCGGTGCGCGCCGCAGCCAACTCATCGATGGCCGGAAGATCAGCATCGGGTCCCTTGGGGCCAAAGCCGCTGCCGCGAGCGTAGATTATGTCTTCGCGTGCCGCTGCAAGAGAGGCATAGTCTAGGTCGCACTCTTTGAGTCTAGCGCGGGGCCAGTCGGTTACCACTACATCGACCTTGGCCGCCAGTGCTGCGAGCATCGCCCTGCCAGTCTCGCTGCCGAGGGCAAGTCCGAGACTGAGCTTGTTGCGATTGGCGAGATCGTATTGGTAGTTCCATGAGGTGAAAGCGGCATCTCGCGCTACATCGTCCGCCCGGTCAGACTGCGCGGCATCGTCGATACGTATGACCCTGGCGCCAAAATCGGCGAGCATTGCTGCCGCGCTCTGCGACCAGAATGACTCGCAAAGATCTAGGACCGTAACGCCTCCTAGCGCTACACTTACACCGGCCCCGCTAGTTGCTACTTCACCCATCCCCATACTCTAACCAGCGTCTTGTCGGTGGCAGCGTCATAGGAAACCGTTGACCTCCCCTACGCTTAGTCTCGCCGAGCTACTTCTCGGTTGCCGGACGCCCAAACACCCGACGGAAGAAACCGATCACTGCCGCCCACAGGGTCTGTAGCATCAGCGGCAACACCCGCACGGCGTCATCATCGGCGCTGCTTGATGCAACAGCTGGTGCCACAGTTTCCTGAGGCGCAGCGGCATCCTCCGCCTCGAGATCCTGCTTAGCCTTGGCGACGAACTGTTTGAACAGCTGGTGAGATACACCTTGAATCATTCCACGGCCGACCTGCATGATGCGTCCCGTCAGATCTACACTGGCGGTGGCAACCAGCTCAGTATGCCCGTCGGGAAGAGCGAGCAGCACACTCTTCATCGTTGCCTTGGCCGTGCCGCCACCGGTCTCGGTTCCTTGGGCACTCAGCTCTACCGAGTAGGCCCCGGCATCTACGGCAGTAAACTCGACCTTGCCTTTGTAGGCCGCAGTAATGGCTCCAACCTTTATGCGAATACTGCCAACGAAGTTGCCCTCACCGACCACCTCGTCGAGCTTGGCCCCAGGCAT
>CAZPPZ010000360.1:0-2580 GCA_964588545.1 uncultured Myxococcales bacterium | reverse complement strand
AGGCAATCGCTCGGGATTCGTGCGCGGTGGTGGCGTCACACAACGGCTGTCCCGCACAATACCACTGTGCATGGCCATGGAGATGTTGCTTGGCGGGCGCTCAATCGACGCCGACACCGCGCTGCGCGTCGGTTTGGTCAACCGCGTGGTGCCGGCAGATGCGCTGATCGCCGAAGCCCTGTCGATGGCAGCGGTGATTTGTTCGAACGGGCCGCTAGCGGTGAGAGCGGCCAAGGAGGCGGCGCTGCGTGGTCTCGATCTACCCCTGGAGCAAGGACTGAGACTCGAGCAGTTCCTCGCCGAGCCGGTGCGTCAGAGTGAGGACGCTCGAGAAGGCGTCAAATCTTTCGCCGAAAAACGCAAGCCGTGCTTCAAGGCTAAGTAGCGGCAAGAAGCTTAGGGGGAGTGTCGATGGCAGAGCAAGCGAAACGCAGCATCGGTTCCTATATCTCTTCGGGTGATTACTCGGACTACTGGAGCACGGCGATCAGCAAGGCCGGTAAGGGCGAGATCCTCGTACGTGGCTACCCCATAGCCGATGTAATAGAGCGACTGTCGTTTGCCGAGATGGTGCACCTGCTGATCCGCGGTGAACTCGCCACCGCGACCGACGCAGCGGTAATCGAAGCCGTGCTCAAGAGCGGCGTCGATCAGCAGCTTATCAGCTCAGCCGCCTGCGCCACGCGCTACACTGCCTCGGCTTCGCCCGAGAGCGTCATTCCGGCGCTGGCGAGCGGCATCCTAGCTAGTGGGACGGTCACCGGGTCGCCTCAACAGTGCGCCGAAATGCTAACAGCCGCTCTCGATGCCAAGCAGACGCCGAGCGAGGTGCTCGAGTGCTGGCTGGCCCACCCCGGCTACGTTCCTGGTCTGGGCCACCCCATCCATAAGACGGTTGAGCCACGTGCCGCGGCTCTGCGCCGCTTGGTGGAAAAGGCCGAGGGCTGGGGCCCGGCCTGCGAGATGCTCCAAGCGATCGCGGGCGAGATCGGGCAGGGGCGTGGCGGTCGAGCTCTGCCGGTCAATTTGGCAGGGATGATCGCCTGTGTGTTGGTTGACCGCGGCTGGCATCCCTTAGAGATAGGCGGGATTGCGGCAGTGCTCTACGGTCCGGCGCTGATCGCGCATGCGGTTGAAGAGATTCGCGCGGGTGTGCCCCTGCGCATCATCCCCGAGGAGTTGGGCGCCTGTTACACCGGTGCTGCTGCCCGCGAGCTGCCTCCTGGCTACGGCCAAGGCCAAGACGAGGCCGAGTGATGCGACACCCTTACTCTCTGTACATGGCAGTGGCTGCGGCTTCTCACTCGCAAAGATGTGCCGTGGTCGACGGGCAGGGTGAGAGCAGCTATGGCGAACTCGACGGGCGAGCCTCGGCGTTGGCGAGCTATCTGATAAGCGAGGGCATCAAGCCGGGCGAGCGCGTCGCGATCATTCAAGAGAACGGCCGACGCTACATGGAGGCTGTGTGTGCCGTAGCGCGCGCCGGAGCCGTCTACGTGCCGATGCTCGGACTACTGCCCGAGAGCGACCACGATTTTATCGTCGCCGACGTCGCCGCGAAGATTGTCATCTGCCTCGATGAGCAGGCGGCCGGACGGGCCGTAAGATTTCTTGAGCAGGAGCAGGTTAGGCGAGTCATCGCGGTATCGCCGCCTGAGGGTGCACTACCGCCGACACTCACCGATTACGAAGACGCGTGTGCCGGTTCCGCGACGCCCGATGCTGCGCTCGAGCAAGCCGAGGGGAATACCCCCGGGCAGATTCTCTACACCTCCGGGACCACCGGGAAACCCAAGGGCGTGGTCCACTCCCGCGCCGCTATCGACGCTGCCATTCACGGCTGGTCGCGCTGGAGCGGAATGCGCGAGGGTGACGTGTTGCTCGGCCAGTTCGCACTTAGCCACTTCGGCGGACGGTTGATGGACGCGGGATGGCTGGCTGCCGCGACCATGGTGGTGTGCAGCACCGATGCGGCCGAGATCCTTGCTGCCATCGAGCAGCGCGGAGTGTCGGTCATGCTCATGGTACCCACGTTGATGCAGGCGGTCGCAGGTCACGCTGACGTCGAGCGCCGCGACCTCAGTTCGCTTAGGACTATAATTTACGCTGCCGCACCGGCTTCGGCTGGGCTGGTCGCAAGGACCATGCGGGCCTTTCCAAATGCCGGTCTGGTCACCGGGTTTGGCCAGACCGAAGCCTACGGGCTCAACACCCTGATGGGCGCCGACGAGCACCGCCGTTGGCTCGAGTCGAATCCCGAGCGCTTGGGGTCTATCGGTCGGGCCAATAAAGGAGAGGCTGAGGTGTCGCTCGTCGATGACGAGGGCTGTGTCATAGAAGAGGCTGGCCGCGAGGGCGAGATCCGCGTACGCGCGCCGTGGATGATGTCGGAGTACTGGCAGCGCGCCGAGGCTAGCGCGGAGGTGTTGCACGAGGGCTGGCTCCACACCCGCGATATCGCCCGCCTGGATGAAGACGGCTATCTATACATCTGCGACCGCAAGCACGACATGATCATCTCGAGTGGGCTCAACGTGTTTCCTCGTGATGTCGAGGGAGAGCTAGACACACAGAACCTTA
>CAZPPZ010000359.1:0-2590 GCA_964588545.1 uncultured Myxococcales bacterium | reverse complement strand
GGGCGGGGGATGCGCCGGTGAGGAGGGGGTGGCGGTGGAGTCGGAAATGGCGGCGGTTCCCGCGACAATTGCCGTTAGCACCCGACGCCGGACGCGAACGGTGGTAAATGCCAGTGGGGTGATCCTCCATACCAACCTCGGTCGTGCCCTGCTTGCGCGCTCGGCTGCCGATGCGGTGGTGAGGGTGGCTACCCAGGCTTGCGCGCTCGAGTACGATGTTGATTCGGGCCAACGTGGCGACCGCGATCGTCTAGTAGAGGATCATCTGTGTGCGCTCACTGGTGCCCAAGCGGCTACCGTTGTCAACAACAATGCGGCTGCCGTTTTGCTGATGCTCTCGGCCTTGGCAGATCGGCGTGAGGTTGTCGTTTCGCGCGGTGAGCTGATTGAGATTGGGGGGTCGTTTCGTATCCCCGACGTCATGCGCAAGAGCGGTGCGTTGCTTCACGAGGTTGGTACCACCAACCGTACTCACCCGGCCGACTACCAAGACGCGGTCAACGACGCGACCGCGATGCTGCTCAAGGTTCACACCAGCAACTACCGAATCATCGGCTTCACCGCCTGTGTCGATCTTCCCGAGTTGCGCAGCATTGCTGATGAGCATGCTGGGGTTGTGGTGGCCGAAGATCTAGGCGCCGGCGCGCTGCTGGATCTGTCGCGTTGGGGGCTGCCGCCTGAACCGGTGGTGGCCGAGCGTATCGCCGCGGGTGCCGACATAGTTACTTTTAGCGGCGACAAACTGTTAGGCGGACCGCAGTGTGGCATTGCCGTCGGTCGTCGTGATTTGATCGATGCCATGCGCCGTGATCCCCTGAAGCGCGCCCTGAGGCTCGATAAGATGACGCTTGCGGCTCTCGAGGAGACGCTACGCATTTATCGTTTCGATCCAGCTCCGGAGGTTCAGCTGCCGACACTGTGGGCCTTGTCGCGACCGCTTGCAGAACTCGAGAAACTCGGACGCCAAGCCGTCGAACTGCTACGCGAGCTGCTCGGGCCGAACTACGACATCGACGTCGAAGAGGCCTTGGTGCAGGCTGGCAGTGGCTCTCAGCCCGAACACGCGATAGCGTCGAGGGCTGTAGTCATCGAGAGTAGCCAGCGCTCGGCCACGCGCATCGCGGCGGATTCCCGCCGCGCCGATCCGCCGATAATCGGACGGATCGAGAAACAACGATTCTTGCTCGATCTACGCTTGATCGAGCGTCCCGAACAGATCGTTCCGGCCGCCTAGACTAGCAGGCACATCATGAAGGCAATCGTTGGCACAGCCGGTCATATTGACCACGGAAAGTCAGCGCTGATCAACGCGCTCACGGGGATCGAGACCGATCGGCTGCCCGAGGAACGCGAGCGAGGGATTTCGATAGAGCT
Organism: uncultured Myxococcales bacterium; assembly: GCA_964588545.1. Classification (GTDB taxonomy): domain Bacteria; phylum Desulfobacterota; class Binatia; order UBA1149; family SPBQ01; genus CAZPPZ01. The sequence goes on along the minus strand of CAZPPZ010000359.1, from coordinate 1,216 downwards.
TGGCTTCGCCTATCTAGAACTTCCTGATGGTGAAAGGGCCGGTATCGTTGATGTTCCTGGACACGAACGTTTCATTCGCCAGATGCTGGCTGGCGCCCAGGGTTTTGATTTGGTGCTGCTCGTTGTCGCCGCCGATGATGGGGTAATGCCGCAGACCGAAGAGCATTTCGAGATTTGCCATCTGCTCGGGGTCAAGAACGGTATTTTTGTCATTACCAAGACCGATCTGGCCAGCGCTGAGCGGGTGGAGGAGGTACGTGGCGAGATCGAAATTCTTGCCGCCGGTACCGAGTTCGAGCGTGCCCCGGTTGTTGCCGTATCGGCGATTAGTGGGAGCGGTGTCGAAGAACTACGCGCGACCATCGTTGCCGCGTTGATCGGACTCGAGCGCGAAGAAGTGCGCGGCGCGTTTCGTATGCCTATCGACAGAGCGTTTGTACTCAAGGGCTATGGGTTGATCGTTACAGGCACCGCAGCGGCGGGTAGTGTCGTCGCCGGAGACGAGCTCGAGGTCGCACCGCGCGGCAGCAGTATTCGGGTGCGCAGCGTTCAGGTCCATGGCCAAGACGTACAACGTGCATCGGCGGGCCAGCGCGTGGCGCTGAACTTGGTGGGCGTAGAACTGGGCGACATCAGCCGCGGCGACAGCATAGTCGCTCCGCTGGTCGCGCGGCGGGGGCTACGGGTGCGATGTGCGCGTAGGGGTGTGTCGCGCGCCACCACAATGTCCCCTCTCCTCCAGCCCGGCGACGTCCTGGAGATCGGCCGCGGTTGCCAGGACCTGCGGGTGGGTGATGTGCTGGCCTGTCGCCTGGGAGAGCAGGTCATCGTCCATCGCCTGCTGGGCTATGACGAGAGCCAACGCTTGATCACCGCAGGGGACCGTCGCCCCTGCCGCGATGAACCGCTTCCCATGGAGGCCGTATTCGGCCGGGTGAGCGCGGTGCGCACAGCCACCGGCCGCTTCAGCCTGGAGAGCCGCCGGGCCAGGGCATTGGGCTGGCTGCTGGCCAGTTGCTTTCCCCTGGCCGGCCGGCGCAGGGCCGTTGCCCTGCTGGCGGTCATGGCAGCGTGGATACTGCGACGATGAGTGCCTCCCCTGCTGAGCCCATCTCGGCTGAAGACAGACTGCTGCTGTTGTGCGGCCGCGTCGAGCTCGCTCCCCATGAGCGGCAAGGCGTGGGCCGGCTCATAGACGGCGGCCTCGACGTGGGCA
>CAZPPZ010000358.1:0-2594 GCA_964588545.1 uncultured Myxococcales bacterium | reverse complement strand
CACGCTTGGTCTTGACCCTGAGCGCCACAGCGCCGCCATGATCGATCTGGCTGCCGTGGCGCAAGATGCCACCGTAGCCGCAACCGATCTGCTCGAATGCCGCAGTGCTGGTCTGCCTCACTCGGTAGACCAGCACCGTAGTGGCGACCAGGCCGGGCCTTTGGCGCGAATTTGGCGTGTTCCCCCTGCTGCGACCCTGGATCAGGCGGCTGTTGACCCACGGGTCGCGCAACGGCTACGCTCTTTGGGCTACGCGTGGTAGCCGCTGCCGCGACGGTTCTCCTGAGCTCGCAGAGGCGGCACAAGGTCGAGCAGTGAGACTATCAAGAGTATTAGCGCTGACCGGCCTGTGCTGGCTCGTTGCCGAGTGGGCGGTAGGCCCGCTTGGTAACTTTCCGCTAAACGACGACTGGTCTTATGCGTGGACGACCAAGCAATTGTGCGAGCACGGCAGCATCGAACTTCTGCCCTGGAGCGCGCCAAGCCTACTGCTGCAGATAGGTTACGGGGCGGCTCTGTGCAAGCTGTTTGGATGGTCGTTTACGCTGTTGCGGCTGTCTACGCTGCTTCTTGCGCCGCTGGGGCTGGTGGCTTTTTTCTTGTTGCTGCGGCGCCTGTCGGGCTCTTCGACCAGGGCTGGCTTTGCCACCGTGGCGCTTGGCGGCAGCCCACTGTTTTTTAGCCTCTCCAACACCTTCATGACCGAGGTCCCGTTTGTCGTCGTCTTGCTGTGGGCGGCGCTGTTCTACCTGCGCACGCTTGAACGCTACGACTGGAAAGAGATGGCAGCGGCCAGCGTGTTTTGCTGTGCGGCTATTTTAATTCGCCAAAACGGTCTGTTTCTGGCCGCTGCTGCCTCTGTGGCGATGTTGTTTGATACCCGAGTGGGCTTTGCGCAGCGGTTGTGGCGGGCGGTCATGGCCTCGATCGCGCCGCTGGTGGTGTTCGTTGCCTATCACGTCTGGTTGTTCGCCATGCACGGTGCCCCGGCCGGCGCGAGTATTCGCGCCGGCGGAATTCTGACCATATCGCCGCTGGTGGCGGCAAGTGTTGGCTTTCGCATCATCGAGTATCTGGGCCTGCTGTTGATGCCGTTGGCGCTGGTGGCCTGGCACTCACGTGAAGACGGCTTTAGCGCGCGCGCCGCGGTCTTGACGGCGGGCCTTGGCGCAGTGGCTGGGTTTTTGTACATCAGCCGCGGCGAGCTGATGTATTACCTGCCCAATATTCTTCACCGTGGTGGCGTTGGTGCGCTGACCCTGCGTGATGCGCTGTTTCTCGGAATCGCACCGCCCTTTGCTCACGGAAACTTGCTGGCGTTTGTCTTGACGCTGGCGGCAACGGTGTCGGCGGGGGTGTTGTCTGCCGTATGGTTAGACTCGCAGTGGCTGAGAGCTGAACCCCACAAGTTGTTTATGCCGCTGTGTCTGCTCGCGTTTGCTGCTGGCAGCCTGTTGCAGGCCGACTTCTATTTTGATCGCTACTTACTTCCGATGCTGCCCTTCGCCATCGCCTCGGTGCTGTGTGCGTCAGAGCGCATCAAAGTGCCGAACAGCGCTTGGGCTTTGGTCGTGTTGGTTGCGCTGTATTCTCTGGCCTCTACTCACGACTACCTGTCATGGAACCGCGCGCGCCACCAAGGTTTGGATGCATTGATGGCCGAGGGCCATTCGCCGCGCGAGATCGACGGTGGGGTTGAGTTTAACGGCTGGCACCTCGCGGCCGTACTCGGTGGCAATCCTAGCGTTGATGAGGCACGCATAGGCCAGAGTGCTTCTTTGAAGAGTTGGTGGTGGGTGGTAGATGACCGCTTTGTTGCCAGCTTTACCCGCTTGCCGGGTTACCATCCGCACTCCGAGCAGCCCTGGTCGAGTTGGCTTGGAGGGGCTGGACAGAGAGTGTTTATTCTCGAGCGCGACGAGACAGAGCAGCCGGCAGTAGTCGAGAAGCAGTAGTGAGTGTAGACGCGGAATTGTCCTGGACTGAGCTGCTCGAGGGCATCGATACGCTAAGCCTGGCGCCGTCGCTGCCGACTGTGCTTGGCGGTGGCGCCGATGAGATGCGCGCCGAGCTCGATGGTGCCGCTCTAGGAGAATTCGCCCGCTTGGCCGCCAGCGAGGGCAAGCCACTTACCTTCGTCGTAAACGACGCCCATCGTTTTACCGAGACGCTGGCTTTTTTGAAGGTTGCGGTGCAGCTCATCGACGAGGCTTGCGCGGGTGGCGACGACCCACGCTTGCGCATCCTGGTTGCTCAGGGCAGCCACCGCGCCGCCAGCGCCGAGAAACACGAGCACGAGCAGCGCATTCTTGGTTCTTTGCGTGCGCGTTTTGCTGAGATCCGTTGGCATGACGGCGAGGATAGCGCCAGCCATGCCAGTGTTGGTGTCTATGAGTTCAACGCCTGGATGGCCGAGTCCGGCTTCTATGTGGGCTGTGGCAGCGTAGAGCCTCACTACTTTGCCGGTGCCACCGGCGCCCACAAAACTCTTAGTGTTGGTGTGATGTCGCGAGCTGCGATCGAAGCTAATCATCAAGCCGCCATGTCTGAGCGCGCCTCGGGCCTGCGTCTTGACGATAATCCGGTTCATCAAG
>CAZPPZ010000357.1:0-2620 GCA_964588545.1 uncultured Myxococcales bacterium | reverse complement strand
TCTTCAGAGCACAGTCACGAGGAGGTACATCAGCCCCCAGCCCAGAGGGGTGCCGAACAGGCCGACGAGATCGTGAATGAACAGGCCAACCACCGCGTCCCCGCCGGCTCCCGGAATCCAGTACTGCGGCAGGAAGTTCCCCATGAAATAAACGAGCGCCAACCAAATGAAACCAGCTACGTAGTACCAAAGCGTCACGTACATGTTACGGTCACGGCGCTTGAAGATCGGCACGATGAGGTTGAAGATCAGCATGGCTGCGCCAATCAGCGCAAACGGATCTATCCACGTCGGGGTCTCGCCCCACTCCACCGCCTGCGCCTCACCCAAAAGGATGCCCACGGCGGTAGCCATCACCACCGCCTGCCAGGCCCAAAAGACCACCCAACCAAGTCGGCTGCTGAACACCTGGCGTCCGGTCAGCCGCGGTATCACCCAGTACAGGCAAGCGGTGAACAGATTGACGAGAAAGCCGTAGGCGGCAGCGTTGGTGTGTAGCATACGAACTCGCCCGGGGCTGAGCAGTTCGATCCCAGGGAAGGGATACATCTGCTGCAACTGCAGCCCGTAGAGCAGCCCGGCCAACAAGACCACCATGTAGAAAACCACGCCCGCAAGCAGATGGGCGCGTACCAAAGCTCGGTCTACCAGTGGCATAGGTGCTGTAGTTGCAGCGACGGCCATGTCAGCTTTCCTCCTCTTGAGCAGCGCTCCCCGGCGGGGAAAACGCCGGCTGATCGGCCAAGCTCTTGCGCAAAGTGGCCGCCGCAGGGCTCCCCTTGAGATCGACCAACGACTTAATGTAGTGCACCATCGCCCACAGCTGTTCTTCGGGAAGAGCACCACGCCAGGTCGGCATGGCGGTACCGCCTACACCCGAGACGATCACTCGATACAGAGAACCAACGTCGGCCCCACTACGGAGCGTAGCCGCGAGAAAATCGGGGGCCTGTATTTCCTGGCCCCAGTCGCTCTCGGTCACACGCCCCTCGTACATATCCTCGCGAAAAGTGCCGAGGCCATAGCCGAACTTCTGTTTGGACAAATCGTAGATCTGCCGGCGGGTCATGTAGGAAGGATGGCAGTTGTTACACCTGGCCAGCGCATGGTAGACAGCGGCACCGGCCTCCCTTGCCTCATCCATATCACCGTCTATCCAGGGATCGAGGGTGGGAACGATGGCCGCGTGGGGCTCGTCGCGTTGGTAGGCTTCGGCGGCGAAAGTCTTTATGTACTGCACCACCGCCTCGACGGTATTCTTCGGCATGAAGCGCCACTGCGACATAGCGGTACCATGCAGCCCGCTGCGGATGACACGTTCGAGATCGGCATCGTGGGGAAGCTCACCCGACTCCACCGCCGCAAACTTGATGATCCCCGAGCGAAAGTCTCTTGGCTTAGGATTGAGGAAGCGCGCGGCTGGCCCAGCACCATCGCCGGCTTCGCCGTGACAACCTATGCAGTAAGTCTTGTAGGCCTCACGGCCGTGGTTGAGCACGACTTGCTCGCGGCCTTTGGGTGTGCGGCCGAGTGTCTCCGGCCCCCAGTCTTCACGCTCGCACCCGGCGCTAAAACCGAGTGCTACGCAGAGTAGCGTCGTCACGATGATTCTTGAACGCGCCATCAAATTCCGCTCCTTAGTTTGGTGTAACAAGCGAAGCCGACAAGGAAAACTGCCGCACAGGCCCCAGAGGCCCACAAGATGCACAGGACGTGCCATATCCTCTGCTATCAATTGTCAGCACAAACACAGCCCTTCTTCCCAGCGGCAAGAAGTGCCCAGCAGCGGTCTTCGCAGTGCTAGGAAATCGGCTGGGGTCTAGCCACTAGGCTGATCGACACGAAAAGTGCCTGTTTACACGCCTCCACGACCTCAACCGAGCTTTCTCTGCGCGTCGCAAATGCCCAAGCCTCGACCGCCTCTCGCCAACTATGGGAAAAATGCCTCGAGAGTCAGCCCTTCTCGCGAGAGATAGATACTTCAACCATGCCCAACGCTCCAAAGTCCACGCGCAGCCGATCACCGTTAGCCACACGCAGCGGTTCAACGAAGGATCCACTGAGGACACGATCTCCCTTGAGCAGCCTCTCCCCGTAATCGTGCACCACCGTAGCCACGCGGGCGAGGATTGAACCAAAACTGGAGGGAACCAAGCCCGCATGGCGTTCACGCATGGGGCCCCCGTTCTTGCTGACCTTGGGCCAGCTCGAAGCCAGAACCGCCGAGGGCTTGATCTTGCGCTCGGCGCCAAAAACCACTGCCGCGTGTAACACACTGTTGGCCAACACCTCTTCGAGTGAATCGGTGGCCAGAGAATAGTCGACCAGTTCGATCGCCGGCGCCAAGGTTGAGATGAACTGCCCGGCCTCGCCGTCGCTAAGCCCCGGGGGAACATCGGCCGACACGCCAATAGCCACCTCAGCCTCTACGAACAGCCGCGCGGCGGGAGCCGCGGTGTAGCTTTCTCCCGAAGCAAGGACGTGGTCACCGTTTAACCAGCCGACCACCGGGCCGGACAGCCCGAGCAATCGTTGGAAGGCGGGGTCGTTGATGCCCAGCTTCCAACCCATACGCGGTGCACCGCCCGCCAGCGTCATACGCCACAACACCATGAACCCG
>CAZPPZ010000356.1:0-2627 GCA_964588545.1 uncultured Myxococcales bacterium | reverse complement strand
ACGACAACCTCGATGGTCACCACCACCACCTCGACCACGCTGCTGCCGTAGTCGATGGTCGCGATTAGCGGCACATCCGGTAAAGCCGTGCCCACCCACCACATACCGAGGTGAGTGGGCACGGCCTCGGACCCAGCCTTGGGAGATACCGACAATGAAACATCGCCCCACCACCATCACAGTAATAACATCTTTGTTCCTCCTCTCATCTAGTCTGCTCCCGGCAAGGGCCGGAGCTGTGATCATCGCCTCCACCGCTGCCGACATCTGCGCAGCAGCGATCGATCCATGTGTAATCACCGATACGGTGCAAATCGCTAGCGGATCAGTCTTGGACTTCGGCCTGCGCGATGTTCAAGTAGCTGTCGGCGGTCAACTCGACTTCGCTGCTGGAACGGCATCGCTGCTATGCGGCTCGTTCTCGGCCAGCACCGGCACCACCGCCGCAATACGCCTACATTCGAGCAGCGGAGCCGGCGGCCGGGCAACAATACAAGCCCGCCGTTCGTGCTCGGCGAACCCCCTGTTGACCTGCCTCGATGATGCCGATTGCGCCTTGGCAGCGGCCGGAAGCTGCATCGTCGGCAGCGCCACGATCTCGCTTGGGGGCAAAGTTCTGGGCAACGCCCAGACTCCAGCCGCACTGACCTTGAACGCCGCCGCTACGGTTGGCATTTCAGAGGAAGTTAATCTCAACGGCACCGTTGCCATAGCCAGAGGCGGCATCCTCACCGTCACTTCCAGCCACGGCGACATCAACCTCGATGGCCTAATCAATAGTGAAGGAGGTGGACTCGAGTCCGGTGGCGTCGTCACCCTCACCGCCGCCGGCAACCTCAATGTACGCGCGGTGGTCAACCTTCGTGGCGGCGAGTTCGATGGCGGTATCTTCGACGCGAACTCCGGCGGTGACATCAACATCGAAAGCAACATTCTTGTCGATTCTAAGAGCGGCGAGGGATTTGGTGGAGACTTACTACTCAACGCAGCAGCAAACATCACCATATCTGGGGGCAGTGCCTCGGTACCGTTGCTGCTGAGCAGCGACGGGAGCTCAGGCGCAGGCTTCGGCGGCGACGGCGGAGAACACTCCTACAGCGCTGGCGCCAGCATATCGATCGGCCAGTTTGTCAAGATAGTTGCCGATGGAGCCATCCCCGACGGCACTGGTGGCGACATATTTCTCAGCGCCAATACAATCTTGATTGCCGGCACTCTAGAATCCAAGGGAAAACCCGGTGCGGGCTCAGGCGGTGTTATCGACCTGATCGCGGCCGGCGGGGGACTAACGGTCAGCGCCAGCGGGCGCATCGACGTAACCGGAAGCAGCGGCGGTGGTGGTGACGCTACGCTGCTCTCCTCGGCAGACATCAGCATATCCGGTTTGATTGATGCCGGCGGTACTGTCAGCGGTGGCGCCGGTTCGATTTTCATCCAGGCCGACGCCAACGCCACGATTGACGGAACGTTGATAACCGCAGGGTCGACTAGCTTCGGCGATACTATCGTCGTAACCGGCTGCACCGTAGTGATCGCCGCCGGCGCGTCGATAGACAACAGCGCCACCGCCGGGCGCAATCGCATTACCGGCCGTGGTAGCATCAGCGTAGAAGCCGCAGCAAGTGTCAACGCCGACCCAACCAGCGGGTCAAACACGCTGGTCCACGGCAATGCCGCACTTGTGCCAACCATCGCTGGCACGATCACCCCTGCGGCGATAATTGTTTTTGATGGTCTTCTGCCGAGCTGTGCATCTTGCTCTCTGGCCTCGCAGTGTGACGACGCCAACCCCTGCACCGATGACACCTGCGACGCGATAAGCGGATGTATTAACACACCGAATCTGCTGCCCTGCGACGATGGCAACCCCTGTACCACCAGCGACACCTGTTCCGGTGGACAGTGTGTAGGTCAGATTCCACTAGAGTGCGACGACGCCAATCCTTGCACCGACGACTCCTGCCTTGCCGATGGTAGCTGCGTCAACACGGCCAACTCTTCGCCCTGCGATGATGGCAAGCTGTGCACCACGATAGACAGCTGTGTGGCCGGTGTATGCGTGGGTCAAACACCAATAAACTGTGACGATGGCAACCCCTGCACCCAAGACAGCTGTGACGACATCTCAGGCTGTTTAAACCCCGCGTTGCCTGCGCCCACGTGCTTTGCTGCCCCGAGTGCTTCGCTGCAGGTAAGCGACAACAGCAAAGACGCCAAAGACATCATTAAATGGAAATGGGCCAAGGGAGAAGCGTTCACGCTCGGCGACCTCGGCTCTCCCGATACCAGCACTGGATACACACTGTGCCTCTACGACAGCTCGCTTGGTGAGTCGACGCTGGCAAGCTCGCTCGACATTACGGCTGGGCCACCATGGAGACCGGCAGGGAAAAAGGGCTGGCGCTACAAAGACAAGAGCGGTAGTGCTGCCGGAGTCCAGAAGATGCAGTTGCGCTCTGGGGCATCGGGCAAGACCAAGGTCTTGATCACCGCTAAGGGAGTAAACGTACCCACGCCGGTACCGGCGAGCGCAGATCGTCTGTTCGCCGCCGACCCCATGGTCAGCGTACAACTGATAAGCACCACAGGGCGCTGCTGGAGTGTCGACTTCCCCCACGCCTCAATCT
>CAZPPZ010000355.1:0-2657 GCA_964588545.1 uncultured Myxococcales bacterium | reverse complement strand
GTCGGCACGGTTCTCGATCGGTGTACCTGATAGCGACAAGCGGAAACGGCTGTTTAGGCTGTAGGCTGCACGTGCTGCCTGACTGTCGGGATTCTTGATGGCCTGGGCTTCGTCGAGAACCACGGCGTCCCACTCGATGTCACTGAGCTTATCGGCATCGTTGCGAAGGGTCGCGTAGGTGGTCAGGGTGATATTGGCCTCGCTAAGGCGTCGTTTGGGCCCGTGATACAGAGCAACGGAAAGCTCGGGACGGAAGCGCGCGGCTTCTTTGCTCCAGTTGTGGATGACGCTACGAGGGCACACTACCAGAGCGTGGCCGCGCAGTATGCACAAGGCCTGCACGGTCTTACCCAGTCCCATGTCGTCGGCGAGTATCGCGCCTATTTCAGCGTCACGCAGCCGTGCCAGCCAGGCGACTCCGCTGGCCTGGTAGCCACGGAGCTCGCCGCGAAAGTCATCGCAGCCTGCGCTCTCGAGAGCCTTGGCCGGTTCGTCTCCGTCGGCCACAAGGGTCTGGTCTAGCAGAGGTCTAAGCCGGGTTAGCTCGAAGGGATCAGGTGTATCGAGGGCCTGACACAACTCTCCCAGTAGCGGCAATGCCGACTTTGGTGTGCGACCGTCATTTTGATCTCGCGCAGCCAACAAATCGGCGACTAGCTGCCCCTGTTGCTCGAGCCAGTCGGCGGGCAATCGCGCAAAACCACCATCGCTAAGCGGCACCAGTCCTATTCCATCGCGCCAAGCGCCGACCACGGCTTCGGCACTAGCCGAGGGTCGGTCGGCGGTGCTGCTCTTGCCATCGGCCGCCGCCTCGGGTTCGAAGATCAGTTTGAAATCTCCGTCCTTGAGCTCCAAGCGCGGAACCAGCGTGGTGCGCTCGGCCTTGAGTGAAACCCGTGCGGCTGCAGAGCGGGGACGGCCGTCGGCAAAAGACTCGAGATCGCCGAGCAAGCGCGCCGCCTCGCTGGCTGCAAGATGCACACGGCGCCCCGGGACAAGGTTCAATTGGTCGCGTAGATTCCACAACAAGCGTCTCTCGCAGGGCTGGTCACGCGGGGGAATCTCACCTTGCAGATGCACCAGGGTGTCGCCATCTATACGTGCCAGCGGGGGATCGCCGTAGACCAGTAGCGGCAGCACGTCTACACCGTGATCGATAAAGTCGATCTGGAAGCTTATCCATGGATACAGGCGGTGTAGCGCGTCACCGCCGCTGTGCATACTCGGCAGCCGGTCGGTAAGTATCTCTACGGTTATGTGGCGGCGCAGTTCGGGGATCACCGTGGCCACCAACTCGGTGGTCTGTGCAGGCGTGAAGCAGCGGTGCAGCGGCAAGCGTTTCCATTCGCGACCAAAGCGCGCCTCACCGCCAAAAGGGTGAAGCGTGTCTGCACTGCGCAGAATACCCGGAGCAACGACTTCGTCTACCCGAGAGTCGGGCTCGATGATCAGTTCGACGGCGCCAGCATCGGCGTCGACGACTCGGGCGCAGGGAAAAAGCGGCTCCCCCGACGCACGTACCGGACGGCCCTCGAGGTTTAGGTCGGTAACGCCAACGAGGGCCAGCAGTAGCGATGCGGCTTTGTCGAAACCTATTGCTGCTTCCCGGCAGGTCGTGAGCAATCGATCGACGGCTATGTCGGCATGGGTTGGAGCTATGCTCAGCTCGGGGCTTCGGCGTGCGAGAAGGTCGACAATTGAACTCTCGAGTGGTCGCGGCGGCGAGCCTTCATCTACGAGGAAGCGTTCGAGCGTGAGCCCCTGAGCCACGCGTTTCAGTTCGTAGCGGATTCTACCATTGGCGCTGCTGTCGGCGAACAGCGTCTGGGCACCCTCGGCCGACTGCGAGATAGCGATGACACAAGCGGCGATGTGTTCGCAGGGGTCGAAGCGGCTGCCACAGTCGCAGTCCCATTCGTTGTCGTCGCAGTACAGGTCCACGGTAGGCGGGATTGGCCGGCCGGGGCTGCGGACGCGAAAGCTCCAGCTGTCGCCGCTGTGTTCTTCACCAGATACTGCATCGTTGCGCACCAGGGCTACGCCCTTTGACCACAGCGCGGTGGGGCAGTCCTCTTTGACCGCGTCGCGCAGTGCTTTCCACTTATGTGTCTCGGTCATCGATCGGGCAGCTTCTAGTGTCGTGTCATAGAAGGTCGTTGCTTACGTCTGGAATTTCCGCGGCCGGACACTAGCACGTCCTGCCTACCCCATTCAAAGAGGCGGCCACCTACTTTCTAAGCGTGGCCTGTGCCCCCCCTCCTGGGGGTAATAATTCTCTATAAGGGGGTTGTAGTCGGCTTGGCGGCAAATGCTATTGACGCTCTCAAAAAAGCGTTGCTACCACTGGAGCTATGCCCCATGCGAGTCACAGCCAGAGGCTGCGAGTAACCAGTCCGCTAGTCTGCGCGCTGGTCGCCGGGTTGCTGCTGCTGGCGGCTCTACCTAGCCCCGGGCACGCCAGCTTTGGGCCGCAGCAGAGGCGCTGCCGGGTCGGGCTTGCGGCGGCGGCTCAGGGCGTAACCAAGTACGCTTTTGAGACCATTTCTGACTGCCACCAGCAGCGAGATCTAGGGCGCATCTCGGCTGCTACCGACTGTAACAGCCTCGTAGCAGCCGATAGCAACAAGAAGATGGGTCGGGGGGGGGGCGCGCTTCTG
>CAZPPZ010000354.1:0-2663 GCA_964588545.1 uncultured Myxococcales bacterium | reverse complement strand
CGCCTGGGAGTGGTGATCTCGCGCGTGAGCTGTTGCGCAGTCATTGCGAGCTTTCATCCTCGCTCGCAAGACCCCGCCAATAACCCCGCTCCCGTCGCCGAGCCGCGATCTTCGCGTCTGTCACCGCCCTGCGAAACCTCGGCATAGCGCCACTATGCCGAGGTTTCACGCCTTGTCATAGACGCGAATCTTGCCGCTGGGCTTGGCCCGAGGTTCTTCAACGGGCTTCTAGCCAGCGTTCAGCGTCGATAGCCGCGGCACAACCCGAGCCGGCAGCCGTGACCGCCTGTCGGTACACCGAGTCCTGCACATCACCGCAGGCGAAAACCCCGGCAACGCTGCTGTAGGTCGAGTCGGGACGGGTGACGATATAGCCCTTCTCGTCGAGTTCGAGAGAGGACTCGAACAGCTTGGTGTTGGGAAAATGGCCGATGGCAAGGAACACTCCGTCGCAGGCGCGTTGGTGAACCTCGCCGGTGACCGTGTCTTTTAACCGCGCTGCGGTTACGCCTTGAGCACCGACTTCTCCAATAATCTCTTCGATCACGGCGTTGGTGAGGAAGTCTATCTTGTCGTTGCGCTGGGCGCGCTCAAACATGATTTTCGAGGCTCGAAAGGCCTCGCGTCGATGTACGACGGTAACCTTGGAGGCGAACTTGGTTAGGAAGGTTGCTTCTTCCATCGCCGAGTCGCCGCCACCGACGACGAGTAGTTCCTTGTCCTTGAAGAAGAAGCCGTCACAGGTGGCACAGGCAGAGACTCCGTTGCCCATAAGTCTCGACTCTGACTCCAGACCAAGCAGCCGTGCCGTTGCTCCAGTGGCGATGATCAAGGCATCGCAACTGTACTCACAATCGGCGGTGGAGAGCGTGAAGGGTCGATCTTCTAGATTCACCGACTCGACGTGGCCGACAGCAAACTGGGTGTCAAAGCGCTGAGCCTGCGCACGAAACCTGTTCATCATCTCGGGGCCGAGAAGGCCTTCGGGGAACCCTGGGTAATTCTCGACTTCAGTGGTAATGGTAAGCTGCCCGCCCGGTTGGGGGCCTTCTATCACCAAAGGCGAGAGGTTGGCGCGGGCGTTGTAGATGGCCGCGGTCAGGCCCGCGGGTCCGGAACCGAGAATAATAATTTTGTGATGCTGTACGCTCATTATACTGCCATTGGGCGGTGCTGTTTAGGGCCGTTACGTGGACGCGAGAACTTGCGCCGTATATGAATTTCCCGTCCAGCTTGCAAGCCGGGCATCAAGGAGGAGTGAGACTATGGGAGAGCTGACCCACCTCGACGACAAAGGCCGGGCAAGGATGGTCGACGTTTCTGCCAAGGACGTGACGCTGCGCAGGGCACGTGCAGGCGCTGCTCTGCTCATGCGTGCACAGACCCTCAGGCGCATACTTGACGGTGATCTGCCCAAGGGCGACGTGTTGTCGGTGGCGCGCACCGCCGGAATCATGGCGGCCAAACGTACCTCCGAGCTCATTCCTCTGTGTCATCCGCTTGCGATCGAAGCCGTCGAAATTGCCTTCGATGCCGATGGCGACGAGTTACTGCGGGTTGAGGCCGAGGTTCGCTTGACGGCGCGAACCGGCGCTGAGATGGAGGCACTTATTGCGGTCAGCGTAGCGGGTTTGACGGTCTACGATATGTGTAAGGCCGTTGACCGTGAAATGCAGCTGGGCGAAGTCATGCTTCTTGAGAAGAGCGGCGGCCGCAGTGGCCACTTCAAGCGCGCCTGAGCTAGCTCGACCAGATACCATCACTGGCATTGATGCTCTCGGCCGCGCCGGTGTATCTGCTAGCTGGTCCGGGGCGGAGACCAGCGATTCAGTGGTGCTCAACGATTCTTCAAGATACGCGCGGCTGCCAGAGAGCGAACAGCCACGTGAACGTCTGCGCCGCTATGGGCCGACGGTGCTCAGCGAGTCGGAATTGCTGGCACTGGTGTTGGGCACCGGTCACCGCAGCAGCGGCGATGCCCAGGCGCTTGGCCGTGTGCTGCTGTGCGAGTTTCGTGGCCTGCGTGGAGTGGTTGGTGCTGGGCGCGCGGAGTTGGAATCGATAAAAGGTGTTGGGGCGGCACGAGCTTGCACGCTCGCGGCCGCTGGTGAACTAGCCCGACGGATTGCCAGCGAGGCCATGGTAGCCGGCGCCCAGGTAAACTCCCCCTCGGCGGTTTACCGACATTTTGCACCGCTGCTCAGCGACGAAAAACGCGAGATGTTCCATGCGGTCTTGCTCGATAGCAAGAATCGCCTAGTCCTCGACCTAAGAATTTCCGTGGGATCGCTGGGCGCTTCACTGGTGCATCCGCGCGAGGCCTTTCGCCCGGCGGTGCGCGAGGCCGCCGCTGCAGTCATATTCTTGCACAACCATCCCAGCGGTGATCCCAGCCCGAGTCGGGAGGACCGGGAGGTAACCCGCAGGCTGCAGCGGGCCGGAGAACTACTCGGAATCCCGGTTCTCGACCACGTGATCGTTGGCCGCGACAGCTACTACTCGTTCGCAGATGCCGGCGAACTAAGCAGATGAGCTGCTAAAACGGGATGTCGTCGTTGCCGCCACCGGAGGGAGGCGGAGGCTCGAGGCCACCGTCTTCGAAGCCACCACCGGCCGAGGTGCCGCCGCCACCGGCGCTGCCACCGATGCACCTCACACCGCTA
>CAZPPZ010000353.1:0-2689 GCA_964588545.1 uncultured Myxococcales bacterium | reverse complement strand
GCCGTAACACAGAGACCGCCCTGCGCTATGTACGCATCTGCGACACGATAAACCAGCCCGCCCAGCTAGTGATGTGTCTGTCTGAACGCCTGGTCTCGATTACCCCAGGCGCCGACTGGGCTCTGTTTGGCAAGAACGGCTCCGACGCATGTACCTGGGCTCTGGCCATCGCCCGCGCGGCCACCGGTCGCAACCTGGTAGCCATGGCAGATAATAGCTATCACGGCGTGCATGGCTGGTGTAACCACGTGCAGACCGGCTTTCCCGACGGAGACCGCTGCAATATCGCCACTTTCGCGTGGAACGATCTCGCGGCTCTCGAGCAGATCTTTGAGAACAACGCCGCCGGGGGGCTCGCCGCTGTGATCGTGACACCCTTTCGTCATGAAGCCCTTGAGGACTCTCAGCTGCCCGCCGAAGGTTTCCTATCTGGTATACGCAGGCTGTGTGACCAGCATGGTACGGCGATGATACTCGACGATGTTCGTGCGGGATTCCGTTTGCACTTCGGTGGGTCTTCGCAGTGCTGGGGAGTAAGTCCGGATATTATCTGCTATTCCAAGGCCCTGGCTAACGGTTATCCGCTCTCTGCCGTACTTGGCTCCGAGTCTCTGCGTGATGCGGCCCGCAAGGTGTTTGTCACCGGCACCTTCTACACTCAGTCGGTACCGCTGGCGGCGGCCTTGGCCACCATCGACGAGCTCCAAGCCAGTGATGCTATCGGACACATGAACCTCATGGGTACGCGGCTGACCGACGGACTACGAGCGAGGGCGCAAACCGCGGGTTTTCGCGTCAAGATCAGCGGGCCCCCCGCGATTCCTTTCATGACTTTCGAGGGAGACCAGGAGCGCTTCGAGCTTAGTCGCCGCTTTGCTGGGGCGTGTGCCCGAGCTGGGGTTTTTCTCCACCCCTACCACAACTGGTTCATCTCGGCGGCTCACGATGAGGCCAGCATCGACGCCGCCCTCGATGTTGCCGAACGCGCCTTCGGCCAGCTCAAAGCGGAGCGCTCATGAACCAAGAGCGGGCCAAGACGGTGCTACTGACCCACTACGGTCGCCGCAGCGGCAAGCCCTTCACGGTTAAGATCTGGTTCGCGCTGATCGACGGGGAGGTATGGCTCGGCAGCATGGACACCGAGCGCAGCTGGGTAAAGAATCTGCGTGCCAATGGACGCGGCGAGCTGGACTTTGGCCAGGGAGCGCGGCCGATAAGCGCTGAAGCACGAGAGGACCCTGGCGATATACGGTGTTTCAGGAACGCAATAAGCGCCAAACATCCGCTAATGAGCCGACTGCTGCGCCTGTTGTTCGAACGACGCGCCTGTGCCTTCCGCACCTGTTGGCGCGACCAACCCGATTAGGCCGCCTCGGCGCCGCTGACGATTTCAGCTACCAGATCACCGACCTGGCTAGTTGAGTATCCCATTTTGCCGGCCTGCATCGACTCGAGTTTGTTCTCGAGAACATCGGCAATGGCACTCTCAACGGCCGCCGAGGCCTCACTCTCTCCGAGGTGATCGAGCATCATCTGGCAGGCTGATATAGCCGCCATGGGATTGATTACGCCTTGACCGGTGTACTTAGGGGCCGACCCGCCTATTGGCTCGAACATCGATACACCCTCGGGATTGATGTTGCCGCCGGCAGCAATGCCCATACCACCTTGGACCATGGCACCAAGGTCGGTGATGATATCACCGAACATGTTGTCAGTGACGATTACGTCGAACCACTCCGGATTCTTGACCATCCACATGCACGTCGCGTCAACGTGGGCATACTCACGGGTGATGTCGGTGTAGTCGGCCTCGCCAACCTCATCGAAGGCGCGCTGCCAAAGATCAAAGGCGTAGGTGAGCACATTGGTCTTGCCACAAAGCGTAAGCGTACGCGCCTGGTTGCGTCGGCGCGTGTACTCGAAGGCATAACGCAGGCAGCGCTCGACACCACGGCGAGTATTTATCGACTCCTGTACGGCGACCTCATCAATGCTTCCTTGCTTGAGAATGCCACCGGCACCAGCATAGAGACCCTCGGTATTTTCGCGGACGACGACAAAATCTATATCGTCGGGGCCCTTACCCGCCAAAGGCGTATCGACGCCCGGGTAGAGCTTTACCGGACGTAAGTTGATGTAGAGGTCGAGCTCAAAACGTAGCCTGAGGAGAATGCCCTTCTCGAGAATACCCGGCTTGACATCAGGGTGTCCGATGGCCCCGAGCAAGATCGCATCGAAGCCTCTAAGCTCTTCGGCGGCAGAATCGGGGAGCACCTCGCCGCTGCGCAGATAACGCTCACCACCAAAATCGAACTCGCTAAGCTCGGTCTTGAAACCGAAACGGCTGGAGGCCGACTCCAGTACCTTGACTGCTTCGCTGATGACCTCGGGGCCGGTGCCGTCACCGGCAATTATCGCTATCTTGTGCACGAGTGAATCTCCCTTCTTCTGGATTGGCAGACGCCGACGGCAAGCTGCCGAGCGAACGCCTGCTAAATGCCTGAGGAAGCGCGAATACTAGCGGGTCGGCGGGTAGCTACAAGCGATGCCGAATGTGGCCAAGCCCTTGAGATGCAGAGATAGCGCTGCAATACTGGGTGCTTCGCGATAGACTGTTAGTCTCACGTCTAAGGCGGCGTACCCAAGTGGTTAAGGGAGAGGTCTGCAAAACCTCCATTCAGCGGTT
>CAZPPZ010000352.1:0-2728 GCA_964588545.1 uncultured Myxococcales bacterium | reverse complement strand
CTCGGGCGCTTCGCGCGCACCACCCGACAGCCGATAGCGTGAGGCTATGTGAGAGAGCGTCTCGCCCCAGGCCACACGCACCGCCTTGGGGTGGCCGGAATGCGTGGCCGCGACCATCGCCGCGGCCCCGGCCACCGGCACTTTGAGCAGTTGACCGGCACGTAAACGGCGGGGATCGCGGATACTGTTGTGGTACTGCAGCGCCGAAACCGAGGTCCGGTAGAGCCGGGCGATCTCCGAGAGAGTCTGCCCGCGCCGCACCCGGTGCGAGGCATAATAAGGCGGCTGTCCTGCGTAGCGAGCCTCGGGCGACAAGCGGGCATAGGCCAGGCCAAAACCCTCGCCGCTGCCGCGTGGCAGATTCAAGCGGTAACCCTTGGGCACGCGCAGCCGCCCGCTGGCAACATCCGGGGTAAGCGCCGGATTTAGCTCAACCAGCTTGGCCCGATCTACGCTCGCCGCCCGCGCCAGTTCGGCCAGAGGCACGTAGGCGTCTAGACGGAAACGGTCTACGGCAAACGGCGGAGCGCTCGCGCCCTGACAGCGAGCCTCGGCCTCTTGCATAGACTGATGTGCGGCCAGGAACTCCGCATAGAAGTTACGCGAGGCAAAGCCGAAGTAGCGGCTGCGGTAGTTGGCGACGATCTTTGCCAGGCTCGTAGTCTTGAGCTTGCGTACCGCGTAAGACATGCCGTTGGCGCCATGGTTGTACGCCGTAATCGCCAGCGGCCAGGTGCCGAGTCGCTCATAGTTTTCGCGCAGATACTTGGCCGCTGCCTCGGTGGCCATCGAGGGATCGCGACGCTCATCGACAACATGATCGATATGCAGGAAGCGGCGCCCGGTACCACGCGTGAACTGCCACACGCCAACAGCACCAGCGTGCGAGTGGGCGCCTATACGATAGCCCGATTCCACCAGCGGCAGGCTCGCGAGCTCGCTCGGAACCCCGTGGCTGGCCAGTACCCGCCGCATCTCCGGCAAATAGGGCTGGGCACGCAAATACGATTCGCACAGCTGGTCGCCGAGGCCACGCTGCACCCGCACTCGCGAAGCCAAGGTGGCATGCGAGGCCAAAGGCCGAGAGGTCTTGGCGACGGCTGCGGCGATTCGCCGCTCCTCGGCGTTGCGTGGAGCCGTACTGCCAAGACGGCGGATTATCGCCGCCAAGCGGCGTGTCTCTTGGGTCATGAGGCTGCGCAGCGCTCGCTGTTTCTGCGCTTCGCTCTGGCGCCCATCGACTATGCGAGAGATGTCGGCGGTAGCGTAGATCAAGTCGAGATGCACCGAATCGTGGAAGACCAGCTGTCGCGAGGTCCACTGGGTAAAGACCTGGTGCCAGAAATCAACGTTGGGCTGGAGCTGCTGGTAACGAACCAATCCCGCAGCGCCGTCGTCGGCAAAAACCGTCGACGAGACCAAGATCCCCGCCAAAGCCAGGGCAAGCACACCCCCTGCTTGCCTATTTCTGCAACACAACCCCATCATGCCCTCTCCTGCAGCGACGCACGCGGCCGGTAATGACTGGAATACACTATGCTACCAAAGTGGTCGCCGGCTTGCTATGCATGGCCGCGATTGCCGCAGCGTGTCATCGGCCCGCTCACAGAGCTGAGCAGGCTGATGGCCCGGCCCTGCGCATAGCATTTGAGTCTATGCCCACCCGGCTTGACCCGCGCTTTGCCGTTGATGCCTACGCCTCGCGAGTCGACAGCCTGGTCTTCGCCTCGCTGCTAAGCGTAGATGAAAGTGGTGAATATCGCGCCTATCTGGCCCGTGAGTGGAGCTGGGAGGACCGATTAACCTGTAGCTTTACCCTGCGTGACGGCTTCTTTTTCCACGATGGCAGCCCCGTGACCCCCGGCGACGTCGTCGCCACCTACGCCTCAATAATGGCAGACGGAAGCGCCTCGCCTCGACGGACCACCCTTGCGGGGGTGTCATCGATAGAGACCCAGGGGCGAAAGGTCCGCTTCCACCTGCGCCAAGCCGATGCCGCCTTCCTCGAGGTAGCCACGATTGGAATCCTGCCCGCCTCGCAGGCCAAGGCCAGCACCGTAGATGAGGCCGAGCTCATCGGCGCCGGTCCCTACCGCATAGTTGACGTCGACGCAGACGCCAGCATCTCCCTACGGGCGTTCGCCGACTTTCCGCTGTTCACGCCGACGATCGAGGCCATTGAGATACGACACGTCCCCGACGCATTGATGCGTGCACTCGAGCTGCGCAACGGCAGCATCGACTTCGTGCAAAACGCCATCGACCCCGACACCACCAACTGGCTCTCGCATAACGATCCCGACACGGTGATCCTCCGCGGCGCTTCGAACAACTTTCAATACATCGGCATGAATCTCGACCACCCGGCCCTCGGCGACCTGCGCGTGCGCCGTGCCATCGCCTACGCCATCGACCGCGAGGCCATCGTCCCTCACCTGCTCAAGGGCCCAGCGCGCCTGGCGTGTGGCATTGTGACACTCTACGAGCGGTGCGGATGCGACATCGAGCAGGTTGGAGGGGCGGCGGCCGATAGCGTGTTTCTCCGGAAGCCCTATTCGACATCCGATCTGGCGACCCGGGTGCGTGCAGTCCTGGAGCAGGCTCGCTCCAGAAGCGGCCGACGCGTCGCAGAAGCCGACGCCCGATCGAAACAAGTCCAGAGGCACGGCCCCCTTCCGGACTGAACTTTCGAGGTCGTTCCGCGGCGGTGGGGCTGCATGACTGCCGG
>CAZPPZ010000351.1:0-2728 GCA_964588545.1 uncultured Myxococcales bacterium | reverse complement strand
CGTTTGACCGCGCCACCCCTGTGGTGCACGCGGGCGACACCCGCCTCATACACACAAAAAAGCGGACGCCGATCACCGCTGCCGGCAGCCGTCCGACACTACGGTTGGACACCTGGATATCCGCGATCGACTGCGTGAGCATCACCGCGAAGAGCGTCAGTACCAGCACGCCACCGACGTAGACCAGCACTTGCACACCGGCAACAAAGTCCGCCGCAAGAATCACGTAGAGGCCGGCTACCCCGAGGAACGAGGCCATCAACGACAGCGCCGAATAGACGATGTTACGTGAAAGCGCGACGCCGACGGCGCCAAGCACGGCTAGACCCGCGAGCAGATAAAAAGCAGCAACAGAGAGTGACAAACCGTCCATTCTCAGGCAGCGCTCCGGTCACTTTTAGATTTGTCCTTGGGATCGGCGAACTCCTGGATATAGCGCATTCCACGCTCCAGGATCGGCATGATCGCCGGGTCATCCTCGCCGGACTTCTTGGGCTTGTACGCGTCCACCGGGACTTTTACAAACCGTTTCACCAGACTCTCCAACGAGTAGTCGGCACCTTCAAACTCACGGGTGTGGTGGATCGATCCAGTCGGACAGGGCTCCGAGCACAGGCCACAGTACATGCACTTGCCCATGTCGATGTCGAAACGCTCGAGCACCATGGCTTTGGTCTCGCGGTCCTTCTTGGCCGAGATCAGTATGCAGTCGATCGGGCAGGCCCGCTCACAAGCCAAACAGCCGGTGCAGATTTCCAGATCGACCTCTAGTATGCCGCGATAGCGATAGGGAAGAGTATCCTGCACCCGCACCGGCATGCGATCGGGATACTGAACGGTGTAGGGGGTTCGGAAGAAATGGCTAAAAGTAATCGCCATACCTTCGAAAACGGTAGTGAAGGACTGAACTATGTTGTCGATGTAGCCGTTCATACTTCGCGTTTATCGATCTGTCTTGCGCCGCTCAGGAGGCGGGGCTCCAACCAAGCCGTTTTGAACGGTTCAAATGGTAGCGAACCCGACGAGCAAACATCACTAGCACCACCACCACCAGCGCAAAGGTCGCCCAGCGCATCAGCTCGGATCCTTCAGGGAACGCCACCATGGTTGCCGCCGTCCCAAGCACGCAGGCCAGCGCCATCGGAACCATGTACTTCCAACACAGGGTCATCAATTGGTCGACGCGCACGCGCGGCAGCGTTGCACGAACCCACATTGCCACGAACACCCAGAAATAGGCCTTGAGAAACACCGTCACGAACTGCGCAACCCCGAGCAGCAGCGCGTTGTCGGTAAACGCGGGCACCTGCCAACCGCCCATATACAAGGTGGCGACGATCGCACCGATCAAATAGAGGTTGCCCCACTCCGCCAAGAAAAACAGCAGCGAGCGCATGCCGCTGTACTCGGTGGCAAAACCCGCAACCAGCTCGGACTCAGCCTCGGGAAGATCAAAAGGCGTGCGGTTGCCCTCGGCCAACAGCGCGACGAAAAACAGCAGGAACGACATCAGCGTAAACGGACTGTGGAACATATGCCAATTCCATGGCTGCCATCCCTGGGCATCGGTAATTCCTTGCATCGACAGCGTTCCCGAGAGCAGCACCACCGGGAAAATCGCCAGCCCAGCCGGGATTTCGTAGCTCACGATCTGGGTGGCCGAGCGGATACCGCCGAGCATCGACCACTTGTTGTTCGACGACCACCCGGCCATGAGGATCCCCACCACCACCATCGAAGTCACGGCCGATACATAGAGGATACCGATGTTTAGATCGGCGATGATCAAATGCCCGCCAAAAGGCACGACCACAAAGGCAGCAACAAAACCGGTGACTACTACATACGGCGCCAGCTTGAACAGACGAGCATCAACGGCGTCGGGGACCAGATCTTCCTTGAGAAGATTCTTCAAGCCATCGGCGAGCCACTGCAAGAACCCGAAAGGGCCAACGCGGTTTGGACCGATGCGCGACTGAATTCGCGCCCAGACCCGCCGTTCGAGCCAACTGGTTATGCCGGCCACCGGCAGGATAAAGCCGAACACCACCAGCGCACCAAACGCCAACATCCCAAGCAGGTAGGAGAGCTCACGCTCGCTGCCACTCACCGAACCGATGAGGCTGTCGAGAAAAGCCTGCATCAGCGATCCACCTCGGGAGCTACGATATCGAAAGTCGCGATCACCGCGACCAGATCGGCGATCATCAAGCCGTGGCTGAGTTCTTCTATGATCGACATTGCGGTAAACGACCCGGTGCGAACGTGCACCCGGTAAGGAAGGTTGCTTCCGTCACTGGCGACATACCAGTTCATGTCGCCGCGGGCACTCTCTACGCGCACGTGCACGTCACCCGCTGCGGGTTTGAGGTTACGCGACACCTTGGCGATTACTGGTCCATCGGGCATCTGCGCCAGGGCTTGGCGCAGGATCTTGATCGACTCAAAGATCTCCCAGATGCGCAGGATGTAGCGGTCCCAGCAGTCGCCCACGCTGCCCATCTCGCCGCGCCCAACCGGCACGTCGAAATCAAAGTCTGCGTAGACGCTATAGGGCCGGTTCTTGCGAACGTCGTACTTCACCCCACTGGCGCGCAGATTCGGACCAACCAGCCCGTAGTTCTTGGCCATGTCGGCATCGATCACCGCCACGATAGCGAGACGCTCTACGCAGATCATCTCGTAGGAGAGCAGGTCGCTGATCTCCTCGACCACCGCCTCATCGGCG
>CAZPPZ010000350.1:0-2734 GCA_964588545.1 uncultured Myxococcales bacterium | reverse complement strand
AGCTCCGTAGCCCGCTCTCGGGCGTCGTCCACCAACCGCAACCGGGCTCGGAATCGTGGGGTTTACAAGTTCTTTCTCGGTGTGGATATCGAGTCCCTGGCAGTGCGCACTGTCGATCCGTCGGCGTTGGCCGACAGCGACAATCCCACGATGAACAACCCCGCGTGCACGCAGTGTCACTCGGTAAACGACCCGGTTGCGGCAACGTTCCAGAATTTTGGTGACGATGGCATATACCTGGAGCACGACACCGACTCGTTGCCTTCGAGTTACAAGCGCGGCGATCTCTACGAGCGTGGTGATCGCTGGTATCGTGATGTGCTGCCGCCGGGGTTTGCTGGAATGATGATGCCAGCGACGCAGACCGACGCCAGTCTGCCCTGGCTCGGTGCCAAGATCGCGGCAGATCCGCGCTTTGCGCGTGGCGCGGTGGAGTTTTGGTACCAGGGGCTGTTCGGACGCGCGCCACTGTCGCGTCCTGTCAACCCCGCCGACTCCGACTATCAGGCCCGGCTGGCGGCCTTTCTCGCCGAGGATGCGGTGTTTGCCAACATCGCTGATAAGTTTCGTCTGGGCGTTGCGGGTACTGCTGAACATGGGCCGTTCAACCTGAGAGACCTGCTGGTCGAACTCGTGCTATCTCCGCTGTTCAGTGTGACCGCTACCAGCACGGTTCAAACCCGTGACACCGCCGAACTCGATGCCCTTGGCTTGTTTCACCTGCTCACACCTGAGCAGCTCAACCGTAAGTTCGAGAGTACAACCGGGCAGCGCTGGGCGCGCCCGTGGGACCTGGACCACCCCGATCTGTTGGGACGATACCGGCTGTTTTATGGCGGCATCGACTCGGCGGGTATCACCAAACGTGCCGATGAACTCAACGCGCTTATGGGCACCGTGCCTCAGCGTATGGCCTACGAGATGGCCTGTCCGATCGCCGTCAGTGAGTTCAGCCTGCCGGCGCAGCAGCGCATGCTACTACCGCTGGTCGAGCCTACTGATCTGCCCGAGAATCCCGAGGGTGCCGGGCACATTCGTTCCAACATTGTGTGGCTGCACAGCTGGCTGCTCGGCGAAGACCTTGAGGCGGGTGATGCAGAGATAGAACGGACGTTCCGTTTGTTTGGCAATATTCGCGCTCAGCGTATTCTCAACAACAAGCCCATCGATTTGAGGAGAGGTGCGGGGCACTGCCAGCTCGACTTCGGCAGTGGTGCCTACATAGACACCGACGAGTACCACACTATTCGTGCTTGGAGTGCCGTGCTTGCCTATCTGTTAAGCGACTATCGCTTTATCTACGAGTAGGGATGGACACATGCGCAAGATAGATCGTAGAGACTTTATGAAGTTGATGGGCATGGTCGGATTAAGCGCGGCTGCGCCCTGGCCGATGAGCACGGCTAGGGCACAGTCGGGCGAGCCCTACTCCGGCCCCATCATCATCAGTATTGCTGCCAGGGGAGGGTGGGACCCTACCAGTTTTTGCGATCCAAAGGTCAACGTGGCTGGAGCACCGGAGATAAACCGCTGGGCCCGTGATGCTGGGGTGCAGACGATCGAGGGCAGCCCCATCATCTACGCTCCGTTTGCCAACAACCAAGAGTTTTTCGAGCGCTTTCATGGCGACCTGCTCGTCGTCAACGGTATCGACGTGCAGACGAATTCGCATGATGCCGGAGTGCGACATAACTGGAGTGGTCGTATAACTCCCGGTTATCCGTCGTTCTCTGCCATCGCTGCGGCCACACTGGGCCCCAATCTACCACTGCCTTTTCTGACCAACAGCAGCTATCGCGAGACCGCAGGTCTGACCACCTATACCGAGGTTAGCGGCGTACGCGATTTGCAGGATCTCGTCGATGTAAACCGCGTCGCGAGAAGCGACCGGCGCTATTTCGACGAGGACGAGCAGGCCATCCTCGAAGGCTATCAGCGTGAGCGACTGTTGGCGCAGCAGGCACGAAGTGGGATGTTGCCTCGCCAGCAACGGGCGTTGCGTAATCTGGCCTCGGCACGCTCGAGCCGCGCCGAACTCGGCGCGCTGTTAGTCGCGCTGCCGGAGCGGTTGGTGAATTCTCGGGACAAAGACGGTTTCCGCAATCCTTTATTGCAACAGGCCCAGCTGTCGCTGGTATGTGCGCAGGCCGGGTTGACGGTGTCGTGTGACCTAGAGCTTGGAGGCTTTGATACCCACGGGAACCACGACAGCACCCAGCGCGCGGCGCTTCAGCAACTGACCAACGGCATCACATATGTATGGGACACCGCCGAGGAGCTTGGATTGGCCGACCGGCTTACGCTGTTCGTTACCTCCGACTTCGGTCGGACGCCTCACTACAACAATGGTGCGGGCAAGGACCACTGGCCGGTAAGCAGCGCGCTGTTCATGCAGAGAAACGCCGCCTGGACCAACCGTGTCGTTGGCGCGAGCGACGCGGGCCACAACGCACTAGCGATAAACCCGACTACGTTGGAGTTTGATGACAGCTCCCGCGCAATGACTCTGCATCCAGCTCACCTTCAGCAGACCTTCCGCAAGATCGTTGGAATCGACACCCAGCCAGCCACAAAGCGCTTCCCCCTCGACGCCCACCCGCTTGTGTAGGGGGATAAGTCCGTCTTGTAAGTGTCTGATTTCGCTCAGCAATGCGGATGCCTAGTGTAATCAGTCAGATACCAGGCGGAGCGAGAGCCCTGCTAGCTGACATCGGACTACATCTTCCACGCGACA
>CAZPPZ010000349.1:0-2736 GCA_964588545.1 uncultured Myxococcales bacterium | reverse complement strand
AAGTGCAGCGTGCTCGGCGAGCCCGAGGAGGCCGGGGCAGGCCGCTTGCTACGGGCTAGTAAGGAGCGAAGTACCGGGTTTTTCAGCAGGGCCGAACCCGGCTTGGGCCAGAACTCGAGTTTGGGCTGAACGGGCAAATCCGACTGTACCGAAGCACCAGTCATGAGGCGAAGATACTACGAAAACGGGGCCAGGGCAAGCACCCCGCGGAGAGGTAATTACATAAGTGTTATAGGCCAGCCGACCACAGCGATACGAGCCTTCCCGCAGTTGGGCTTTTCCGTCACCGTCGTGAGCTGGTTGGCCGGATTACTAAACCGTCATGTACGCAGGAGTATACGCCGACGCCGATAGGCCGGCGCCTGATCGAACAGTCCGTGGATCTGAGGCGATGCCCGGAATACGATCAGTAGCTACTCTCTCCAAGGTGCACGAGTCCACGTCCCGCAGTTGCTTAGGCAGCCTTGTTCGCAGCCAGCATATGCTCGCGTTGCTGCTGGTTGGCCTCTTCGTTGTTCCGCGAGGTGGATTCGCCGACACGATTGTCGTTGAGGCTGACGGGCCGGAGATGTACGTCAGCGAAACTGTTCCGCAAGGCATAAAGGACGGACCGAGCTTAGAAGTTGTTGCGCCTGGCAGGGCCACTCTGGTGTGGAGTGGTAACCGCTCCACGGACACTCGTGTAAGCTCAATTAGAGAGCGCACACTTATCCACGCTGTCGCTCCTTGAGTTCGCAACAGAGCCTCAGGTCAAGATCGGCCCAAGCCGTCAAGGTGTTGCCGTGTGGAAGGACTTTGACGATGGAGTCGGTGGTGGCGGCAGTCACGACGGCATTATGGTGCGGCGTGTTGGGCCAGATGGTCAGACTTTCGGAGACCCGTTCTGGGTCAATCAAACGACGATCTTATAACCAGCGAATGCCTACTACGGCTGTGGCCGAAGATGGATCCTTTCTTGTGCTGTGGCGAGATGGAGGGTACCTCTTCTATGGTGCCGAGAAGTCCGACATTATGGGGCGGCTATACGAAGCCGACGGCGCGGCGCGCACCGATGAGTTCGTCGTAGCGCCAACCCAGGCCGGATATCCATTTGCGCCGCGGGTGGCAGCGCTCCCCGGTGGTGGCTACGCGGATGAACGTCCTGCTGCGTCCACCAATTCGCATGATATCGTGCGGTACTCACTCTTCGCTTGGCGACGTGCGGTTAGTACTCCTTACTCGTTGGACGCTCGTGACGTGGAGACGACTCAACTCGACTGACGTCTGGGTGTTCGCCACTCGCTGGCTTGTGGCTCAGCGCGATCGGCCGGATCCGCAGCGAGCTTGACGGTTTCGCGACGAATGCTCATGAATGGTCGGGGCTGGGATTCTATCTGACGGGCAAGCACAAGATCTCAAGTCACACGCTTGAGTGTCCGCAGCGAGAGCCACTGATCGGCGCCTTTGAGTCCCGCTACGATGACTGACGACGTTGTGCGCAACAAGGCGCTGCTAGGCCGGTGAGGGCCTACTCTAGGCCACTTAAGCATATCTGCCCAAGCCGTCCGTGGGAATGTGAAAAAGATCCAAATAGACCACGGGCGATCTCGATGACCAGAAAAAAAGAGCCGCGACTTCGCAGCCACGAGGCCCTTGTCCCGCGCCACGTCCTCGCTTGGCCACTGCCACAGCAGACTAGCGGCAGCGTAGCGTGGTTGCGGTGGGGTCGAAGCGGCACGCTCCGGGGCCGAAGCTAGCCTCGCCGCACAGGCCTAGGGTCGCGGCATCTTGGCCGCCGAGTACCACGGTAACGCGCAGCGGCCGGTCCCCGGCGACGACCGGATATATGCCTTGTCGTCCTCTAATCCTTACGCCGACGGTGCGGCCGCGTCGGTTAACGATTTTCATATCGCGGATGCCGTTGGCGACCGAACGGCTGTGGTCGGTAAACCGCCATAGGTTTCCCCCCTGCCTGGATGCCCAACCGGCACTGCCGTGGATCCGGGCTTGCGTCGGAATGATGATAGCGACTCGCGGCTGACGCTCAGAGTTTTCGATTATCAGCCTCGCGCCCGAGACCAGCGGATTGATCGCCGAAAAAGTTAAGCCCGCGGGTAGCGAAAAGCTGGCACTTAGGCGCAGCCTGCCGTTCGATACCAGCGTGTCTGTGTTGATGTCCTTAAGTATCAGCCGCGGGTGGCGCATGTCTTGGCTGCCGCCGGGGTTGGTGCAGGGGTCGAAGGAGTCTGTGATGCCGTCGCCGTCAGTGTCGTTGCCTAATGCCAGGTCGCGTTCGAGCGAGCCGATGTCGCACGCGTAGCCGAAAGGTCTGACCGATCCGCGCTGGTCTGTGGCGGCGGGGCAGCGATCCAGAGACACTGCGTCTATCGCCGGACTGCCCGTCTCTGGCAGGTGGGTAAGAGTTGGGCCGCCGTTGTCAGCCAGTGGCCCGAGTAGCGGATTGGTATCGGATAAGTCGGTCGCATCGAGCAGTCCACAGCTGCTAGCGTCTTCTATGTTGTTACCGTTGGAAGCGATCGTCGCGTCGCAGTTGGCCCCTCCGTGGTTGTTGGCGATGATGCTGTTCTTGACCGTAACCGAATCACCGGAGATACCCGCTCCAGTTGTAGCGCTGTTGTTGCTCAGGGTGCTGTGGTCAAGGCTGATACAGTCTGCGCCATTGCCGAAAGTGGCGATTCCACCGCCCTCGTCGGCGCTGTTGCCGCTTACCGTGCTGTTAAAAAGCTTGGCGCAGCC
>CAZPPZ010000348.1:0-2760 GCA_964588545.1 uncultured Myxococcales bacterium | reverse complement strand
ACCGCACCGCTGCCAACGGTGACGTTGCCAACAAGATCGGCACCTATCAGATCGCCGTGCTCGCGCGCCGCCACCGTGTTCCTTTCTATGTAGCCGCGCCGACTTCGTCGATTGATCTGGACTGCGCAAGCGGTGCGCACATCCCTATCGAGGAGCGCGACGCGAAAGAGGTCACTCACATAGCCGGCCGCCGCATGGCGCCGCGCAAGGTAGAAGTGTTCAATCCGGCCTTTGATGTCACCCCGGCCGAGTTGGTGAGCGCAATAATCACCGAGCACGGTGTGGTTCGCAGCAATTTCACCCGCGGGCTGGCGCGGATGGTAGCCAAGGCCCGCAGGGCGATTAGTCGCTAACGCGGAACGAAGGATAGCCGGCGGCTTGGAGCTTGAGCTTGGTGGCCTCGGTGGCCTCGGCGTCGGGGAATTGGCCTACGCGTACCCGGTACAGGGGTTCACCGCCGGATTCGATTCTGCTGATGTGGACATCGTCGAAGGCTCGCTGCACTCGGGCCTTTAGTTCGGCTGCGCTGCGCAGCTCGCGGAACGCGCCGACTTGCAGCGATACCGAGCCACCTGGGCTGGCCGACGCCGCCGGTGGCGGAGCCACCTTAGCTGCTACTGTGGGCAGCGCCGCCGGTGGCGCTGGCAGTGCTGGCGCCGCCGCTGGCGCCGGGCGGGGCGGCGGCTTGATCTCTACTTGGTAAGGGGTGCCGGCAAGAAACTTCTCGCGCATCGAGCGGCGCTGCTTGCCGGCTTTGGCCTCGGTGCCGACCTCGGCCTGGGCAACAAGCAGCTCTCCTGAGAGCGCGGCTAGGGCAGGCTGAGAACGCTCACCTTGGGCGTGGGTTACCCTTACCGCCATGGGGTCGCTGCCGGCCATACGTACCTGCGCCGCGGCGACGATCAGCGCCAGCACAATCAAGCCGGTTACCGATGCCGAAGTGATCACGCTGGGAATGGTGCGCAGCGTATGGGCCAGGCCGCGCGCCTCTTCGGGCTTGGAGTAAATCTCGGATACCTGGTCGATGAGTTCAGGGCTTACCATCCTGGTCTTGGATGAAGCTGCGCGTTCTAGTGCCTGACGGGTGATGGTATTACACAGCGCGATGACACCGCGGCAGTTGTTGGCGATGGCTGCAATCGCCGCCGGCGGCAGTAGCTCCTCGAGCGTAGCGGCACCGGCGCTCTCTAGGCGGTCGGCCAGATAGTCGGCGATCTCTTCGCGGCTTAGTGCTTGGCTGTCGATGCGCGCCACCACGCGGGTGCGCAGCGCCGCCAGCGAGCGCGCCTCTAGAGTGTCGATCAAAGCCGGCCGTCCAACCAACACCAGACGCAGAACCTGGTGAGCATCGGGGGCGATGTTAACCGCCGAGATCAAGTCTTTGAGCTGTCCGGGGCGGGCTAGGTGGGCGTCCTCGACGATACAAAGGATGGGCTTGGTCAGCCGTTTGGCATCCTCGATCATGGCTAGTAGCGCGGCCCGTCGGCGCGTCGAGGAGAAGCCGTCGTCTACCGGTTCGCGGCTGTGCAACAAGGCCTCGATTACCGCCGCCGGAGCCCGCTCGGCGGCTGAAATGGTGGCTGTGGCATAGGCGTCGATTCGCCCTACGATCGAGCGCACCAGCGCACTCTTGCCGGTACCCGCTGGCCCGGTGACGATCACATGGCCCTGCTGGCGGGTGATGGCCTGCTCGAGCCGCAAAGAGGCTACCCCGTAGCAGCCTCCGTAGTAGAGCTGCCAGCTATGGTTGTCTTCGCTGAAGGGGTCTCCAGATAGACGGAAATGTGAAACCCAGCCGCTCATGCCTTACTGCCTACTTCTCCTGGTGCTGAGTGCGCGGTCATCAACGACCAACGCTTAGTCAAACTATCTTACAGTAATCAGGTGCAGCGTGAAGCGAGCTCTCGGTGGGCTTGTGCACCGATGTCGCTGCTGTTTGCCACAACCCGAGAGAGCTTGGCGATGCGTCGCAACAGTTGCTTGCGCCGCATCTCGGCATCGGCAAGTGTAGCCGCGCCGACGCGGCCCTCGGCAATAGCCTGGCTGAGAGCGCCGTGGGCCTGGCGTACAGCTTTGGACGTATTGCATACCAGTAAGATGTCCGAGCCGGCTTTGACGGCGAGCACGCCAGCCTCGGCTACGCCCCAACCCTCGGAGACGGCTTTCATTTCCAGGTCGTCGGAGACTACCACGCCGCGATAGCCGAGCCTCTGCCTTAGCCACGCACCGATGGCCGCCTCGCTTAGAGAGGCGGGCAGCTCAGCGTCGATGTTGTCGCAGAGTATGTGCGCGGTCATGATCATCGGTAGCCCCTGAGCAATGGCACGCGCAAAGGGGAGCATCTCTAGGCTGGCTAGGCGCTCAAGGCTGTGGTCGAGGCGCGGTAGCTCAAGATGTGAGTCGCAGTGGGTGTCGCCGTGGCCGGGAAAGTGTTTGCCGCAAGCGGCGATTCCGCCTTCGGCCAGCCCTTGGGCGTAGGGCAGGGCGTAGTGGACGACTTCTTCGGGAGTAGTGCCGAAGGCGCGCTCCCCAATGATGGGGTTAGCCGGGTTGGTGTGCACATCGAGCACCGGGGCAAAATTGATGTGGAACCCCGCCGCCCGCAGCTCGGTGGCCTGGCAGCGGGCCACCTCACGCATCAGCCCGGGCTCGCCGTGGCGCGCCAGCTTGAGCGCCGGGGGAAAATGAGTAAAAGGCTCGGGCAGCCGGTCTACCCGCCCCCCCTCATGGTCGATGGCGATGAGCAGCTCGGGGAAGTGG
>CAZPPZ010000347.1:0-2764 GCA_964588545.1 uncultured Myxococcales bacterium | reverse complement strand
AAGCAGAAGTGCTGGTATCCCCAAACGCGTACCCAGAGTTGGATCGTGGCTCGTCAACAGCGCCCGTGGACCCCAGAGAGGCCCACCCCCCAAAACCGCAACCACAGCAGGCAGCTCGATGCTGCCTCGCCAGACCCTGTATTATATCGGTGCTTGCTGCGACGACCAAGCCCTGTAACTCACAGGACAACTAAGTAGTCAGCAAACCTGTCACCTAGCGCTATGCCGGAAGGAAGGATAGCGCGACAATAAATGCCAGGACCGGAGCAAACATCGAAACAACCGCTTGAAGCATGTGAACCACCCCCACGCCAAAACATGCTAAGAACGCGTAATCGCCTGCATCAGCTTATAACCGAGCCGGTGCCCCCAAGTGCCGTATGGTTCGAACGGGTTGCGACTTACCCCTCTCGCCTGTTCAGGATGCTACGCCCAACACAGTGGCCGGGCAAGTCACGAATTGAGCAAAGTATGTGAAATTACAGGGGAATGTGCGGGTAAGCCCCTAAGTGCATAGGGGCTTACCCTAGGTTGCTGGGCAGCTTAGCGTGACGAATGGAGATGGCTACTTCCGGCAGCAGAAGCGGCAGCTTGAAGGCGCCAAGGCTGGTAGCCCCCGGCTCTCAGCTGCCTCTCTGCCGACTCGAGCTCGGCCTTCGTCGCAAACGACCCCACTCGTACGCGGAATAGCTGCCGCGCTCCGAGCTGCGATGGGGTTACGTAAACCGACTTAAACTCGCCAGCGAGTTTATCTTCGAGCCGCACCGCATTGTCACGATCGGCGAACGATCCAATCTGGAGGACTATTGGCAGGGTATCTTTCACGGTCGGCGTAGCACCTGTCTTAGAACTGCCCATACGCTCACGCAGAGCCGCCAAGCTAGTCAATCCAGCCATTCGCGTCGCAGTCGAAGGCGGTGCTTGCGCCGCACCGAAAGACGAGGTGTCACCAATACTATGCGCTTCGAGGGCCAACACCATGGGCGCCACGGCGGTCCTTGTCGGCAGCATAACGCTGGCATCACCAGGGGTGTGCTGAACAATCACCCCGGCCACAGTTGAAGCTAATACCGGCACTGGCAGACACACCACGGCTAGCGCCCAAACCCCAACAGCCACAAACCCGACCAACCTGCTCCTCAATCTAAGAAACTCTCTCACATCCACCACCCCATTACTGGCCACGCCCCTCAACGTCGCAGCGCATCAATCTCAAGATTCTACACTACCGACGCCGCAAACGCACTAGCCACGCTGCCGACCACCAGACCCTGCGAGTAGGCGACCAAAATGGCCGAGAATGCTCACAACTTGCGCACAGGCTCTCCCCCGTAAAGGGGTGATCCACGGTGGAGCCTTACAAGCGCCAATTACTCCCGTTTAGGCCACGGAGCCGACCAATTAGCGTGGCAACGTCCCAATTAGAGACACTATCCCACTAAATAGGCCGCACGAGCTTGACGAAAAGCGGGGCACTCTCCTACGTTGTAGACTGTGTCATCAGTCCTAAACGTCAGGACTCGAGAGAAGACGAGTACCAGCCCTTTACCGCGCCGGTGCTCACAGGGGAAAGAATCGGAAGCGTCGACCGGGATAAATACCGGTTTCGGCTATCCGAATCGTTAGTCAGGGGGAATGCTACGCGGCCAAACGGGGTTAGGCCGCACAACCAGACGCTGCATGGCTGTTTACAGTCGGTGGCTACCGTTTAGTCTACCCTCCGCCTTCGAACACATCGATTGTGGAGTATCTGTCGAGTATCACCCATAAACTCGCGGCCAACGGAACGGTCAAGCACTCGGTCGGCTCACCACAACGCAAAACGCACAGCAAAGTCCTCGCGTCGCTAGCAATGGGAATGCTGCGCTTAGCTGTAGCATTCGCTGTACCTCTAGCCGCCTCGACCACAGCCCACGCCGTGGTCACCGTGTACACCAACGAAACACTATTCCTCGGTGCAGTTAGCGCTGCCGGTAGCACCATAGTTCAGGAGAGTTTCGAGAATGACGCCGCGTGGGGCCATGCCCGCACGACTATCGCTGGTGGCACCAGTACCCAAGCAAGCGTTTCCAGCCAAGGCGTGACGTGGACACCCAACAATGCCGTCAGTGGCATAACCACCAGTCATGGAGCAACGGTGAGCGGATCATGGGGATTGCTCGAGTCTCCTCATGGCAACTTCAATGACCCGCTCAATCCCGTCGCAGACGGATTCCTGGCAACCACAGCCACCCCTGTGATTGCCGTAGGCGGCTGGTTCACCGGCCAGGGAGCATCAACACGGCTGCTGTTCACTCTCGATGGTGGGGTAGTCGTCGACCTAGGCGCCTTTGTTCTAGGCTCCGCACCGCAGTTCCTCGGAGTGATCGTCACTGTCCCGTTCCAAACTCTCGAGGTGAGTGAAACTGAGGGGGTTGGGACGGACCAGAACATCGTCTTCGCAGATGATTTTACCTTTGGGATTGCAGCCGGTTCAGTATCAGCCTGTGGTAATGGCTCCATCGAACTAGGAGAAGACTGCGATGACGGCAACAACAGCGGCGGAGACTGTTGTGCTTCAGACTGTACATTTGAACCCTTGGGAGGGATCTGTGACGACGGCAGCGCCGCAACCACCAATGACCAGTGTTTATCGGGAGTCTGCGCTGGCGTAGACCTATGCGCCACCGTCAGCTGCTCTGCGTCCGATCAGTGCCACACCGCCGGAACCTGCGACACTGCCACCGGCACCTGCAGCAATCCGATACTAAGCGACGGAACGCCC
>CAZPPZ010000346.1:0-2769 GCA_964588545.1 uncultured Myxococcales bacterium | reverse complement strand
CCCTAGTCTTTCCATGGCAGGCCGGCGGGAATCATTAGACGACTTGCGGCGATCAGCCACTCACCTCTCTCACGCATGAGGACGGAGGTTATGTGACCACTGCGCGCGGGTAATTCGTTGCCTTTGGGGTCACGGATTCCGCTGACCGAGTAGAATCCATCAACCAGAGCTACATCTGCGGTCATGAACCAGACGTCTTTGATCTTCAAGGTGAGTTCGGTCTTGGAAAACACGCTGGCCTGTTGCTTGGCCAACAAGGCTTCTATCTCTCCCCTCCCCTTGACCATACGCCCATCGGGCTCTTGGTGATCGCCATCAAGAGCCCACATCCCCCCGAGGGCCTTGGCGTCGTGCTTATTCCATGCAGCCTCAAAGCGTTCGTACAGCGCCCTGATCGACTTTTCGTGTACCTGGTCGGATCCAATGCTGGATTCGTTGCTCTGGGCATGAGCTGTGGCAACAAATCCGCCCAACAACATCAACGTGAACATCGACGCTCCAAATACTTGTTTCATATAATATCTCCTCGATCAGCCTGGCCGACCCACTCGGCCCGGTCGCTATCTACTGTGTCAGGCAGACTTACGTCAACCATCCGAGCTAGAGGTCCGCTGCGTACCCAGATGACAGTTCGGGCACACACTCTCGGACCACCAGAGTTCTGTCGGGGCCATTACCTCGCTTAACCGTGACCGCGAGAACAAACCTCCCGGTGGGCGACGACTGCTCGAGCAACGCGAATTGCCAATGCTCTGGCTGATCATCCCAATCTGGAGCAAAGCAAAGACCAATGCCCTGCTCTCCGCCAGGATCAAAGCAAACGCTGCCCAAAGTGGGCCCCAAGTGCAGGCCGCGGGCCTTGGTATAGGCCTCCTTCAGAGTCCAAAGCTCGAAAAACCGCTGACGACACTCGTCCTCTGACAATGTCGCCAGCTCAGCATACTCCTCCGCGGCAAACCAGTGACGCGCCACCGCCAAGGGATCGGCCACGCGTGCCGGATCGTCAACATCAACCCCACAGTCGACCGACTTCGTCACTGCGCACGCAGCCAGGCCACCTACGTGAGAGAGGCTGAAACGCAGCTTGCCGGGCACGACAGGACCGATCACCTCCGGCTTCCCGGCTGGACCGGACTCGAAGCGCCATGCAGCTGGATGTACATCCGTATAGAGCGACAGAGTGGCACGGACTAGAGCGTGCGACACAACGAATAGGTGCCGCGCGCGAGCAGAGACAAAACGGTCACAGCGGTCGAGTTCGCTCTCATCCAACCACGACCGATAGGTCGAGATAAGTCTCCGATCGTCGATCTCGTCGGCAAGCGCCAGCCACAAATGTACCTCTGTGGAGAGATCACCTATACGTTGACGACTGCTTTCCATGGCGGCGGCCGAAGACTCCCAGCCCCCCGTATAGTCCCAGCGCTCGCCTGATCCAACGAAAGAGCGTGAGTTTCGTAGTAACGTCAGCGAACACTGCGTCGGTCAATCCGAGCCCCCCCGCACGCGGGTGCCTACGCGAGCCCTAACCGTGAGGGATAAGCCCCCTGTCTGAGGCGGTAAATCGGAGCTGTCCTCTCAGATTGGGGCCGTTTGCCCGCTTACCACCCCCCACATGCCACGAGCCATCTTGACGGAAGACATATTCCCACCCTACCGTCTCAGCACAGCAAGCAGCGTGTCGCAACGTTGCTTGGCCGATATGTCGCAAAGTCTACGACACGTTGCCCAGTCACTAATGACGGCGACGCGTCATCGCTCCTCGTAGACTTAGCAACCGGTGGTGCCCGGTGAGTCGCAATACGCAAAGGACAGGTATGGTCAATTTCTCGACACGGGGGCTCGTGTCGAGCCCCATTGGTGTAGCCCTATTCCTATACGCTCTGTTCCTCGGTGCACCTACAAGCGCATCAGCGGTACTGGCCAGTCCGGCCAACAATGCCGCTACTTGCTCTGCAAACGCAGACTGTGCCTCCGGCCAGGCTTGCGACCCGGCTACCGGTACATGCACTAGCTTACCACTAGTATGCATTGCTGCTGGGACGGAGCAGTCCGCGATCTTCAGTCGCAACATGCGTACCAGCTTCGACTTTACCTACGGAGTTGATGGTGACCCCCTGGCCGACGCCCTCACAGCACCGCTGCTGTTCGCCGATACCACGCTTGACTCCTTGTCGCCTGGCAGTGATGACTTCGTCAGTTACTCCATCAGTCTACCTTCCGACGGGTTCTGGTACGTATCCGGGCGGTTCTACTACCCCGGAGACCCGGGCAGCAACGATGCAAACTCGTTCTTTGTCAGCATAGATGCGGCAGAAGCTCGAACCTTTGGCGACGGTGCAGGTCACTATGGCGTGTGGCACTTCGATGGCGACGGCTCACTCACAGATGACCCACCGATGCCGCTGCCGCTTGGCTACCTCAGCGGCGGGGCACACATAATCACCGTTGAGAAACGTGAAGTTAGCCCAATCGCACCGCGCTTGGATGTAATCTGCGTATCGCCCTGGCCCTTCAGACTGCCAACCGACACAGAGGCATGCACGGCTCTCGGTGGATGCGACGATGGCAGCCTGATCCGATCCGCACCGACGCTCGCAGCAACCGTGAGGGGATCGGTCTCTAACGCGCTACTAGCCACTGCGACATCAACTACGACGTCGACGATAGTATCCACCACCTCAACGCTAATAGTGGCCTCCACTACTCTAGTCGCGCCGACTACCACGATGACTGCGCCAACCACTACGCTGGTCGCACCCACTACCA
>CAZPPZ010000345.1:0-2809 GCA_964588545.1 uncultured Myxococcales bacterium | reverse complement strand
ACGGGAATTACCGAAGACACCCGGATAAGCAGGTCCGCGGATACGTTTCCTCGAAATCACCTTAGCTTTTTCGCGCACATCGACTGTATAGAGTATGCCGGAAGTAACCCGTAGTGGTCGCGGTGCGAGTGAGAGATGACGACACTGGTGCAATCGA
Source organism: uncultured Myxococcales bacterium (assembly GCA_964588545.1). Lineage (GTDB taxonomy): Bacteria > Desulfobacterota > Binatia > UBA1149 > SPBQ01 > CAZPPZ01. The sequence goes on along the minus strand of CAZPPZ010000345.1, from coordinate 2,652 downwards.
AGGCGTGGCCGACCGTCTCGGGAACGAGCGCATCGGCCGGCAGATTTACCGTCTCGCGGCTCAGCGGGCGCCCGACATCGAGCAGTAATCGATGGCCGTATTGGTGGTGAACGTGTCGCCGCCGGCACCGCTCGCGAGCGCCTGGCGCGCGAGGTGCTGCCCGGCATCGACGCGCGGCCCGCCTGAGCCTGGCTCATCGGCGCGAACGAAGGCCCGTGAACCACAGCTCGAAGACCGGACACGACCAACGGCAAGCCTACCGCGACAAGGATTCGGGCTGGCAACGCGGACCTCCACGAGCGTGCTCTGGCCTTCGGAAAGACGATTCTAAGATCATGAAGTTGCCGTGATTGAGGAAAAATAACCCTCAAGCAACCAGTTGGCGTGGTCCGACCCCGTCTTTCTTGAGGCAGAGCCAGTCAATCCGGATGCATGACCCGCCGGGATCGCGTGCGGGCCACGGCACTCAACTTGCCAGGCGCTTGATATTGGTTGTGAGAAGACACTTTAAGATAGGAAACAAGCCCGGAATGATCGATGATCGCCCATCAAGATAACCACTTGTGTTGGCCGTGCCCGTAGGGTGCCACGATAGCTCTTGGCATCGACTATGATTACGCTTAGCAAGAGAGTCCCGTCGGATGCGATAGTGGCAAGATTTTCAATAGTGCAAAGTGACCTGGTGGTTGAGGCAGTTTACGCCCGGTCCGCATTCAATATGCTCCAACCAGGCGAGACCAGTCTTCACGCCAATATCGCTGAAAACTTGTCGGAGTTCTGCGAGATTACAGCGGATAACGTTCGCATTAACACCGATATCTCCAAGCTCTCCAACGCCAACGTCACATATGACTTGGCGTCCTTGAACGCGATGGCCCAGATAGACCTCGAGCGAATTCAGCTCGCGTTTTTCGACCTGAAATCTGCAACTCGGGAGAAGGTCACAGGGGTGACGCTAGCGCTAATTCAGGCTGTCCGAGAGTCTATTCCAGGTATCGAGCTTGCGACTTATTCGGTAACGCTTGCCGCCCATGGCGTTGTCGAGGATGTTAGTCCCTCGGAATTCACTGGGCGTTATGCTTCTAATCCCCCGGAGGGACTCGGCCCGGTTTTAGGCAGCGCTGTTCAGTATAATTTTGGTGGCGACGAGAATATAAAGAACTCATCGTTGTCGGTGGATGTTTCGATGTCCCACTCTAACGCCGCCTATGTACGGATGATGGTGAACTTTGACGCTCAGAGAATAGAGCTAGCGAGCTTGCCCGACGTAGCCGAGAATCGGGTTACGCGGATGCTGCACGCCCTTGGGCTGGAACCGGAATGATTTTTCAGCAATCTGTGGCGGGGGTCCGCACGCGGAGTCGTGGATTTCGTTCGCGCTCCAAGGGCGACTTGTCGCGGCAAGACCTGTCGCGTCGAAACGTCCGAGGTTGGTGTCCGCCGCGCAAAGGTGGCGCCTTTCGGTGGGAGCAAACCCCTCCCGGCAACTATCGCTCCAGCCGATCGTGGCGCGACATTCAGCACGAGGAAGGCGCTGCGTCCTCGCTTATGACTCGGAAAGCCTTGGCGGACTCTCTGCGTGACGATTTCGAGCCACGACGGGTGGAGAATCTGGCGGCGATTTCGTCGATCAGGCTTGAGAGTGCGCTTGGCGCGAGCGGACTCCAAAGTCGTTATTCTAAAGGGGGGAAGGGCGGATTACCGCAGTTTTCTGCAGCCGGAAGCGCGGGGGTCAAGTGCATCGAGAGGCGCGAGGCCTTCTTTGCTCTTGAAGAGGCCGGGAAGCTGTTGAGCCAGGCCAGAGTTGCATCGGCCCGGAAACGTCTTAACGAGGCGGTGAGGAAATTCCCAGCGAACCGCGACCTGGCAGATCTTTTGAAGGTCGTGAGTCCTGGGCGCGTTGAGTCGAGAGATGAACGCTTTCGCTACCTTGACGAGGATGTCGCCTGGCTCAAGCGCAATCGAGCCAGCTATTCGGGGCAGTGGGTTGCTTTGCTTGGCGGCGAATTACTCGCTGCCGCTGATACTCTTCGGGACGTTTTGGCGAGTTTGCGGGAACGTGATGAGCTAGAAGAACCGCCACTAATCCAAAAGGTAGAATAATGGGAGGCGGCTCCAGATGCTGCGGCTCAACGGGGAGACGTTCACGGAGGGGGTTGCTCCGTACTATGAGCAGGAGGACACCTCTCAGCCTGCAGACAAGACAGCGATCTATGTGCATGTCGTACTCGATTCGGCCGGTCAGCGCTTTAGGACTCTTGCAATTCTCGACACGGGCACGCCCTGGTGCATCTTCAACACTGAAATAAACGATGCACTCGGCCTCTCTAGCATGTCGGTAGGCCGTCCACTCCTCACACCATACGGCAAGAAGACAGGGTCATTGGAACGGTTGCCCATCATGATTGCTGCCAAGCGCGGACAGTCACTCGAGCTGCAGGCAACGGCATTCGTTTGTGATGACTGGTCGCATGGTAACTTTCTGGGGTATTCGGGGCTCTTGCAGCGGTTCCGATTCGCCATCGACCCGAGTTCACTTTCGTTCTATTTCGGTGCCGGTTAACCCCTTGAATACTGAGATTGCATTCTGGCTGAGCTAGCGTGGGTGCGACCTGTCATGCGGGCGCTCCCCTGCGCGGGGGGTGGCACCAG
>CAZPPZ010000344.1:0-2814 GCA_964588545.1 uncultured Myxococcales bacterium | reverse complement strand
GGGTGGCGCCGAAGGCGTGCTGGTGACTCATGGTGGCCGCTTCGCGGGTTACGGGTTCTATTTGCTTGAAGGCAATCCGGTGTACACGTGGCATCTGGGGGGGCCGAAGCTGAGCAAGTCGGAAGGGCCCGACGCGGTGGCGCCCGGCGTACGCGCTACTGACATGCCGCCCCGCCTCCCCGCCGAGATCACCGAGGCTATCCCCATGCGCCGCCTCGGCACAGCAAAGGAAGTGGCTGAACTCGTTGCCTTTTTGGCGAGCAGCAAAGCCGACTACATCACCGGGCAGGTGATAGGCATAGACGGTGGCCTGGGTTAGACGATGCGTCCGTTTGAACGGCGATACGTCGATAGCAGTAGACCCCAAGCGGCGGCGGCAAGAAAAGAAAGCAAGATGCATGGCGGAGAGGGTGGGATTCGAACCCACGGACCCTTACGAGTCACACGATTTCGAGTCGTGCTCCTTCAACCGGACTCGGACACCTCTCCGCAATAATGCGACGCTCGGACGATTTAACCCACGGCAAGACCCCGGCGCAAGTCATCCCCTCAGCCACTCCCGCGTCGCTGGCGGAAGAACTCTGTAAGGACTCGCGAGCAGTCGTCAGCAAGCACGCCCCCTTCAACCGAGAATCGGTGATTCAAGCGTAGATCCTCGCCAAGCCGATACAGCGACACAGCGGCTCCCGCCTTAGGATCGGTGGCCGCGAAAACCAGTCTTTCGATACGGGCCTGCACCGCAGCCCCCATGCACATTACGCAGGGCTCCAGAGTAACGTACAGTACTCCCCCGGTGCGATGGTTGCCGCAGGCCAACGCAGCCGCGCGCAGGGCTAGAATCTCGGCATGGGCCGTAGGATCGCCGTCGCTGATTGTGCGGTTATGCGCCGAGGCCAACAGGCGACCGTCCACGACCAGCACCGCGCCAACCGGGACCTCACCTTGCTCGGCAGCGGCGCGTGCCAACCGAAGGGCGGCTTTCATCCATTCACGGTCTTCGCCGAGCACGCGCTCAGGACTTCTTCTTAGGATCGACGAGCCTACGCGTCTTGGTCGTATCCTGCATCGGGAAACGCTTAGGCGTAGGGGGCTTGACCACCGGCTTGGGCGCAGGCTTGGGCTGGCGCCTGGCCTGCGACTGTTTTTGGCCCGAACGTCGTGCCACCGGTGACGCAGCCCGCGGAGCCTCGATCTTGGCAACCTCGACGGTCTCAGGCATGGGCAGCAGCAACGCACCAAAACCGATGGCCGCGGCTACTACGATGATTATATAACCCCAGGTCCGTGGCACCCCAGCACCTCTCTTCTTCTATTAGGGTAGAAAGCTCTCACCCTAAGGGCAAACCGGACAGGTCAGACTTATCCCGGGAATCCCCACTGCTGCCGTCAGCAAGCGCAAGGCATCGCTCGCCGAGGTAGAACCGACGTTGTCAACGTTGCACACACATAGATCACAGCTACTGACGCCTACCGCGGCTCGCAGCGTAAACAAGGCATCGGAGGCAGTCGTAACGCCGTCATCGTTGGGATCGCCACAGGCGACCATACCACACTGCGCGTTACAGAATTCCCCTACCGCCCAAGCGGTATCGCCGTCGTCACAGCTCTCTTCCGTACCCTCGACTAGACCATTGCCACAAACCGAAGACGCTGGGACGCAGGTCCCACCTACCGTGTCGCAGGTCTCACCAACAGGACAGCTCGAGACCCCCGAACACACCCCTCCGGCACAGCGGTCATTACTCGTGCACGCAATACCATCGTCGCACAGTGCCGAGCTGTTGGCCGTCCAGCACAAGCCGCTTCCCGGATCACAGCCCTCGATGGTACACACATCGCCATCGTCACAGTTGACCGTAAGTGTACCGGCGCAAACCCCTGCGCTACAAGTGTCACCCGTCGTACAAGCATTAGCGTCATCGCAGGCGCCAGGAGTCGCGACGAATTCGCAACCCGCAGACACCCGGCACAAGCCGACTGTACAGGCGTTGCCATCATCACACATGGAATCGACAGCAACATGCACGCAAGAGTTGGAGGCTTGGTCGCAAGAATCCGTCGTACAGTCGAAACCATCGAAGCACAACGCGACCGTGGGAAATCCGGGAGCAGCCGTGCCGCTCAGGCAGCCCTCGGACTGACACCCGGCACTACAACCATCGCCGCCCACCGTATTTCCGTCGTCGCAAGACTCCCCAGCCTCGACTACCCCATTGCCACACTCAGGGCACGGAACCAGAGCGGGGTCCACGACCAGCTCTGGTGCAGGTGCCATACTACCTCCAAGAACCGGCGGCGACGCGGTGGACGTGTAGATGATTCTGTTGGTCCCAGTAGTGCCATCCGCAATAACACTGGAGTTTCCACTCGCCACAAACCTGTTTCGAGCCGTGAACACATTGTTGCCAAAATCACCGGCGTTATCCACGAGCATTCCGGAGTCCAAATTGATCCCACAGGCATCCGCATCAAAGGAGCCATTGGTTTGAACCAGCCCCCCCACAAAGGCGATACCCCCGATTGTGACACTGCCCGACATATGAATGTCAGCGTTGCTGGCAAACAACACATCATTCCCGGGGCCATTGGTAGATCTCGCGTCAATGCTACCCGCAAAGAACATGTCGGATCCCGAGCTAAGATCCACGCTACCGGCGGCAGAACCCGCCGCAACTAAATCGAGCACACCGGTACTGGAGATCGTCAATACCTCGTCGGCCGCCAACTCGATCAGGCCACCCTCACCCTCAGGACCCCGTGCCTTAGACTCTAGGGTACCGTCGACGGTAAGGTTGTTACCGATGGTCGCGGTAA
>CAZPPZ010000343.1:0-2814 GCA_964588545.1 uncultured Myxococcales bacterium | reverse complement strand
GCTTGAACGAAGGCGAGGCTCAATAGATTGCGACAGATGTTGCGCTGCGTGCCAAGCGCTCCCTTGGGTTTCCCGCTGATCCCGGAAGTATAAAAAATGGTGGCGTCGTCTTCAGGCTGCAAGCCGACATCGGGCAGGGTAACGTCGCCACCGGCCTCTACGGCGACCTCATCAAAGTGCAGATGTCCAGACGCAAGCTCGTCGCTGGCGCGGGCGACCACCACGCGTTCAACCGGCAGAGCAGAGATACTCGGGGCTATCAACGCAGCCCGCTTGTCATCAGCAAAAACAAAGCGGGCTCCGCAGTCGGCAAGCCCATACTCCAGTTCTTCGGCGGTCCACCAGGCATTTAGCGGCACTACTACCGCGCCGGCAGCGGCAGCGCCCCAGAAGGCCACGCACCATTCGGGATAATTGCGCATCGCGATCGCAACGCGCTCACCCTTGGCCAAGCCCCACTGCTCCACCAGCACTCTAGCTAGATGGGCGGCACGGCGAAAATGCTGCTCGAAGCTCATACGCTCGTCCTCGTAAACGAGGAACTCCTTGTCGCCATGGGCTCGACTCATCTCGAGCACGGCAGCTAGCGAGGGTGGTGCAAGCTTCCAGGTTTTGGTGGTGATCCCGCCAATCTCGACCTCCTCGATCTCGAACAGAGCCCCCGGGGCCGTCAGTGAAGCGGTGATTTCGTCGATAGGCTGCGCCATCTCTTGGTTCTCCTTTGCTTAGAGGCTCGCGCCGCCATGTACGTTGATCTTCTCTCCGGTCAGATAGCCAGCCCGCGCCGACACCAAGTAGCGCACCACATCGGCAACATCACTCGGCTGGCATACACGCCCAAAGGGCATAGATGCGTCTATCTGGCGCAGGTCTTCAACACCCGTAGTGGCCTTGATCAGACGTTTGCCCATTTCGGTCTCGACCACCCCCGGGGCAACTATGTTGACATGAATCCCGTGGTCGCGCTCTTCGTTGGCGAGAGTGCGGGCCAAGGCCTCCATCGCGGCCTTGGCCATGTTATAGGGGGCTCCCAAGGCAGCCATAAAAAGCGTAGCTACACTAGAAATCATGATTATGTCGCCACGCTCACGCTCACGCATCTGCGGCACGATAAGCTTGCAGAGCTGATGGGGGCCCAGGGCATGGATGCGCATCACACGCTCAAGTTCGGCTGAGTCGGTGTTGACTACGCCCTGACCCCGACTGGCGATTCCGGCGTTGTTGACGAGAATATCTACCTGGCCGAAATCTCCGAGAACCCCGGCAACCAACCCTTCGCTGTCGCCAGCATCATCAATCGACGCTCGATAGGCTTGGGCACGGCGGCCGAGCGCGTGAATGTCGAAAACCGTCTGCATAGCGGCCTCATCATCGCGGCGGTAGCTAACTGCCAGGTCCGCCCCATCCTCGGCCAAGGCCATTGCGACCGCCCGGCCTATGCCGCGACCACCGCCGGTAACCAACGCGACTCGTCCTTTGAGCGAATGCATCTTGTAAAAGTGACTGATTCGGCGAGCTGAATAAAGTTGAGGGAACAGCGGTGACGTCTAGTGGTGCGTTTCGTCGCCCGCCCTGCCGGCCATCGGCACGAAACGTACCGCCATCATCCTACGTCTGCCGACCCGACCATGCGCGTCCTTCTCGACAAGCCAAATCCACTGGTTGCCACTAAGGCGATCGGTAAGCGGCGCAACTAGACGACCTTCGCGGGCAAGCTGCTCGATTAGGGGGCCAGGAATCTCGCTGGGGGCAGCCGTCAGGATTATACGGTCGAAGGGCGCAGCTTCACTCCATCCGGCCCAGCCATCGCCCACACGCAGATGAACGTCGCCGTAGCCAAGCTCCGCGAGAACCGCGGCCGCCCGCTGCGCAAGCTCGGCAACTATCTCAACCGAATATACCTGCGCTCCCAGCTCAGCCAGCACCGCAGCCTGGTAGCCACTGCCGGTGCCAATCTCGAGTACCCGTTGGCAGGGTCTCACTTCAAGCTGCTCCGTCATGTAGGCAACGATGTAGGGTTGCGAGATGGTCTGGCCCTTGCCAATCGGCAAAGGCCTGTCGACATAAGCACGCGAGGCCAGAGACTTGGGAACGAAGCGATGCCGAGGAACTCGCTTGAGCGCGTCTAACACCATCTCATCACCTATGCCGGCTGCTTCAAGCGAGGCGCGGAGTTGTTCGCGCTCGGCTGCCCGAGCATCCTCCTCAATACGCTCGAAATGTCGTTGACCTGACAACCGCACTGAGCACTCCGGCGTGGCGTTGGTACACGCCGGGATCATCACCAGTAGAGCCAAAAGACACCTAACACTCGCTCCCACGGCAGCCCCGACTATTGACATTATGGTATGCCCATCGTGCCCCCGACGCACACCGCGACTGCTCGTGTTTCGACAAGTCGTCAACCCAAGCGCAGCCTACAGCATTGAGCTAGTGCTTTGCTGTGATTGCCCCATTCCAAGCCTGCATCCCCAGAGTGGGGGGGCAGTGATTAACAGCCAAATTGTTATTATTGACCCACCCGAGAGGGTTAGTTTGGGGGTCAATTCGGGCTGTTTCGCTACAAAACTCTATAAAGCGACAGCAGCCCTCGTTTCTTCGGCTACAACTGACGGGTGACCGGGGGTCGTCGCGCCGCGCTGGCCCTCAAGTTGTTCGCCGTTAACACCGAACAGCGTCACTCACATCTGGAGGTGCATTCAGACCATGAGAAACACGACTGTGCTGGCGTTCGCCTTGTCGCTGGGGATGATCCCCAGCATAGGCTGGTCGGCGATAATCAATGTTCCAGGCGATTTCGCCGAGGTTCGCGAT
>CAZPPZ010000342.1:0-2842 GCA_964588545.1 uncultured Myxococcales bacterium | reverse complement strand
TGGGCGCGAAGGGCATCGACTTCGCGGCCATGGTGCCCGGCCTCTGGTTCCCGGAACTCCTGCGGAACAAGCTCGGCTACAAGACCGGCGCGCTCGTGTCGCTTCCCGTCCTCAACACGCAGCAGGGCACCAACCGCTGTTCGCGTACGTGCGATGTTAGCAGGCCGATCGAGTCCACCGGAGTGCGCGTAACCGTAATAGGCAGATCTACTGTCTCGGCCGCACCAAGCCGCGGCCGCACCAGCCAACGCCGCCCGGCCTACACGCCCGAAAAGGCCCGGGTGTATCTCGGCGGGCGTTTTCGCAGTGTAAGTATTCATGCGCGAGAGGGCTTGGCAGTAGGTCAGCGCATCATTGGACCCGCCATAGTGACGGAGTACAGCTCTACGCTGCTGGTCGCTACGGGTTGGACTCTTCGCGTAGACGAGCGCTACACCTTGCACCTGAGTAACAATGGCTAAACGACTTCACGCCGTCGATCTAGAACTGTTCAACAACCGGCTAGTAGCGGTTGCCGACGAAATGGGAACAGTGTTGCAACAAGCGGGGTTCTCGCCAAACATCACCGAGCGTCGCGATTTCTCTTGCGCACTCTTCGATGCCGGCGGAGCCATGGTTACCCATGCCGCCCACATTCCCGTTCACCTCGGCTCGACCCCATTGTCGGTTCGCGCTGCTATTGACGCAGTTGCGATGCAACGCGGCGACATAGTCATCCTAAACGACCCCTACGCCGGCGGAACTCATCTGCCCGACGTCACTCTGGTCGCACCGGTCTACGTCGGCCGCTCACGTCGGCCCTTCGCCTACGTCGCCGACCGCGCCCATCACAGTGACATCGGCGGCAACAGCCCCGGTTCGATGGGACTGGCAAGCGACATTCATCAAGAAGGTTTACGCATACCTCCAGTCCACCTTCAACGCGACGGCAAGCCGCTGCGAGAAACCCGCGAACTGTTCTTCGCCAACACCCGTATCGCCGAGGAACGGCGCGGGGACATCGACGCTCAGGTGGCCGCCCTGCAGGCCGGATCGGCACGCATAACCGAACTGACGATTCGTTTCGGTGCTGCGCGCATCCACCGTGCCATGCACGAGCTGCAGCAGTATTCGGCGCGGCTCATACGAGCGATGATCGCGAGCATCCCGGCGGGGTCGTGGCAAGCCGAAGATTTCATCGAGAGTGACGGTTTGGGATCGCCGCCGGCTCGTATCTGCGTCAGCCTGCGGCGTAGCCGCAACAGAGTGATCGTAGACTTCGCGGGCAGCACCGACCAAGTACGTGGTCCGCTAAACGCCAACCTGGCGATCACCACCTCGGCGGTATTCTATGTCATCGCGTGTTTGGCTGGGCGTGAAGTACCGGCCAATCAAGGGATGATGGATCCCGTCGTCATTCGTGCGCCTTCGGGTTCGATCGTAAACTGCAGCTTTCCAGCCGCGGTTGCCGGCGGCAACGTCGAAACTTCGCAACGTATCGTCGACGTCTTGCTCAAAGCCTTAGCACCGGCCCTTCCTGCAGTTGTGCCAGCGGCGAGCTGTGGCTCGATGACCAACCTTGCAATTGGCGGTTACGACCCCTATCGCCAGCGGCATTTCTCGTACTACGAGACTGTTGCCGGTGGAGCCGGTGCTGGCCCCTTAGCTGATGGTGCCTCAGCAGTGCAGACCCACATGACCAACACGCTCAACACTCCCATCGAAATTCTCGAGGCTTACTATCCGCTGCGGCTGTGCCACTACCGCGTGCGCCGCAGATCGGGCGGCAACGGGCTTCACCGCGGCGGTGACGGCATTGATCGCGAGTTTGAATTGCTAGCCGACGCGCAGCTATCACTGCTAGCCGAGCGCAGAGAAATCCCACCCTATGGTCTGTCGGGAGGCTCGCCAGCTAAGCCCGGGAAAGATTCGCTGCTGCAGCGCTCGCGACGCCGGGGGCTGGCCGCAAAAACCAGCATCACGCTAGAACGCGGCGACCGGGTTCGCGTAGAAACCCCGGGGGGTGGCGGGTGGGGCCACGCCAACAAGAAGCCGCGCTAGCGACTAAAGTCCGACAATCCCAGCTTCCAACCAACGGGCGTTCGTCGCCACTCCGCCGTAAGAAATGCGGATCCGCCAACATTGTAAAACTGTGTCGTCATCAGTGGCACGGTAGCAGCCGATAGATCCGCCCACACGCGTACGCGGAACGTTAAGTACCAAACTCCGCCGATTCTACGTCGCCGTGTGGATACTTTCTCTATACCTCCGCGGATACCACTACTGTCGCGTGCATCGGCGTCACGGAAACGATGACGCTTACCAGTCGCGCGGCCTCGCGGCTGTAGGTCGCCGGGCAGGAGGCTGCCCTGATAAATAGGTCCCAGCTCATTGTACAGGGAGATCCCAAAAGCCAGCTCATCCATGTTCAACCCATCAGGGTCAACGACTACGCGACCGTGGACACGGAAATGATCTAGCCTGTCCTCATAAAAACGAATCACCGCAGGATCACGTAATATCGGCATGCATGGACGATTGAGTTCCTGGCAGCTAGGCAAACAAACTAGACCAAGCGTAGGACAACGCACCTCATCTTGGCAGTCTACCAGTCCATTTTGGTCGTCGTCGATACCGTTGTCACAAATCTCCGAAGCCGGAGGATCACACTGCTCGCCGACACTGAGAATTCCATCACCACAAACAGCGACAACTGTGCAGTCGTCAAGGCAATTGTTGCCGTCTGGTGGATCACACTGTTCGCCGGCACCAATCGTAGAATCCCCACACACAGAGCTGGTGCAGTCGTCGGTGGTGGTGGGCGACCTGCTCTGTGCAGGTGGCTGCTGATAGTGTAGTCAGA
>CAZPPZ010000341.1:0-2866 GCA_964588545.1 uncultured Myxococcales bacterium | reverse complement strand
CAGTGGGGTGGGCTACGGACAGCTCGCTATGGCGTGCAGCGACTGTTCCGGGAGCGGGCCCCCTCCACCCACACCAAGGCGAACACCCGTACTTCCTCAGCCATGAGACCGATCTGTGGGCGGCCGCGGCCGAGCTGATTCCGCCGCTTCTAGAAGACGTACTGGCTAGGGCTGGGTGGAGCATGGCCGATGTGGATCTGTTCGTTCCCCACCAAGCCAGCACCCGACTCATAGAGAAACTCTTGGTTCTCATCGATCGATCCATGGACTCGGTAGTCGTGACACTTGAAGAATTCGGGAACATGGCAGCTGCGAGCATTCCCGTAGCCCTCCACACCGCCGAGCAACAAGGGCGCCTAGAGCGAGGCATGCGTGTGCTACTCGTCGGGGGAGCGGCCGGATTCTCGGTTTGTGCGGTCGCGATCGAATGGTAGGCGCGCATCGTCACGGCGCCGCTTCCGCACCGACATCCCAGCTGGATCTGACGTTAGGATAGACATCCGACCGGATGTCCGTAGATAGGATGGCCGGAACAGCATATGCGTCACAACGATATGCCGAACCGCCATAGATCTGCTGAATGCAAAACTTGCGCGTAACCACATGATTATTCTCCGAATCTCTTGCACGCCCTGATGTCGTTCGGTTAGGTTGTGCCCCATCGACACTGCGACGGAGGGGAACGATATGACACGAACGGCAGCTCCGACCGAGTTACTCCAGGCCCGACTTAGACAACGCGCGCTCAGCCGCGCGCACGTGGCCGACATTACCGGGATACCATACCTAACGATCTGTAGGGCACTACGTTCACCGAGCAACCCACCTCTGCTACTGGCGCTACTGGTAAGTGAGCTGCTCGGCGCCGAAGTCGAGGAACTGTTCAGCACGAACCCACGCCGCGGCTCAGGGCGTTAGCACCATGTTGAGATACGCTGTAATGGCAATGCTCCGCCATCAATCTGACCATGGGTACCGTCTTTTTCGCCGTTTCGAAATCGCGAGCGGCGGAGCCTGGCGGCTCAACCGGGGTAGCATCTATCATACGATCAAACAGCTTATCGATCGCGGTGAGATATCTGCGGATCGGACCGAGGGGGAAATACGTGAACCCAATCACGCTGACGAATCAGTGCTAACGTATCACCTAACACCAACCGGCGAGTTGAATCTCGACTCATGGCTGCGACAACCGCTTCGTCGACCGGAAGCCTTTCGCTCCGAGATCGCAATGCGCTTGCTAGTAACTCTGGACCTAGATCCGGATACCGCACTCGAACAAGTCGACACAGCGACTGCTCGCTACGCCGAGCATCTCGACACGCTCGAGGCATATCGGCGGAGGACTCCAGCGCATGAGCGTGACTACCTCAGCCACGACCTGCTACTCGACGGCGCAATTAGAGAAACCCAGTCGCGCCTTTCGTGGCTATCCTACTGCCGGTCCCGGCTCACCTCCGCTGTACAGGCCGATACGGTGCCATCGAAGGAGCAGTCCGATGCCGCGTAGTTTGTTCTTCAGCGACCGCGTTCCAGTGGCCGACACGCGTAGGGTTGAGTCACTAGGAGTCGACAACGCTCTCTCGCGGGCACTGTACCGCAGGGATTGGTCCGAGACGGCGCTCGCGCGTGAGTCAGGCATTAGTCGCTGCCGGATCAACCAGATCAAGAACGGCTACATCGCACCGTCGCTGTTCGATGCGCTTGCAATCTCTACTGCGCTCAAAATGCGAATCAGTGACCTGTTTGTAATCGCGCGCCGGGGTCGACGCAGTTGTCGCAAGCCGCGACTTGACCCCCTCCGCACCGGTAGCGATTGACGCGGCTGCACTGTCGAAGAAAACACATCAGTCCAGCCGTATGCGCCGGGCGTCTACCGTTGTGAGGTCAGCCCCCCTTTCCTTCAGCCGCTGCTACCAGCGTATCGCCATTCCGGCATATCCCCACGAAGCGCTCTCCGCGGTATGCAGCACAAGCAGATCCCCTGCCGTAAGTTCACCACCACGATACAGCTCGTCGAGGAGAATCAGGATCGAAGCACCAATCGTGTTACCGACGCGTTGGATATTGACGGGAACGCGAGCGCTCGGAATCCCGACGCCATCGCAATGTCGCTTCAATCCGCCCGTGGCCTGATGCATGATGAAAAATCTTACTTCACCCATCGATGCCCCGGCGTCGCAGAGCACCCGGTCCACAGCTGCCCGCACAAGTTTCGAGCCGTGTCTTAGTACCCGACCGAAATCATGATAGCCGAGGTATTCGAGCCCACTTGCGTTCTCGGGTGTGGGTGGGATGACCGACAACAATCCGGGTGACAATATTCCCGGTTTGTCGTCGCGAGCGGCGATTTCTGCAAAGAGTGCGAACCCTGCAGGCTTGCTGCAATCTTCGAGTGAGACAACCATGGCGCCGGCGCCGTCGGCAAACAGCGCAGCCGTGAGTCGATGATCCTTTGGGGCGGCGGTGCTCAGTCTAAACATGGGCGACGTGGCTTCAGATACCGTCACAAGCACGCGTCTGGCTCGGCCACATTCGAGCCAGCCTTGCGCAATGCTCAGCGCACGGAACATTGACGAGCAAGGAGCGTGTACGGTGGCACCCAACACCTTAGCCATGCCCAGCTTGGACGCGACAAGATAGTCCATTGGTGGTGAGATGTAGTCGGGTGTCATGGTCCCGCATACAATCCCATCGATCTCTTCTACTTCGACTCCGGCATCCGCGATCGCCGCCTCGGCCGCCATCTTGGCCAGATCGCTACCGGCTTGGCCGGTCGGCGGTGCCTGGTCTTCCAGCCCGCGGCACCAATGCCGCTGCTCGACGTCAAAGAGCTGTTTGATGCGATCGGGAGACAGATCAATCA
>CAZPPZ010000340.1:0-2890 GCA_964588545.1 uncultured Myxococcales bacterium | reverse complement strand
TCAATTCCCGTCAATTACCAACAACCCCTGTCAATCCTCACCTTCGGGTTCGAATCCCGCCCTCTCCGATGCCCTCGTCTCAGGTCAATCGTACTCATCCGGGCTATCTTGACCCCGTTCGGGCTCGGCCGTAGCATAGCGCTCAGGTTCGTAGGGTCCGGGCCGGAAAAAACGGAGCCGATCAATGTTCAGTGTCGAGGCAAGGATATTTACCGATGGGAAAGTCGCAGGCTTGGTGACCGCTTTGCTCTTGGCATCAGGCGGGTGTCGGGAGGATTCGGGTGACGTTGCCGAATCCGACTCCCGGACGTCCGAGATTGCGGCCTTTACCGATATCCCGAAATTAGCCACCAACACGTTTACCCGGGCGATGGTGTGTGGCACATGCCATCAGGCGATTCATGCGCACTGGCAACAGTCGCTGCACGCCCGGTCCTTCAGCAACGGCGTGTTTCAGGCGGCGTATCGGTCGGCAACGGAGGCGTATTCGCCAGAACGATCCCGTCTGTGCCTGAAGTGCCATGCGCCGACCGTCCAGAAGACGCAAGACTACGCGGCCGAAACGCGCATGACGAAGGAGGGCGTGACGTGCGACTTCTGCCACAGTATCCGCGATGTCCATCTCGATACGCCGGAGAAGGGAATTGACCTGAACGTGGGCGAAACCAAGTATGGCCCGCTCAGGCACGCTCAATCTCCGGCCCACAAGGTCGTCCATTCGGAGTTGCATCTCCGTGCCAGGCTGTGCGCCGCGTGTCACGAGTACCGCAACCAGCACGGAGTACCCATCTTGGAGACGTACAGCGAGTGGAGAGCAAGTTCATACGCGAAGCTGGGGGCGCAATGTCAGAATTGCCACATGCAACCCCTCGCGGGGCGAGTGGCACCGTGGGGGATGAAAGATACGGAACACGAAGAGGTGAACCTGCACAACATTTCGGGCTCGCACAATTCGGAACAGGTTCGCAAAGCCGTGACGATGGAGGTGCTGAACGTAGAGCGGGTCGGCGGCAAGAACGTGCTGGTACGGATCAGCGTGCACAACACCGGCGCGGGACACTGCTTTCCCACGGGTTTGCCGAAGCACCGGGCGGTATTGGAAGTGAGTCTGATGGACGGCGATCGCCTCGTGGCGCGCCGCACAATCGAGTTCGCCAAGGTGCTGCTCAATAACAAGGGAATGCCGATCACAAACGAAGAAGAGATGTTTCTCGAAGCACGTTCGATTCGCAGCGACACGCGTCTGAAACCCGAAGAGGAACGGATCGTAACGGTGACGTTCCACAACGCAGAAATGCCTGGCGGGCAAATCGAAGCCTCGCTGTGGTACCAGTATTCGACGCGTACCGTGAAGTTGAAAGACGGTGTCGAGGGAATCGAACCGACAGAGGTGAAGTTCGTGCTCGCCTCCCAGAAGCGGCCCTTGCCGAAGGCGGGACGCTAACACCGAAAACGACCGGGGCATGAGATTACGAGCGTCGCTGTCGGCTTCGGTACGGGTGAATCTGTGAGATGATTGGTCCAATCCGGGCGTATAATACGGGCGTGTTCCTGACGGGGCTTATGGTTGTCGGGCTGGTCGGAATGACCCGCGTTGCTAAGCCGGCGGCCGGTGGGGCAGCGGCACAATTGCCGAATTGCACCACGTCCGACTGCCACGCGAAAATCACACGGCACAAGCGCGTGCATCAACCGGTAGCGGCGAATCGTTGCGACTTTTGTCATGAACCGATCGAGGGTTCCACCCCTTTTCAGGCCGGCGCGAAGCACGAATTCAAACGGGCCACCCAAAACCCGGAGTTGTGCTACGCATGTCACGATCGTCTTACAGAGGAGGTCTACGTCCACGAGCCCGTGAAGATGGGCATGTGCGTGTTGTGCCACGACCCGCACGGGTCGGAGCGCAAGTTTTTGCTCCGCGTCGGCACGGATCGAGAACTGTGCATGCAGTGTCATCTGGAGACGTTTAATCAGGGCGACCACATCCACGGACCGGTCAGCATCGGCGCTTGCGGCGCGTGTCATGATCCCCATCAGTCGCCCAATCGGTTTCGCCTGAGGAGCCAAGGAACGCGCCAGTGCAGCACGTGCCACTTGGCGGACATGCGGTCGATCATGGAGGCTACACACGTGCACCCGCCGGTGAAAGACAATTGCAACAATTGCCATGAGCCGCACGCCAGCCCAAACCCGTTCCGGCTTGTCAGCCGTCCGACTAAACTGTGTTTGGACTGTCACGAGAACATCGACAAACAGGTAGTGCATGGGGCGTCGGTGCACAAGCCGGTTGCGGAGGGTGCGTGTGTCGGCTGTCACGAGCATCACGGCAGCGATTTCCGCCGATTGCTGCGCGGCGAATTCACCTCGAAGCTGTACGAACGGTTCGATCTCGGGCACTACCAACTGTGCTACCGTTGTCACCAGCCCGCCCAGGTCACCCAACCGAAAACGAACACCGCGACCAATTTTCGCAACGGCGACGCCAATCTTCACTTCGTACACGTCAAGCTCGTGGAAAAGGGCCGCACCTGCAATGTCTGCCATCAGATACACGCCAGCTCCAATCTCCGGCTCATCAAGCAGAGCGTACCCTTCGGAGTCTGGCAGTTGCCATTGAACTTCAAGCTAACTGAGACAGGCGGATCGTGTTTTCCTGGATGCCACGTGAGGAGGGGATACGATCGTATCCATCCGGTACACAATAAATAATAACAGCGTACAATGTTGTACTTGACATTGGAGATGCCTCAAAAAGTGAGACGAACCTGGTTGGTAGCGGCGCTGTCATTATGGCCGGGGGGGGGGGGGGGGCGGCCGGAGAACCCCCCCCCCGCCCACACCTACCCGCTACATAGTAAAAGAGACCAGCGCGTCCTCCTGTACGCCCTCG
>CAZPPZ010000339.1:0-2896 GCA_964588545.1 uncultured Myxococcales bacterium | reverse complement strand
TTTACATGAGCGAGGCACGAAGGGAGAGCGGGCGCACCTGGATCCGGTCACGGAAGCGGATCGCCAGGCCGAAGACGTAATCCGCGAAGCCATTGCTTCTCGTTATCCCGACCATGCCATCTGCGGAGAAGAGCGCGGTTACCAACCGCCCGGGAATTTCACCTGGTTTCTCGATCCGATCGACGGTACCCGATCGTTCATTTCGGGCGCGCCGATGTGGGGAACCTTGATCGGGCTGAGCGACCGTCGTGGCCCGCTGCTCGGGTTGATGGACCAGCCCTTCGTCGGCGAACGCTTCGTGGGTAGCCGTCTCGGCGCAAGCGTCACCACCCGTTTTACGACCAGCACACTGGCAACCCGAGCCTGTCCGCGTATACAGGACGCCACGCTGTGTTCTACCCATCCCGGCATGTTCGAGCGCCCGGGCGAACTCGATGCGTTCAAGAAGCTGGCCCTCGAGGCTCGCATGACGCGCTTTGGAGGAGACTGCTACAACTACAGTCTACTCGCTCACGGTTTTGTAGACGCCGTGATCGAATCGGGACTAAAACCCCACGACGTGGTCGCGCTGATACCCATCATCGAGGCTGCCGGTGGCGTAATCAGCAACTGGAACGGCGACCCGGCCGACCAGGGAGGGCGCGTTGTAGCTAGCGGCAGCGCCGAATTGCACGAGTACCTGTTGTCCGAACTCAGAGACGTACCCCGCTAGCATTATAGAGTCACGGAGAATCGCCCGATGGCGTCTAAAGTTATACTAATCACCGGAGCATCCTCTGGCCTGGGGAGAGCCTGCGCAAATCATCTCGCAGGGCTGGGCCACCACGTCTACGGCACCAGCCGTCGCGCTGCCTTTCCAGAGAGTTCAGCTGAGCGAGGCTCCCCACAGATGATCCCCATGGACGTCTGTGATGACGCCTCGGTAGTTGCCGCGGTAGAGTTCGTCTTGGGCGCCGAGGGAAGACTCGACGTGCTCGTAAACAACGCCGGCGTCGGCATCGCCGGCGCCGTGGAAGACACCTCGCCGCAAGAAGCCAAGGAATTGTTCGAGACCAACTTCTTTGGCGTGCACAGAGTATGTCGCGCCGTGCTGCCGACTCTTCGCCAGCAGGGCTCCGGCCTGATCGTCAACATAAGCTCTCTTGGGGGGCTGGTAACCATACCCTTCCAGGGCTTCTACTCAGCCTCGAAGTTTGCAATCGAAGCACTCAGCGACGCCCTGCGTATGGAACTCATGCCGCTGGGGATTGGCGTAGCCATGATCGAGCCTGGCGACTTCAAGACTGGGTTCACCGATAACCGCGTCTTGAGCAGCCTATCTGGTAGCAATCCCACCTACCAGAATCGCTGCCGCCGCGCGGTAGCCGTCATGGAACACGACGAGCGTCACGGTGCTGATCCCGGCGAATTGGCACGAACACTGGCGAGGATCATCGACGAGCGCTCACCGCGCGCCCGCTATACGGTCGGAATGTTTTCCCAAAGACTTATGGTTCGGCTGCGAAGCGTTCTTCCCCCCCGACTCTTCGAGAAAGGCCTAATGGCCTACTACAAGATCAAGGACTAAGACCTCGCCCTCAGGCCACTGCGCGGTGCTGGCTGTCTAGCGTTTGCCGCTGCCCCAGCAGGCCGCTGTCGCTCAGAGCCTCGTACATCAACCTGCGCACCTCAGTCTCCCAGCTAAACGACAGGTGAGAACCATTGTACCAAGCAATACGTGGCTGTTGCCAATGCTCCCACAGCTCCAGTACGTGCTCAGGAGGAATCAAGCGATCGGCTAAGCCGGCAAAGATATATCTGCGCTCGCGCGGAACCCGCGGCGCTATGGCCAGAGGTGATACAACCCTCATCACACTACGATTACTCTCCCAGGCCAGGCCCATACGCTCACCAAACCAACGCAACAATCCCGGAAGATGCAGCTCCACCAGATCGGCAAAACACGACGCCGGAATCCCCGCTATAGCACAGGCCAGATCACCCTCCAGACCGGCCAGCAGCGCAGTGTTGTAGCCGCCGAGCGAGACTCCCCACACCCCGACCTCGGGCGCACCCTCGCGACGGATCCAGTCGAGCATGCGGCGGATATCCCACATCGCTTGAGCCTCGGCATGGACGGTGTTCAGCGGATCGGCAGAAATGAAGCCATCGCCACTGCGCGAGCCAACCGAGCGCGGTCCGTGCAGCGGCAGCACCGGAATGAGCACGTTGAGTCCAAGGTCAAGATGGTAGTGGGCGGCGCGCAGTCCGCCGAAATCGACAGAGGGACGACCCATACGATAACCCGGTATCGAGATCAGCCAGGGCCTCTCGGGACCGGGGTGGCGCAACACCCAAGCGTGAGCCGTACGGTTGGGCCTTAGCCCAAGCCAACGTTCCCTTCCGGGCTCGCCCAGGCGGGGGTGATAGCGGCTCTGGAACGATAGCTGCTCGAACTCAAGACCAGCTGCATAGCGGCGCAACAGCTTGGGACGGCACAGCTCTGGAGGCCGGCGATGAAAGCTTTCCGGACGGGCTAACCAGCCCTGGTCTTCATAGAGTTCGAGCGCATCGGCGACATCTCGACCAATACGGTCACGCTGCCGACGTGTGGGAGCATGGGCCATCCCCACCATCAGCGTCCGCAGGGTTTCATCGACGGCGACCTTGGCAAGCAGCTTGGCCGACAAGTGCGGCTGCTCAGGGAGTGAGCGGCCGCGGCGGCGTTCTCCCAACGAAGCTCGGGCGAAGAATGACACGGTACGCGCTCCCGGCAGTGCCAGCGCCAAGCCAGCACCTCCAAGCAGAAGTGCTGGTATCCCCAAACGCGTACCCAGAGTTGGATCGTGGCTCGTTCACAGCGCCCAGCGACACCACAGACGCGCTCCCCCCCACACCCCCACCCCAACAAGCACGC
>CAZPPZ010000338.1:0-2901 GCA_964588545.1 uncultured Myxococcales bacterium | reverse complement strand
GAAGCCCAAGCGCTAGAGTAAGACCGAGAACCGCGCCTTGATACACAGCTTGCCGGCGGGGTTCGTAGACTTCGACCGGGGAACCCTACGCGTGATTGCTGCCCGTCTCGAACTCGAAGAGATGGTGTCGTTGCTTACCGGACCTGAACGAGAGGCGGTGATGTCGGGGTCCATTAAAGGAGGGCGGGGCGGGGTACATCGCGTGGTGTTGCCGGGAGGCAAGGCGGTTTACTTGCGCAAGTACCTCCGCGGCGGAGTGGTTAGGCACTTTGTTCGCGATCTCTACCTGCTACGTCCCGAGCGACCCCTGCGTGAGTTGATCGTAACCGAGATCGCACGCGCGGCTGGCTGTCCGGTTCCCACCGTGCTTGCGGTGTCGGTGGAAGATGTTGGGCCCTGTTATCGAGGCTGGATCGTTACCGAGGCCATTGATGATTCCCAGCCGTTCATCGATGCGTATGTAGCTGCGAGTCGCGAGCAGCGCCACAGCCTGCTTGCTGCTTTGGGGCGAGCCGTGCGCCTGTTGCACGATGCCGGCGTCTATCATGTGGATCTTACCGGCCACAACGCCTTGGTCGGCGATCAGGGTCGAATCACCCTCATCGATTTTGACCGTGCGCAGCTAGGCTCGCCCGACGTTGCGCGGCGCATGCAGCGAGGGCTCGACCGTTTCTGGCGTTCGTTGTCGAAACTCTGCCGTGCCCGTGACTTGGATCTGCCCAGCGACATGCGCCGTTGGCTCGACCGAGGGCATCAAGGTTGAGTGCTCTGCTGGGCTGTTCGCTCTGGGCTCCCGTGGTGCTAGGGTCTAGTGCGGAGTTATCATGAAGAGTATGACCGGATTTGGCGCTGCGAGAGCGCGTTGTGGCGAGGTCCAACTCGCCGTGGAAGTTCGCTCTGTCAACCAACGCCACCTCGATATCAAGGTCTCTGTGCCTCGCGAATTCGCTCGCTGGGAGGCCGATCTGCGCCGCCTCGTTTCTGCCGAGATAGGGCGTGGTCGGGTAGAGGTGTTCGTCAATCGTAGCGTGGGCGCAACCGCGCGCGAAGTGGTTGTCCAGCGCGACGTCGCCGCCGCCTATGTCGCTGCTTGGAAGAAGCTACAGCGAGAGTTCGGCTTGGCCGGTGAAGTCGATCTTGCGCTGTTGCAGGGCCGTGGCGAGATATTCCAATGGGTTGACAAGGCCACCAATCCCAACGACGAACTGTCGACGCTTACCGCGGTTCTATCCAAGGCTCTGTCTGCCCACACACGGGCCCGTAAGAAAGAGGGAACACATCTGCGTCGTGATATGGAGGCGCGAGTCCGCAAGCTGGTCGCGCTGGTTCGCAATATTTCGCGACGCACCAAGAAGCTCGCTCCTGAGTTGAAGCTGCGACTCGAGTCGCGGATAAGCACGCTTCTCGATGGCCGGCCGCTGGATAGCGCGCGCTTGGCTCAGGAGGTGGCGATACTCAGCGACCGAGGCGATGTCACCGAAGAGTTGGTGCGGCTGCGCAGCCATTTGTCCTCGCTGCGCTCGTTGTTGGCCGAGACCGGACAGATTGGCAAGCGCATCGATTTCCTTCTTCAGGAACTCAACCGCGAGTTCAACACCATAGGCTCGAAGAGTGGTGATCTCGAAGTGACCAATCTGGTTATCGATGGCAAGGCCGAGGTGGAGAAGCTGCGCGAGCAGGTGCAGAACGTAGAATGATCGATGACCACGACATCAGCGAGCGCCCCAGCGTGAGCGTGCGTTCTCACTTGGAGATAGCTGGACAGCGGGTGGCTCGGCGCGGCTGCTTGTTCATCGTTTCGGGGCCGTCAGGCGCAGGTAAGACCAGCCTGTGTACGCCAGCGCTGGCCGCTTTGCAGGGCATCAAGCTGTCGGTTTCGTTTACTACCAGGCAGGCGCGAGCAGGAGAGGTCGATGGTGAGGACTATCACTACATAGACGATAGCCGCTTTGACCGAATGCTCGTCGCCGGAGAGTTCGCCGAGTGGGCGGAAGTGCACGGCCATCGCTACGCTACCGCTAGGTCGACCCTCGATGACGCGCTGGGCTCGGGGCAGGATTTGCTTCTCGACATTGACGTCCAAGGGGCTGGACAGATCAAGGCTGCCTACGCAGAGGCCGTTGCCGTGTTTCTCCTGCCGCCCTCGCGGGAACGACTAGAGAAGAGGCTGCGTGGGCGCGGGACCGATAGCGAAGAAACCGTGCGCAAGCGCTTGCGCAACGCCTGCGGTGAAATCGCGGGTTTGATCGATTATGATTACGCGATCGTAAACGATGATCTCAAAACGGCGCTAGAGGAGTTTCTCTCGATTGTGAGGGTCGAGCGGCGTCGTGTCGAACGGCTCAATCGCGCCGATCTGGAGAGACTGCTGCTCAGCTTTAATGACTAGATGTCTGTCCTCAAGCTCGTAGAGAAGGTTCGTGACTACAACCCGGCAGCCGACGTCGGGATGATCGAAGGCGCGTACCAGTTTTCTGCGCGTTGCCACAAGGGGCAAAAGCGTATGTCGGGTGAGCCCTACCTTATTCACCCGCTTGCTGTTGCCGATATCATTGCCGACATGCGTCTCGACGTGCCGACGATAGTCACCGGTCTGCTCCACGACACGGTGGAAGACACGCTCGCGACTCTCGAGCAGATCCATGACGAGTTCGGCGGCGAGGTCGCGGGTCTGGTCGACGGTGTTACCAAGATTACGCTGCTCGAGTCGAATACTCGCGAGGAGGCCGAAGCGCAGACCATGCGCAAGATGTTTCTGGCTGGGGCTAAGGATATTCGCGTTATCCTGGTCAAGCTCGCCGATCGAGCCCACAACCTGCGAACCCTCAGTCATCTCCCCGCGGGCAAGCGCGAGCGTATCGCGCAGCAGACCCTCGACATATACACGCCGCTTGCCAATCG
>CAZPPZ010000337.1:0-2919 GCA_964588545.1 uncultured Myxococcales bacterium | reverse complement strand
AACCCAGGCGGGCGAGTCTCCTCGGCGATTGTGGCGGGCGCGATGCTGGTGCGCTTGTCCTCGCCGTGTCGTCCCCGCCGCGCCGACTACCGGCGCCGCGAGCCCTGGAGCCAGCGTGGCTCCGACCTCGGCTCTCCCTCGAGGTTGTCGCAGAGAAAGGGCTAACTGGGCTCGGCCACGGGGGCGATTTCTGGGCCGGCATCCTGGTGCAGCGGTCGAGATAGGGATGCTCCAACTTCGGGGGAACGTTCTTCGGCGACATGCTCTTGGAGCCCGACGGACTCGCCGTCCGCACGGCGATCGGGGTCCCGAAGAGCTCCGGCTTCTCCCCGAGAGCGCTATTACACCGATTGATAGTCTCGAGGTAGGGCGATTCTAGCCAAGAAGTGCGCGAAGCGATTAGCCAAGTGTTCTCTGTACGGGCTGGAGAGCCAGGTTCGTCGCGTACACTGCCCGGCTTCGATCTGCCAGTACAATTCACCTGTAGGGACAGTGAAATAGCGCTTGAAGTCTATAGCTAGTTCTGGCAATTGCTCACCTTGGCAGTCTCCCCCCGGCGGCGCAGACTCAAGGAACTGGTAACGCTCGTTCTTGTTCTTTTTGATGGGGTCCCACAACTTACTGTGCATCCCCTGGCGGCCGCGTAGAATCTCCGCCTCAATAGCCTCGCAGAGCAACACACCTGGGATCTGACTCCCCTTCTTTTGCGGGGTACCGAATCGGGCAGCGTAATCTTGAACCAAATCGCAGTCTTGAGTCAGTACGACCGCAAAAGGGTGGGTGGGACGAAGCACCTCGAACTGGTCGGATTTCAGTTTGTCAAGGTCAAAGCAATGCTGTATGACGCCACTCAGAATCTCGCATTGACGTACGGCCCCATCCACTTCAGGGACGACGAAGATCTGCAAATCTACTCCTCATCATCGAGTGTGAACTGCGGTCGCTGATAAGTCTCCCCGGCGACGGCAACTCGTTTAGCCAAGTGGGGCAGCATCATCTCGTGATCGTCACGGATAGTACGTTGAGAATAAAACTCAATGAGCTGACGATACATTTCACATAGCTCGGCGAGGCCCGGCGTCGGCACTAGATCAACCAAGTAATGGCAAGAAAGTCGCACCAACTCCTCGCGACGGTCCACGAGTTCAGTAACTACGGTCGAAACCGCCACCTGCGCGCCCGTATCGGGTCGCCGCCATTCCAACACTAGCGCGTCTTCGCCAGCGGAGGTGGTCACGTCACGCAGGCTCAGGTTCCATCGCCTGATGTAGTCTCTGGGTAATGCACCACCGGAATAGTCGTCCCGCGAATCCGTTGAGGTCATCAAGTGTTGAGATTGCATCGTTGGTATCCGTTTCCTTCGTGGTAAAGTAATCCGCGTCAATCGTAAAGCATTGCTCTTCCGGGTCAGTGTCTTTCACGCTGGATAAATAGTGGGACACTTGCACCTGCCCGACCCCTCCTTCCAACGCCATAAGAAATTGACGTTTTGCGCTCTGAATATCACCGATAATATTCGGTTCGGCTAGTTCGCCCGCGATATGTGGTTTCAGTAGCTCGGACCAGGGTACATCCTTAAGCCCGAGCTTTGATCGAATGATCGTGTTTGTATAACGAAGCCCGATCCTCGTACAAAATGAAGGACGATAGATCTCTCTTAGCGTATCGACGGGGATTCTCAATTTTTCCCTGAACACCTCCCAACGGGTGTAGCCTGACGTCGACAACGCAAGAAAATCACGAGTAAGTGCCACCGTCCATTCTTTGTCCGGCGATGCAAAATCAAACGCGCGAGAACCCGAAACGATCTTAGGCGCCCCCATAGAATTGATGAGAGCAGCCACTTCATCCGGCAAGTCAGGCTCGGAAGGACGTTCCTCGAAGTACGGATACTTCTCGCGGATAGCATCCTGGAATTCCACCGGAGTTCCAGCGCCGATCTTGAGGATTGACGGGAATCGAACTTGGCAAACTACTCTCTCAAGGGCAGAGTTCTTATAGATCACCCTTCGACTCTCTGGGATTGGCATCTCGTTCCTCAGCTGTTGAGTGTCTATTCTAGCCCAAGGAATCGGGGGGTCGTAGGCTCCTGATTCCATCACCCTGCCCAATCTACACCACGGTCTCGTCCGCAGAGCCGAGCGCAGTAACCTTGGCGATGGCGGCTTGCTACACGCACCAATCATACATCGTTTCAATCTCCCGGTAGCAGATGCAACAGCTTCTGTTCGATCAATACCCGGAAGTGGCTCGATACGCTCGCGGCGAGAGCGCGGTCGCGGATGAGAAGGCCCACCTCGATGTTGCGATCGAGCGCCGCCTCGGTCAGGTTCGCCGAGGTCACGAAGACCGCTTCGTCGTCGGCGACGACTGCCTTGGCATGGAGGACGCCGCCGGGGCCTACCGGGTCGAGAGAGCGAGGGTCATAGTAGACCTTCGGCCGTGCGGTACCGGGCCAGTCCGTGTGCCAGAAGCGATCCGCGAATCGCCGCACGAGTTGCTCCGCGGCCGCGGTGTCGCCCTTGCGGCGTTGAATGTTGAGGAGCAGCGTCACGTCGAGACCCGGCGTGGCATCCATCCGCCGCGCTATCACCTCGAACGCGCGCGCGCCGTCGAAGTACGCGAAGGTGCTCGCCCACACGGAGCGCTGCGCCGACCCGAGCAGCTCCTCGTACACGCGGCGGGTATCGCGGGCGTGAAGACCGTGCACTTCGGGACCGGACCAGACGAGGTCCGCCTGCGGCGTGCGCCCGGTGGCCTCCTCCACGGTGCGAAGCCAGACCGAAGCGCCTGCCCCGGCGATCCCGCGTCGCTCCAGCTCTTGCAGCGCATGGACGATCGGCTCGGCCCCCCCCCCCCCCCCCCGCCCCGGGCGCCACACCGTGTGCGCGAGCGCGGGGGCGAGCAGCGCGGTGATCG
>CAZPPZ010000336.1:0-2936 GCA_964588545.1 uncultured Myxococcales bacterium | reverse complement strand
GAAGCTGTCGAGGCGAGCGGCTTGGCCCGACGCATCTGCCGCGACCAGGACGCCACTGTGGCGGGCGCCGCCACCCCCGCCCACCGCCTGCCACTGAGCTTAACTTACAATCCGAATACGAGGAAACCAGTGAACCTACGGCCTTGGCCTCCGTCAACTTCCTCCGCGTACTCGAAGGATACGCGGACGTTCTCCGCAAGATAGGCCTGGAGGTTGAGAATGAGGTCGCCGTGCTCCTCCTTGCCATCGTTGCGCTCGAAGTATTCGTAGCGCAGGAACGGCACGATTTGTCGGATCGGGATCTTCATGTCCTGGAGCTTTTCGCAGCTCAAGGTATAGAAGACTTCCGCGAGGAACAGGTTGTTGTTCTCGTCACCGGTCTTTAGACCGCTGCTGGGGTCGAAGGTGTCATCCTCTGACCACATATAGGCACCTTGGTAGTTGAGCGGGCCGACCTGCCCCTGGAAATCCACGCCTACACGGGTGAAGTCGGTTTCGGCCGGACCCGAGATCGTAGTGATATCCTCAGAACCATCGTAGACGAACGATCCGATCGACAGTTCTTTCTCAAGAACGTCGACAGCCAAACGGCCGCTCCAGTTGTTCGGTCCGCCGCCCTCGAAATCGCTGCCAGCGTCGGCGCCAAGGCCTACCCCATATAGCACCTTGCCTATACGGCCATAGGCCGCAACGTTTTGCAGGTGACCTCCGATCGAGGCTCCACCGGAGGCGCCGCCGTCGCTAACCAGGTGGGTTTTTTGCCGGGTGAAACGACGGCCATTCAAGGTGTTGTAGGGGTCATAGAAGAACGGCCCCGACTGCCCCGCCACGATGTTCAGTTGCTCACTGACGTGGATAGCGCCGACCCCAACGGGAATGAATACGTTGAATCCATTGTTTTCATCTTCAGCCTCGAGCTCGAGGAAGAAAGATCCCCACTGTGCAAAGTTCCCCGCCCCCATGAGTTCGACCTCATGCAGGGAGCGGATCTTCGGGCTAGCGTTCCTCTTCTTGTCGAAGGGACGTGCATTTACTAGCAAAGACAGAGGCAGTTGTTGTGGCAGAGACAGAGTCTTGCTCACGTCAACGTGTTCGGCGGGCTGGCCTTTCATGACCATATAACCGAGTTCTTTGTATCTTCGGCCAAATGCGTTGAGAGCCGGCCACGCAGTGTGGCAGCCCGTGCACGCCATGTTCTCCCTGCGTGCGAACGACGGTAGTGCCTGCGCGTCGCAGCTGACCCCGACCATGCCGACGACCACGGCAACCATCCCCAACCCTTTCAACATCCGCGACAATCTGTTCGTGATCATGGCTCTAACCCCCTTGATCCTTCCGCTTGAAATAAAAGCCAGGACAACCCTGTTACTAGGCATCCCAGACAACGGTAGCACAGCACAGGGCATGCCAAGTATACCTGCTTGGGGGGTGGTGTGCACAACCCCCGAGCGGGCAAAAGGGATTATATTACAGCGCGTTAGAGCATTAGCAATTCTAATTCACAAGAGAAGTTGAGCTAGGCCTAGATGTTTCCGAGATGCGGGAACAGGGCTGGCCGCCTTTCCCAATACGGGTGCAATTGTTGCCGCCTGGCCTCGGCGGGGGTATGTCGCTAAGGAAGAGGAGGCGCGCCCATTCGCTTCCAGAATCCTGGGGTTGCGGGGCGGCCGAGCTATTCACCCAGATGGGGTGGTGATGCGCAATTACCCGCAGTGTAGGGCAAGATCCCGCAGCCGGCACCCCCTAGTTCTAGGGGGTCATAGGCCATATTCCCTGGAGTTTTGGCTGGCACGTCGGTTGCAGTCTTGGCAGCCGCGCCGTGGCAGCCGCGCCGTGGCTTGTTAGCCATCAACATTGTTAATGTTTGATCGGATCACGGTTTGGGAGCCGCGCGAGACTTACATCGCCAAAGCGGGAGTATAACGAGAGACATGGCAGCTACGAGTCAGAGGATGGGTGTCGGTAGGGCGGTGTCGCGCCGGGAGAAGCCGGGGCTCGACGTACGCTTACGCCTGCGTAGTATTACTGAGGAAACCGAAAACGGGTTGGTTTCATGGTGTGCGAGTGCTGCGCGTAAGGTACTCGAAGAGCTTTTTGAAGCCGATGTGGTCGCGCTTTGTGGTGAGCGTTGGAAGCCCGCACCCCGCGCCAAGGTGGCTCGCGCCGGCTGGTGTAACAGTGAGATCGTGCTTGGCGGCAAGCGCATTAAAGTGCGCCGGCCGCGCGTGCGTTCACGTAGAGGGCGTGAAATCGAACTGCCGAGTTTTCAGTTTGCTGCTGACCGCGATCCGCTCGATCGCTTGACCGTAGAGGAGATCGCCGTAGGAGTTTCCTCGGGAGGTTGCTCGGCTTTGTTGCAGCGTCGAGACCGGATTGCCCGCAGCTTTGTCGAGATGACCACGCAACAGCTCATGGCTCCGCTCGAAAAGCCTCGCGCCGAGGGCAGCCCGTGTCTGCTGGTGCACGGCATCCCCTTCCGCGATCATTGGGTTCTGGTTTCTATCGGAGTTTCGCGCAGTGGAGCTAAACAGCTCGTCGGCTTGAGATCGGGCAGTCCCGACAATGCCGAAGCGGTTCACGCGCTCTTGAGTGACCTCATCGACCCGGTGGAGACACTAGAGCGGCCGATAATCTTGGTGGTAGGTGAGGAGCCGGGAATTCGCGAGGCGGTGCGTAAGCAGCGGAGAAAGTCCGCTGCCAACGAGGATGAAGCGGAGACGACCGGCTGAGACGCTCGCAGGTAAGCAAAGAGATCTCGGATCTGCTGCCTGGTCAACTTTTTGACCGTGCCTTCCGGCATGACCGAGCGTTTGATCGCTCGCATGTCTTCGATTTCGTCGCGGCGGAAGATCAGGTTCTGGCCGTCGACACCTCGCAGCAAGAACACCTGAGTGTCCTTGTCGGCGAGGCACCCGCTCACGACTCGACCTAAACGT
>CAZPPZ010000335.1:0-2984 GCA_964588545.1 uncultured Myxococcales bacterium | reverse complement strand
GGCCGATGCAGATCCGGCCGCAGCGCGTAACGCGGATGGTCCGGTCGTGAAACGGCTACTCGGGCTCCTGCGGTGCAGTGTAAGCTCGAGTAGAAGGTGTGTACACCTCGCCTGGGTACTTCATCTTCAGAGCCTGGTGCGGGCGATCATTGTTATACTCGTCGATGAACTCATCGAAGCGTGCCTGCTGTTGCGACGAGTTGAAACCGGGGGGTTTGGTCGCTTCTTTCTTGAGCGTCAGGTGCATGCGTTCGTGACGACCGTTCTGTTGTGGATTACCGGGTTTGATACGCTCGATGGCGATGCCGAGTGGTAGCCACCACACCGACAGCCGGCTCATCCCAAACAAGGCCGTCGGCGACGAGAACGGCACTCCGTTGTCCGTTCCGATGGCGGCAGGTAGACCGAACACCTTGAAAACTCGCTCGAAAATGGTGATCGCCAATCGCTCGTTGGTCGACTCCAGGGATTCACTTGCCAGCAGGTAGCGACTGCGCTAGTCGGTTATGGTAAGCGGGTAGCAGTACTGGTGGTTGCCGAGCTGGAACTGACCTTTGTAATCGGCGCACCACAGCTCGTTCGGTAATCTGCCGTTGCTCAGCTCGGTTCCCTCGGCTCTGTAACGCCGCTTCTTTCGCCTCTCGACCAGACCGTGTCGCTCGAGGACGGCATGCACGGTGCTCTTCGCCGGCGGTTTGATAGAGGGGTACTTCCGGATCAGTCGATCTCGGATCTTCAATGCGCCCCAGCTCGGCTTGTCGCGCTTGATCTTCACGATCGTACGTTCGATCTGAAACGGCAGCCGATTCGCCTGTCGTATTGGACGTCGGCTGCGATCCTGAAGGCCCTCCAGGCCGCAGTCCTTGTACCGATTGAAAATCTTGTAGCCAGTCTTTCGCGAAATCCCGAACTCCCGGCAAATTGCCGCCATGCTCTCCCCGTCGAGCAGTCGCCCGACGAACCTAAGTCGCTCATCCACTCGGCCACACTCCTTCCACGGCATATGAGATCCCTCCCCAAATGCCGTGATGTGTAACCTATGTGCCCGGTATCCTGTGTAACCCCTGTCTCGGGTCGCTCACCGATGAGTACAGTTCGTAACCCGTTGAAATAGCTGCAGTCGGATTTTCACGTCTTGTGCTCTTGCTAGCACGCGCAAGGACCGGGTGGCGAGCCTGGCCGGAGGCATAGCTCTCTGACATCGCTGAAGAGCTATGCCTCCGGCGATTCGTTACTCCTCGGCCATCGCTGCGAGCCCCAGCAATACCTACCGACCACCATAAACCAGGGCTTCAGCCCGCAACGATATCAAGACAAATCAAGTAGTTACGAGACGGACTTATCCCTATCTACACAACTGAAATAGGATCATGATTTCGCCGGCTGTGGCGGCGCCGAAGGCTGCCGTGCGGACTCCGGGGATTCCGGCTGTGTACACGCCGGCGTGTGCAACTCGCGCCCAGAAGAAGATCGCGGCGCCTAAGGCTGTTGTCTCGTTGGCCTTGCCCGCCACGTGCGCGACCAGTACGAGGGCTGCGAATGGCGCGAGGTTTTCCACTAGATTCATGTGGGCGCGCTTGGCTCGTGCCATCCACTCGGGGAACTGCATGGGCTCGTCTCGGTTGCCGAACCCCCATGCTATGCCCCCTTGTACCGTCAGTTGGCCGCCTACGTAGACCAACGGCAGCACCAGACAAAGGAGTGAACTGTACGTAAGCATCCAAAGATCGGTCGTCATGGTTATGTCTCCGCGTGTGATCGTTGCTAGTAAGGTCTCGATGCTCGGCTGCCGGCCGAGCACGTCGTCTCTTCGTATCCGCTCGCCAAGCATGAGGCAATACGCGTAGGGATAAGTACACTACTATGGGCTGGTAGCCTCGGACATGTCGCAGTCTATACGAAAACATCCCCGACGGTGTCGATCTCGCCGGGGATGTCGATGGTGACTAAGCTTAAGCCGTACTAAGCGTCACTTCGTGGGGCGGTGCACGCTTACTCTAACGCGAGAAGTTCAGAGACATCGTCGTTGGTGATGGACATAGTCGTAGCCGGAACGACCTGTTCGATCGTTGCGAAGTCGGGACAGTTCATATCGTTAGACAGTCCGACGAGGTAGCGCAGCACTATGAGGGTGTCGACGGCACTAATGATCGTCGATGAGTCGACATCACAAGTGCAGAGGTTGCATTCTTCGAGTTGTACCGATGCACGTAGAATGAAGAGGGCATCCACGATCGTGATCACCTGTGCTTCGCTCTCATGGGGGTTGCCGCATAGCGGCGTGCAAGTTCCACCATCACACAGTTCACATTGAGGATCGCATACTGGGAGCTCGACGCATTCACCGGCCGAGCAGACCGCTGCCTGGATGCAAACGTCGCTGTCGGTGTTGGCGCACTCGAGTCCCTCGTTTAGCGGGGTGACTATGCACTCCTTGGTCGTCTCGTCGCACAGGCCAGTGCCGCAAAAATTGTCTAGGGTGGCACACGCGGCTCCCGCGGTTACGCAGCCCTGCGCAGCATCGCAGGTCTCGACGCCGTTGCAGAAGATACCATCGTCACACTGGGCGTCAGAAGGGATGAAGTCGCAGGCGTCGATATCTTCGTTGCAGCTGTCAATCGTGCAGATGATGTTATCGTCGCAGGCCGGTACTCCAGCCGTGCAGCCGGTAGTAGGATTACAAATCTCGGTGCCATTGCAGAAGATGGCATCGTCGCAGTCAGCACTAGCGCTGCACTCGCCGTTTGTAGGACCACAAACACCGGTATCGGTGAAACAAACTTCAGTAATCGCGCAATCACTATCACTAGTACATTGGCCGCCGGGACCTTGGCAGAGGCCGGTACCGGCATTGCATAGCTGACCGACGCCGCAGTCTGTGTCTGCCGAGCACGGTCCGTTAGGATCAACGCAGCTGCCACCGTTGCTACAGGTCTGGCCGACGCCGCAGTCGCTGTCTGCCACGCAGGGTCCGTTAGGATCGA
>CAZPPZ010000334.1:0-2991 GCA_964588545.1 uncultured Myxococcales bacterium | reverse complement strand
TACTCGATCTGGTCGTAAGCGACATGCTCATGCAGGCCCACCCCGGGCTAAACGAAGGGCAGCTGAGCCGCCTGCGCGCCTCAGTCGTCAACGCCCGTCACGTCAGCCGCGTGGCGCGACGGATCGGACTCGGCCGCTGGCTTCGCCTGGGCAAGGGCGAGGAGAAGAGTGGGGGGCGCGACAAGGAGAGGATCCTGTGTGGCTGCTACGAAGCAGTGATCGGCGCGGTCTTCCTCGATGGCGGATACAAGGCCGCACGTAATGTAGTCCGGCCTCATTTCGAGGCCGTGGTCCGTGAAGGCGAGCCCGCCGAGACCGACTACAAGACTGAGCTGCAAGAGCTCACCCAGCGTGTCTACAAGGTCGCACCGAGTTATCGCGTTACCGGTGTAAGCGGTCCAGACCACGCGCGGCTTTACAAGGTTGAAATCGGAGTCGCGGGCACAGTACTCGGCGCCGGTGAGGGCAGCAACCGCAAGAGCGCCGAGCAGATGGCGGCCAAAGTCGCGTTCGACGCCATCGAAGCCCAGGAAGAAGACTGAGTATGAGCGAGACCGCGCAGACCAGCGCCGGCGTCATCGCCTTGGCGGGCGCACCCAACGTGGGTAAGTCGACGCTTCTCAACCGCATCATTGGTCAGCGCCTGAGCATCGCTAGCGCCAAACCACAGACTACGCGCTCACGGGTGCTGGCGATCGACAACCGCGGACCAGTGCAGCTGGTGTTCACCGACACCCCCGGTATCCACCGGCCGCGAGCCCTGGTGCACGACCGCATGGTCGAGCGGGCCCGCCAGAGCGTAGCCGGCGCCGACATAGTCTGCTGGATCGTGGCTGCTGACACCGGTCTGGGCCCCATAGATCGACGTGAGCTACCGCGCCTCGCCGAGCGACCGCTGTTGGTGCTGATCAACAAGATCGACCGAGTGAAGCGACCCGATCTGCTGCCGTTGCTCGCCCGAATAGATTCGATCTTGCCCGCAACCGAGTGCATCCCGCTTAGCGCCAAGACCGGTGAGAACGTCGATCTGCTGATCGAGCGGCTCACGGCCAGCGCCCCGCAAGGGCCATGGCTGTATCCCGAGGGGACATTGACCGATCAGCCTCTGCGCTTTTTCGTCGCTGAACTAGTACGCGAGCAGCTTTTCATCCAACTAGACGAAGAGCTGCCTTACCGCGTCGCCGTCAAAGTAGAGCTCTACGAGGAGCGCGACGGCTCCGACTACATCGAAGCAACGATATACACCGATTCCATTTCGACCAGGCGGATCATTCTCGGACACGGCGGTGCGCGCATAAAGTCGATTGGCACGGCGGCGCGCCGCGCCATAGAGAAACTCGCCGACCATCACGTCTACCTAAAGCTCACCGTCAAAGTGAAGAAAGACTGGCATAAGAACCGCCGTTTTCTCGAAGAGCTAGGCTTGTGAGTAGCGCCGCTGCACCGCTGGTGGTAATCGTCGGCCGCCCCAACGTCGGCAAGTCGACGCTATTTAACCGCCTGCTAGGCCGCCGCAAAG
This sequence comes from uncultured Myxococcales bacterium, assembly GCA_964588545.1. GTDB lineage: Bacteria > Desulfobacterota > Binatia > UBA1149 > SPBQ01 > CAZPPZ01. The sequence continues at coordinate 1,472 of CAZPPZ010000334.1, read as the reverse complement.
CGATTACTCTGGACACCCCAGGGATAACCCGCGATCCTATCACCCAGGAGGTCGAGTGGTACGCAACTAAGCTGCGACTGGTCGATACCGGAGGGCTGGGCGGTGAAGCCGACATCGCCCTGGCCGACGCCGTGCACCGCCACACCCTGGCCTCGGTACGCGATGCCCAACTCGCCGTGGTGATATTTGATGCTCGAGCGGGGCTGAGCCCGCTCGATCGCGAAACCATCGATATCCTCGAGGACCTTCACGTACCGGCGCTCTACGTCGCCAACAAAGCCGACGGCCCCACCCAGGATGACGCCCTGGTCGAGTTTTGCCGTCTAGGGATCGATCAACCCCTGGCGGTATCGGCCGAGCACGGTCTCGGCCTGTCTGAGTTGAAAAGCGCGATCGTTGATCTGCTCCCCGAGGTGCTAGAAGAAACTAGCGCATCCACCGCCGAGACCTGTAGGGTTGCGGTGGTCGGCCGACCGAACGTCGGCAAGTCTTCGTTTCTCAACCGCGTAGCTGGCCAGGCCTTGTCGCTGGTAGATGACACGCCGGGGACCACCCGCGACACCGTCGACCTAGTAGTAGAACAAGGCGGCAAGAACTACCTACTGGTCGACACCGCGGGGCTGCGCCGCCCGGCCAAGGTAGATGCCGGCATAGAGAAGATCAGCGTTGGCCGTAGCATCGAAGCGCTGCGACGCTGCCAGGTGGTGCTACTGTTGATTGAGCCCGCAGAAGGCATCACCGACCAGGACGCACGCATCGCACAGCTAGCGATTTCCGAGGGACGCGCCTTGGTGATTATGATGAACAAGGTCGACATCCTGCCACGAGGCCGAAGCCGCCAGTGGTTCCGCGAAGAAAGCTATCGGCGCTATCCGACCCTCGCAATAGCCGAGTTAGGCTTCATGTCGGCGCTAGAGGGGCAGGGTATCGACGAGTGCTTCGCCGCGATCGATCGAGCCGACGCCGCACACCGACTAGCCACGCCCACCGCCGAGATCAACCGTATCCTCGCACTCACCGCCGAACGCCGCGACCCCCCGGTGATCTCCGGTGGCCGCCTGCGTCTGCTCTACGCCGCGCAAACCGCGGTGCGGCCGCCGACCTTCACGGTTTTCGTCAACCGCGAGGATGTTCCGCATGAATACGTGAAGTTTTTAGAGCGTAACCTACGCGAGAACCTAGCTCTGCGTGGCACACCACTGCGCCTGCGCTTTCGCCGTCGTGCGTCCCACGGTCAGCGTGAACCGGCGTAGTCGCGGGCATAGCCGGCGTAGTTGACAACGGTCTCACGCATCCACTCTCGCTCATCTTCTGAGACATCACGGATTACCCTGGCTGGCTGACCCATCGCCATCTTGCCGGCGGGTATGACCGTGCCCGGGGGCACCAGGCTCATAGCCGCCACCAACGCACCCTCTTCAACCACCCACGTATGCAGGAGGATTGCATCTACACACATCACGGCTCCCACC
>CAZPPZ010000333.1:0-3000 GCA_964588545.1 uncultured Myxococcales bacterium | reverse complement strand
GCTTCGGTCCCGGCGAGGTCTCCCAGTTCAACGGCGCCGAGATGATCGCCGAGCAGTGGGACCTCAGCCGCGAGGACATGGAGGCCTTCGCCCTCGAGAGCCATCAGCGCGCGGCTCGCGCCACCGACGAGGGGCGCTTCGAGAACGAGATCCTGCCCCTGGGCGGCGTCAGCCAGGACGAGGGCTTCCGGCGCGACACCAGCCTCCACCGCCGCGGACGCCGAGCCGGTAAGCCAACGGGTTAGCAGATAGGTGCTCGCTCCGGTAAGCGGGAAAGAGATCCACAGTGCGGTTTGGTGCAGCGCTATCGCACCGGCACCAAACACACGCAGTGGCAGCAGCAGAGCGGCTACGCCCATGAGATGCTCCGAGCCGGCCAGCATCCCGGGGAACGGATGATAGATGTTGGCATCGAAGATTCGTGCGGGATCGGTAACTAGCGTGCTGCACCCAGGCTAGAATCCAGGCATTGAGGCGGGTATCCGCCTTTTGCAAGTGTAGCAACGCTGAGTTAACGCCGAGGAAGCTATCGAAGTCGACAATGCAACTGCCCAAGCAGCTTAGCAACGGTGTCAAACGCGCGATACTGATGACGACAATAACAAGAAATACCGCAATGCTTTGGTGTGTGTTGCGCAATTTATTCTAGATACCCGAGCGCTTGTAGCTTATCGATGATGTCTTGGCCTAGCACCACTGGTGCGTTAGTAGCCGGTAGCGATGAGGCCATGCTCCTAAGTCTGGACTGCTCCGCCGCAGCCGTGGTTTCGTAATTCTGCAGCAGAGCACGAAGAGCCGCGAACCTGGTGCTATCAGAGTCGTCGGCAATGTTTTTATTTTCTAAGGGGTCAGTCTCGAGGTTATAACGCTCGTAAGCGATTCCCTGTTTTGTGTTGTAGCTAACGACCCTATGCGGCCACAATGTTACGGCAAAAGCCGGGGGTACCCATGTGCTCGGATTTTCCCCGGCGGAGATCGCGAAAGGGACATGTGTTTCGCTGAATATCGGCTGGTGATCAACTTCGCTTCCTGTGGAGATGTGGCTAGCCATATTCCTACCGTGAAAAGATTGAGGGATCGGGTATTGGAGTAACCCGAGTATTGTCGGGGCGAGGTCGACGAGCGACATCGGCCCAGGGCGCCGTACCGATTGCGGTAACAAGCCGGGCGCGAGCATCAAGAGTGGGACTCTGAGGACTTCGTCGTGGAGGGTCGGCCCATGGTAGCGATATCCGTGCTCTCCGAATTCTTCGCCGTGGTCGGAGGTAAGTATCAACAGGGTATGTTCTAAGAGTCCTAGATTTGTTAGGTCGTGGATCAACTTGCCGACTTCTTCATCGGTGTAGACGAGTTCTCGGTCGTAGTTGTCCAGATCCGACCTCGTTTGGCTTGGGTTCGTCGGTGTTGGAAAGAGGGAATCAAATGCCGCGGGTGGAGTATAAGGGCTATGAACCTGGTAGGTGTGAAGGAAGACGAAAAACGGCCCATCCCGGTGGCGCTTGATCCAAGTTAGTCCGGCATCGAAGGTTTGCCGTACGTGCCCGATAACTGCCTTTCCAGTCCCGGGTTCTCTTTCCTCTACGTAGGTTTCGAATCCGCGCACGAAACCGAGGTCCGCGGTCAGCCAGGCATTTTCGGTGAAAGCCGCCGTCCGGAACCCGTACGCTCTGAGAACCTCGGCCAGTGATGTTGATGGGGCGACGATGCGCTCGACGTTCCCACTTGGCTCTAGGGCTACCGAGGGTGAAAGGCCAAAGAGCATCGCCGCGTGTCCCGGCAACGTAGTAGTAGCGTTGCTAAACATACGCTCAACGGTCAGGCCTCGTTCGCCAAATATCCGATCGATCTGCACGGAGGTGGGGCGCGTGTAGCCGTATATTCCAAGGTGATCGGCGCGTAGCGTATCGATAGAAATGAGTACGACGTTGCGTGGCTGAGGTTCGGCTGCTGCAGTTGTGATCACTCCTGCACTGAAGTAGCCGGCGGCATTTATTCCCCCACTGGCAGGATCGATGCCGAGAGTTGCCGCCGACGTCTGAAAAACGATATCGACTTTCTTGCCACCCCAGGCCGATAGGTCAACGCGCGCGTCATGCCAGCGTGCAAGCGTCTCGGGCTCGGCTGCGATCGAGGTCTCGAAAGCCATGGAACTGTCTTGTCCGTCATTGACCGAGACGCTAAAGAACACGGGCGCAGCCAGGTCTTTGGTGGCAATTAGAGCGTAACCGAACTCTAGCGTAGCAGCGGGAGGAAGCGTGACGGTAGCGACAAAATGTGTGCGTGAGAGTGGTGCTGAGCGACCAAGATTACTGAGTACAACTCTAGTCTCATCCCGCAGCGTTACGCGTGGGTAGGCCCATGTACGCAGCCCTTGCTCGCTGGTTGGGCCGTGGGCAATATCGGCAAGGCGAATCGCAACCAGCTGTCCGTAGTCGCGCGTACAGCCAGGCACGATAGCGACACTAGCCACCGCTATCGTGATTAGTAGTCCCCGCGCTCTAGCGAACCGTTGTGAGCTTTGGGCTAGATTCACGTCCGGCTCCGAGCTCTCGCGCGACATGCTCGACATCGGCGTCAACCATGAGGTCGACCAGGCCCTCGAAGGTAACCGTCGCTTTCCAGCCCAGCCGCTGTTGAGCCTTTGAGGCGTTGCCGACCAGCAGATCAACCTCGGCCGGACGGATCAGTTCAGGGTCGACCTCAACGTACTTCTTGTGATCGAGCCCTACGCGCGCAAACGCGCGCTCAACGAACTCTTCAACACTGTGGGTCTCACCGGTGGCGACCACGTAGTCGTCGGGCTCGTCTTGTTGCAGCATCTGCCACATCGCAGCTACATAGTCTGCCGCGTCACGCCAACACCGGCGCGCATCCACGCTCGTGTGCGGCAGCGCTGAGACACCACTGCAGTCTCGCACACGCAGCGGAACAGATGGCTGCAGTGGTGTTCATTTTTTTTTTTTCAAGCAGAAGACGGCATACGAGATCGGTCTCGGCATT
>CAZPPZ010000332.1:0-3041 GCA_964588545.1 uncultured Myxococcales bacterium | reverse complement strand
TGCCGTCGTCGCAGCTGAGCGCGGCTCCGCCCACGCAGGCGCCGGCTGAGCAGGTATCGCCGGTGGTACAGGCGTCGCCGTCGTCGCAGGCGGTGGTCTCGAAGCTGCAATCGGCCGCGCAGCAATCGCCGTTAAGGGTGTTGCCGTCGTCGCAGGATTCGCAGAAGTCGATGGTGCCGTCACCACACACGCCAGCACCGGTTAGGGCCATACAGCCGCTTTGGTCAAGGATGGCGAAGATTTGGGTTCCTGTCCCGCCTGCAGCCGAGGTGTTGAGAGTCAGTAGGCTGCCGGAGCCTGGGGTCACACCAGGAAGTACGTGCAGGGTTATCTGGGCTACGCTTACGCTGCCAGTTGGTGTCGTGAGGCTGAAGATGTTGAATCCTGAAATGTTGGCGCTGCATGTACTTGTGATGTTTTGAATTGGTGGGCCGGCGAACTCAGCGGTGGTTCCGCCCAGTATAGGGCCTACGATTTCTAGGACCGCGGGATCACAGTCGAAGGTCAGCGAGTATGAGCCGAGAGGGACCGCAGCTACGTCGATCAATACTTCGGCGGTGACTGTGTCCCCCGGCGCGGGGTTGCCCGGTGGAAGCTGTACTCGGACAGTCGCGGGTGGGTTTGCCGCTGCAGCATCGCCAGCAGAGGCGAGTATCAGCCCTGCTGGCAGCAACGCCACCATTAACGTCGCCGCGAAACCGATAGCCTGGTTGCCGCGGTTCTTACCAATCGAGTGGATAATTCTGCTTACGAGCGTCCCCTGACGCTTCGTCGAAATCGACATCTGTCGTGTACCTCCGCCGCACGAAAACGGTCGCGCGCGTCCCCTGTGCACTGTCGCTAGGCCTAAGATGGCTTACGTGTGTTGGCGGTATCGTACGCGGACATACAGGAACGCTGTCAATGGGGGTGATAGTGCATGTGGGTAGAGGCATGGCCCCTGCCCTGGCCCTCGCTATGAGTCGTGTTATGCGTTGCAGTTTGGCGTCTGAGGCCCTCTGTGAGGAAAGGCCTGGAATCACCGCTATTGTGGTGCTGGCAACCCGTGCTGGTAGCCGTTTGCCGGGTATTAACGTCTTGCGGGGCAAGGCTGTCGCCTCACTCGGGGGGGGGTCGCCCGTGGGTTGCCTAGGAACAGCGAGGGCTAGCGAATGACCCAGTCGCTGATCGGAATTAGCTCGGGCTCAGGACCGCTACCCACGCGCACTATATAGCATCCCTTGGACGCGTAACGCTGTCCTGGGCCGAAGCTGAGGCGGGGGTATGCCGCGATGGCGTAGTCCTGGTCGAGCATCATGTCGACGACATCGAGGAGGTAGTCACGGTAGAAATCGTTACGTAGCTGGCCGATTACACCGGAGAGCATCCAACCGAGAAAGTACATTTTCGACTCGATTCTCAAGTCTCGAGAAGGGAGATTGCGGATTTTCAGCCAGCGTTTCAATGCCAGAGTTCCGAGCTTGGCGTCTTCGGGCAGACTATAAGGGTAGGTTACGAGAATCGCCTGGCGCAGCCGTTCCGGTACGAGCGAGAGGTCGGACCCGATCTGTCCCGATGCGAGCATAATTTGCACCGGTGTATGGGAGTCGACGTTGGAACGTTCGAGTTTCTGTAGATCGGCTGCATCTAGCCACAGCAACACGGCTGCGGGGTGCTCTTGTGAGATAAGTTGCTCAAGCTGTTCGGCGCCGAAGGTCTGGCCTGGAGCTACGATTATATCGGTGGCTGTGCGTTCTCCCATATTCGCCCACACGGCCGAGAAGCTACGAGCGAGGGTGCTTCCGTCGATGTTGTCGCGGTAGACCTGCACTACGGTTGGGTCGTCAACGCTGTGGCGATGAAGGTAGCGTGCTGCTGCTTCGGCTTCTTGGGCCAGTCCCCGGGAGAAGTAGACGGTATACCAATCGTGCTCGCTGATTACAGGTCGCTCGGTTATTGGAAATAGCGCCGGTAGCTGGTGGTCTTCACAGAACTCGTGAATTGGCGCCCACGAGCCCTCAGCGATGCCGCTGAGCAGCGCGAATACCGGCTGCTTGTCATAGTAGGCCTCAAGCTGTGTTCGCCAGCTAGAGGGTTCTCCGTGGAGCTCCCAGTGGAGTAGCTCAAATCTGCGATAGGCTATGTCTTCCTCGCGCCGATAGAACGGCCCGGCTTTCGCTCGGCGTTCCTGACCACGGGGCTGGGCATTCTTCGAGGCAACATAGCCATCCAGCACCGCCAGCATCGCCAGGCGCTGGGCTTTCGGCACGTTCTCACTGATGACGGTGGCGAACGTTATGGTGGTATCGGACACGCCGGGTGAGGTCGAAGCAGAGAGCTGCTTAAGATAGCTGATCAGCTCAGCCATTTCCTCGTCACTCAGTTGGAAACGCGGCATCGCTGCCTCGAGGACTCGTCCATCGGGACTTATTCCTTCGCGAATAGCGCGCGCTAGGGTTTCGTCGTTATATGCTGGTCGCAGATATCCGGCATCAAACCAGGGAGGCGGGGATGCCCACGCGTCATTATCCACACTGGGAAAGTTCGATCCGCGCCAAGGTAGACCTCTTGGTAGGGCTTTGTAGAGGTGGGCTCCGTTGATTGGCGGAGCGATTATCACTCCTTCGGTTGCGCCTAGCCCGCTGCGCAAATGGCAACTGGCGCAAGTGAACATACGTCCGTCTACGGCTATGTCGCCGGAGACGATGGCTTGCAGCGCTTCTCCCGAGGCTAAGACGCCGTCCCTATATATGCGCTGCCCTGGGCTCTCGATCTTGTCGGTCGGCTGCGTGGCGTAAACGCCGGTCGACGACGCGATGACAAGGAGCAATGCGGCAAGTATCGGCAGGCCCGGTTTACCAACCGTGTCTGCCGGCTGGGCGTGAGTTTGGTTCATTCTTTGGCGAGTGTCGTGTATACGCCGAGGTAATCCACGGTACTGAGGAAGCCCTCTATCCTCGTCCACTCGTCCGCTCCGGGCTTGTGTACGAAGGTCAGCGGCCGGTGGGTCATCTTATTGGCGGAGAAGGCATCCAAAGCTCGCATGGCACCATGTCGCGAAT
>CAZPPZ010000331.1:0-3044 GCA_964588545.1 uncultured Myxococcales bacterium | reverse complement strand
CAGCGCCTACGGCGCTGAACCTAGCAATATTAGGCACTTAGCCGACGGACTTATCCCCCTCACGGGCGCATAGTATAGCAGCGGGGGCCTAGGTGGGCGACTAGCGAGGGTTGGATCAGTTCTATCCAGTCGCACAGCAGCGCTCGGGTGTGGCGTGGGTCGATTAGGTCGTGGACGCCGAAGGCCTCGGCGCGCGGGAAGGGAGAGCGCGCGGCGGCGAACTGCTCTTCGAGTTCGCGGCGACGGGCGTCGGGATCCGCGGCCGCAGCGATCTCGCGGCGAAAGGCCACGGCCACGCCGCCTTCAACCGGCAACGCCCCAGCTTCGGCCGAGGGCCAGGCCAGCACTAAGGCGTCTTGACCAAAATGCGCAGCAGCGGCAACACCGTAGGCCTTGCGCACGTGTACCGATGCCCAAGGAACGCTCGACTGCATCACCGCGAAGATCGCAGCAGCACCATGACGAATCGTCGCGGCAGCTTCGGCGGCTGCGCCAATCATAAATCCCGGCTCATCGACGAAGCTGACTATAGGAAGATGAAAAGTGTCGCAGAGGTCTACGAAACGCCTCACCTTCTGCGCGCCCTCGGCACTCATTGCGCCAGCATAATAGCGCGAGTCGTTGGCCATCACGCCTACCGGATATCCCCATAGACGGGCCAGGCCGGTTACCTGCGACGGTCCAAAGTTGCGAGTCATCTCGAAGAACGACCCGCGATCGACCACCAGCTCGAGCAGGCGACGCACGTCGAAAACCAGACGGCGGTCGCGCGGAACAATTGACAACAGCTCCTCTTCTTGGCGACCGCGATCGTCATCGCTAGCACCGCGCACGGCCAACTCCCAGACGTTGGTGGGCAGGTAGGACAAGAAAGCTCGAATCTGCGCGAAGACCTCATCCTCACTCTCGCACACATTGTCGACCACCCCGCTGCATCCGTGGACGTCGGCACCGCCTAGTTCTTCCTTGCTCTTGTGCTCGCCCAGGGCACGCTCGACTACCGCCGGGCCGGCGATGAGCACCTGCGCGCGGTCGCGTACCATCAAGGCGAAGTGGGACGCGACCAGGCGCGCCGCCGGCATTCCCGCCACCGCGCCTAGCGCCGCCGAGACCACCGGGGCGCTGGCCATAGCGCGGCCTATAGAAGCAAAGCGGGCCCGGGCGTAGACCGGATCGCCAGCAGGAACCCTGGCCTTGCCCCCGGCCCCAGTCACGCTACCGCCGCCGCCTTCGAGGAATCGCACCAGTGGGACTCGGTACTGGAGGCTAAGATCCTCGGCATAGACGCTCTTGCGCAACCCTGCCGCTGTTGGCGAGCCTCCACGCTGGGTGAAGTCCTCGCCCCCGACCACGCAGGGGCGGCCGTCGATCATCCCCAATCCCAGCACGTAGTTGGCCGGGGTAAAAGCCACGAGGTTGCCGTCATCGTCGCTCTCTGAGTAGCCAGCAATCGGACCCTGCTCGCGGAAGCTGCGGCTATCAAGCAATCGCTCGATGCGCTCACGCACCGTCAAACGGCCACGCTGGTGTTGCTTGGCTACAGCCTCGGCACCGCCAAGCTCGGCGGCTGCACGACGGCGACGCTCGATCCCTTCAACTTCCGGCTTCCAACTCATGGTTAGCTTACTAGCCCGGTACCAGCCCATGGCTCCGCTGGCTGAACCACGAAGCCCGTTTCAGGGTCTATCACACAGCCGTCGTGACGGAAGTGTAGTCGATTCTTAGCGGCCGCGAAAAGGCGCTCAACCGCCAAGGCAATTGCAGTTGTGCTCGATGATGCCGACCAAGAGGCGCTCAAGCTCGACCGCGCGAGCGCTGCTTGGCCTACACGTCCAAGTAAGCGACTCGCAGCTCAAACAAAAGGACGGTGTATGGCCAGACAAGTCTCGTAGCTTCGGCCAGCCACACCGACTATCAGTCTCTGGCATTCACGGCGAATCGAGACTTCACTGCGTGGGACCAACGCGTGGACGAGGTCTGCCAAGAAGCGGCGGTCGACGGCATAGAGGACGAAGTCGGCGCTTCCCGGATGGATGAGCTTGGACAGCTGACGAAGCAACGCGGTGGGATCACGGAAGGTGTAAACTACTACGCGCTCACACAACCGCAGCGCCTTGGCGATACGCCGCACCTCGGGTAGCCCGACTTCGATCCACGACACCAAGCCACCGCGGCGATCACGTATCCATATCGCCGGCACCGCGCGCTCGGATAAACCCCCCGGAGGGAAGCATATTCCCTGCCGGTACTCCAAGCAGTAGGCGATCATCCGCGTAAGCAGGTAATCATCAGACTCTGAGGGATGGCGAGCGATGCGAAACTCGACGCTCTCGAAAACGCGACGGTCGACATCGGCGAGTTCGGCGCTTACCCGATAGAGCTTGCTGCCCGCGGCCATGGGAGCGAAACACCTAGCTTTGATCTTAGCGGTATTAAAGCAGGAGCAACAGCGCGACGGCGGCCTCGAAGGCCACGGCCCCGAGGTTCTTGGAGGAACGGCTGCTATCGACGACCAGCGAGATTACTCTGCCCGCCGCTGCCCCCGCCCACGCCAGCCCAACCACCGTGAAAATGCTGGCTTGCTGAAACAGCAGAGCCGATGCGCCAAGCATAAAAAACAGCCCGCCGTAGGTCGCGCGTATCTCCGACACGCCTATCTTGCCTTGCGGCGCTATGCCGGTAAACGCCGCGGCAGCCGAAGGCCGAACCAGGGCCATGACCCCCAGCCCCATGGTCACCAAGGCTCCAAGGTCGTGTAGCGACACTGCCCCAAGACCCATTTGCTCAGACCTGCAGGCGTTCCTTGAAAAATGCGATCACCCGTTCACGAGCGGCCACGGTGGGATGGCCATCCTCTTCGATGAGATCCTCGGTCAGCACAGAGTGCGGCCCCGAGGGGTTCTTGCTCGGACGGCTGACCTCGGAGTCGATTTCGATGCCCTCGAAGGCCTCGCCGAACTCCCGGCGAAGAGTCTCGAAGCGCCTCTTTGGCGCGGTAGGGTCTTCTGTGTAGAGTAGGCGCGACACCGGACAGCACGAGGCGC
>CAZPPZ010000330.1:2813-3056 GCA_964588545.1 uncultured Myxococcales bacterium | reverse complement strand
GATACCGCCCGTGCCCGACCCCACCCTTCCCACCAAGCCCCCCTCCACTCCCGCCCCCCCCGCCTCGGTACGCGATCTCTCCATCCGGCGGGTTCGTGGCCGTCGCGAGAACGGCGATTGTTGGATCCGAAGGGGGGAGTGTCTGGCGTGCAGTGAGGCGTCGCCGCCGGTAGGTGGATAGGTCGCCGGGGCGAGCGGGAGTAGCCGTCTCGGTCCCGGGTGGTCGTGGCGGGGTGGCGGTCT
>CAZPPZ010000330.1:0-2713 GCA_964588545.1 uncultured Myxococcales bacterium | reverse complement strand
GCGTGCTAACAATGCGTGCACCTGACCGGGCTGAGCGGCGCTTTTTTTCGAGTGTCACACTCGCACTGCTGGTTTCGTCCGCAGCGAGGTCGAGGGACACGAAGCCGCCCGGCAGGTGACGCTCACCGTTAGCCCGCGCAAACGGAAGCGAAGGCCCGCGCGGAAGCGAATGCAGTTTTGGAGCCGAAGGGGGCCACGAGGGAAGCGTCGCCGCTGGTGGGCGGATGGGTTGCCAGGGCGAGCGGGAGTAGCCGTCTCGGTCCCGGGTGGTCGTGGCGGGGTGGCGGTCTCGGTGCGCCCGGTCGGGGGGCGCGTGCTAACAATGCGTGCACCTGACCGGGCTGAGCGGCGCTTTTTTTCGAGTGTTACACTCACATTGCCGGTTTCGTCCGCAGCGAGGTCGAGGGACACGAAGCCGCCCGGCAGGTGACGCTCGCCGTTAGGCAACGGGAGTAGCGATGAAGATCGTGCATCCAGATAACGGACTCTCTATCAAAGGAGTCAACGTTCCGAAGGAGGTGTATTGGGTCATTCAGTCGCCGACCCCCCTAGCTGGCATGAAGTACCCACGATCCGATTTCCCCTGGTCGAGCCTTTACGCGGCAGGCTTCCGGCAGATCGTCTCGCTTCATCCCGGCTCGTATGATCCGGCGCCATTGACGATATGCTTCGCTGAGCAGCTTGAGGACCTCGTCAGCGGCGGTCCGCCTGCTAACGAAGGAGAGGAGAGAGGAAAGATCAAGCGCGCCGTGACCGCTACTCTCGCCGCTTGGCGATCCGGACAAGGGGTCGTCGTTCATTGCGTCGGAGGGCGAGGCCGGAGCGGAACGGTGATAGGGTGCGTGCTCCGTGAGCTTGGCTTTTCGACGGACGAGGTGCTTGGTTTTCTCGACAGACTTCACAAGGTCCGCGGTAAGCCAGGTTGGCCAGAGTCACAATGGCAACGCAAACTCGTTGAAACCTGGGGGACCGATGCCTAACAACGGCATGCAGCGGACCGCGCTCCGCGCCGCCGCTGATGCCCACCGTTAGGCAGATAGACGCTTCCATGCTGCATTATGTTAGAATGGGATAGAGCCGTCTTTATCTCATGCTGTCGGTGTTTGCACAATGCCCACCATCAAGCGTATAGGGCCGTACCGGTTCTTCTTCTACGCCGGTGATCGTTCAGAGCCACCACACATACATGTGGAGCGAGAAAACAAGGTTGCCAAACTCTGGCTAAACCCTGCACGCCTTCACGCCAGCGGGCGATTTCGCCCCCATGAGATACGGCGTATCCAACGTCTTGTTGAAGAGCATGAACAGGAGTTTTTGGAGGCATGGTATGAACACTTTGGTGATTGAGCGTCAAGCCTGTGCGCAAGCGGTGAAGGTAACCGATGAGGAACTGATTGTAGAGCTGGATGACGGACGGACGATCAGCGTGCCTTTGGCTTGGTTTCCACGGCTGCTATACGGGACACCGGTAGAACGAGAGAATTGGCGTTTGATAGGGGACGGTGAAGGCATCCATTGGCCTGAGTTGGACGAAGACATAGAGGTAAGGCATTTGCTGGCCGGGATTCCGTCGCAAGAAAGTCCGCGTTCTCTGCAAGGATGGCTTCAGAGCCGCAGGCGAGGGCACGTGGACGAGGCAGAGGGGGACCCTGCCTAACACAGCATGCAGCGGACGGGGCTTCGCCCTGGGGGTACGCGGCGCGATGGGCAAACCATGGTTCTGGTCGGCAAGGATTCCGAGCGAGAGCCGCCCCGCCGCTGATGCAAGACGTTGGGCGGCCAATGGTCTGTAGCACCTCATGAGAAAGATAAATATTGATACTCGGCTTGTCGGACAGACCGCCGAGAATGTGTTCTTGAGCCTTCTGAACCAAAGAGGAGTCTTTGCGACAGCCTTTGACACCCAGGGCTTCGATGGGATCGTGTTTGATGACGCGAAGCGGCTCTTCAAGGCTGGTCGCTCGCCATTCTATGTCCAGATCAAATGCCGAGGCTCACCAGCAGATCACTTCAATCCGCAGGGCCACTCACCATCCGTATTCGAAAAGATGCGTTCGCTTGCTCAGTCTTTGTCCATAGAGGAATCATCCCTTTACTTCGTCGTGGGTTTCTTTCGTAGGAACGACATCCGAACGTTGGTCTTTTTCGCAATTCCTCTGGATGAACTGGACGCGTTCAAATCTAAGCGCGAGTTCCGCTTCTCCGTCAAGAAGTGCCGAGAGGTCATGTCGAGGTCGCCCAACATTTTTGAAATCTGAGAATGCAATATATATCTAAGCAGGCTTTGACTGTCTAACACTCGCTACACCCGACGCGGGGGATCGAGGTTCCAATGAACGTCGTGGGCAACCCGAGTGATGACCTCAATACCCCGCGCGGGTGAGCTCCGGCGTTAGCCGGCCCAACACCAAGTTAGACACCGGCGAAAGAAAGTGGTAATATTTCGTACATTGTACACCTGACTTAATTCGACATAGAATGAGGCCAGATCCAATATTTTTGGATGAGGAGTACGCAATGAGTACGGTGGTTAAGCCATTGCCAGAACTGGTTCAGGAGTTACCGCCCTCTGCTCAAAGGGTGGTCAGAGCTTTTGTTGAATTTCTCCTGATGCAGCATGCACCAAAAGCAGGCAGGAAGCTCCGCCAGGATTGGGCCGGCGCCTTGCGCGATTATCGCGATCAGTACACCGCGCTCGAACTCCAGCGGAAGG
>CAZPPZ010000329.1:0-3089 GCA_964588545.1 uncultured Myxococcales bacterium | reverse complement strand
GTAATTGGCACCACCGAGCCTCTGAGTGACATCAAGAGCCTGCTTGACCTGACAGGCCGCGTAGGCGAACACCTGCGGGTCAGGATTAGTGGCAGCACCCGCGGCGTAGCGCTTGTGACCAAATAGATTGGCCGTACCCCACAGCAGACGCAGGCCGGTCCGCTCCATTTCTCGTTCGATACAATCAACAATCCTGTCGAGGTTGCTCTGGGTCTCGCTGAGGGTCTCGCCCTCGGGAGCAACGTCACGGTCATGGAAAGTAAAGAACGGCAATCCAAGCTTCTCAAAGAACTCAAATGCAGCCGAAAGCTTGACCTGAGCCAGCCTGAGGGGATCGCCCTCCCCCTGCCAGGGACGCAAGAACGTCGCCTCGCCAAAAACGTCACTTCCAGATGAGCACAGCGTGTGCCAGTAACACACCGCCATCCGCAGGTGCTCTTCCATGCGCTTGCCCAATACCAAACGATCGCGGTCGTAGAAGCGGTAACACAGGGGCGAAAGCGAATCCGGCCCTTCATAGCGAATGGCTTCAACGTTGGGGAAAAAAGGCTGCATCGCTTCCTCCTCTATAAGAACAACTACTCGAGCTGCGCTACAAAAGCCCCGCTCAGGTCGCGGTACAAGTCGCGAAAACGCTGGAGCCGCTCGCGATAACGGCCGGATAGATCGGGGTCGGGGACGACCACATCTTCGACCGCTGTTGGCAGGCAGATCAGGGCTGCCGCCTCACCCGTATGAGCGAGCCGGCCTAGACGCGCGGCACCAAACGCCGGGCCGACCTCTCCGTCCGCCGCATAACAGAGAGGGCGACCGAGCACACTGGCGAGGATACGGCCCCACAGCCGGCTGCGCGAACCTCCGCCAACCACGGTCACCGACTCAATCGCGGTACCCGCTTCAAACAAGACCTGCTGGGCATCAGCAAGAGCAAAGGCCACTCCTTCGAGAACCGCCTGCGTAAGCGCCGCCCGCGTGGTGCTGTGATCAAGGCCGAAAAACACGCCTCTAGCCTGAGGGTTGTTGTGAGGGGTGCGCTCTCCGGAGAGGTAGGGCAGAAAGATTGGCACATTCTCGCGAATACCATCGGACTCAAGTTCCGCGAGAAGCTGCGACTCGCTGCCCACACCACTCGCAGCAGCCCACCAAGATAAGCAGCTAGCCGCACTGAGAATGACCGACATTTGGTGCCAGGTCTGTGGCAAGCAGTGGCAAAAGGTGTGCAACGCTCTATCCGGCAGCGCTGTAAGATTGTTACCTGCTACAAAGTATACACCCGAGGTTCCCAGCGACAGCAGGCCTTGACCGGCGGCAACGACGCCAGCCCCTAGCGCGGCGCCAGCATTGTCACTAGCACCGCCTGCAATCGTTACCTTGCCTTCGATACCCCAGTTCCGCGCCAGCTGTGGATCGAGAATTCCGCTGACCTCGCTACCTTCAACCAACCGCGGCATCACCGCAGTTGAGAGGCCAGTGCCAGCCAGCATCTCCGCTGACCAGCGCCTCTGGGCAAGCTCCAACCACAGGGTTCCCGATGCATCCGAAGGCTCTGAGACCATTTCGCCGCAGAGACGAAAACGCAGGTAATCCTTAGGCAATAGTACTCGAGCCACCCGGCCAAACAGCTCAGGCTCGTG
This sequence comes from uncultured Myxococcales bacterium, assembly GCA_964588545.1. Lineage (GTDB taxonomy): Bacteria > Desulfobacterota > Binatia > UBA1149 > SPBQ01 > CAZPPZ01. The sequence continues at coordinate 1,455 of CAZPPZ010000329.1, read as the reverse complement.
CTCGGCCACCCACAAGAGCTTCGGCGCAGTGAATCCCGGCATCACTTGATTGCCGGTAATCTCCCTAACGGCAGGCACCCGCCGCTCTAGCTCTTGACACTGGCGAGCTGCGCGGGAGTCGTTCCAGAGTATCGCGGGACGCAATACTCGATCAGCGCGGTCGAGCAGAACCGCACCATGCATCTGTCCAGAAAGACCGATCCCCCCTACACCCGCTATAGAGGCCGGCTGCCGCGCCGCAATTGCCCCCACCGCACGCTCGGTGGCACGCCACCACTGCTGTGGATCCTGCTCCGACCACAGCGGCCGCGGCCGTTGCACATCGAGCGATTCGCTGTGCTGGTCAAGAATACGCTGCTCGTCGTCGACGAGCAGAACTTTCACCGCCGAGGTACCCAGGTCGATCCCCAGCCAGTTCATGGTGGCAAGATCTCCAAGCCCAACTCGTTATCCTGGATCAGCCATGAAAGCTCGCCACGACAGCACTTTCCAACCCCGCCCCGGGCCTAGCTAGGAGGAGGGCAGGACTTTTGGGGGACTGCCAGGCCGCTTAGATCTGCCCATGACACGCCACCCCGAGCGGTGGCCCCCCCAATCGGGTGGTAGCCCCTTGCCCAGGCGCCGGCGGCAACCGCCACGCATTAGCTCGTGGCCTTCAGCAGTAGCTGTCGACCCGAGCAGCCTAACCCGCACGGTCAATCAGCAAAAATCCTGTAATTCCAAGGCCATGGGTAGAAGCTATGCGGACTGCGACGCCATCGGCCAGGCCAAGGCGCCGTGGTGGATATGCCCCAAACCTAGAGAAATCCACTGCAAATTATCAACAGGACTCAATGTCCGGAATTTCCGTGCCTATGCTGGCGCTGCTGCTGGCGAAGCTGTGAGCGTGACGCAGGCAAGAGTCCTGTCGCCACGTGAGCATTAGCGCCCACCCATTTTTGTACGCGAACGAGGTCTCTAAATGACTAGGATACCGGCCCTTCTGTTGTGGGCGACTATTGCTGCCTTTGCCCTGCCGTCACTGGCACTGGCGGAGATCAACTGCGCCGACGGGATCGACAACGACGCCAACGGACTAATCGACTGTGCTGACCCCAGCTGTGATCTTCAGGCCTGCGATGACGGCCTGTTCTGCACGGTCTCCGAAACCTGCCAGGCCAACGTCTGTAGTGGCGGGCTCCCGCGTGACTGTACTGACCTGATCAGCTGTACGGTTGATAGCTGCGACGAAGTCTCTGCCAGCTGTGTAAACACCGTATCTGATGCTCTGTGCGATGACTTAGCCTTCTGCAACGGTGTGGAGACCTGCAACGCCACGCTAGACTGTCAGGCCGGCACAGCTCCGTCACTGAACGACGCGGTAAACTGCACCATAGACTCTTGCGACGAAGTAAATGACCTCATCGTTCACACCCCCACCGACTCGCTCTGCGACGACTTGGCCTTCTGTAACGG
>CAZPPZ010000328.1:0-3090 GCA_964588545.1 uncultured Myxococcales bacterium | reverse complement strand
CCACCGCCTCAATGTCGAACTGGCAGCCGCTCGAACCGAGCTGGCCAGCGCCTCGGCGCTGGGGAGTAAGGCAATGGAGGTGCTGGTATTGAGCGACAGGCACAATCACGACGAGCCGCCTGGCCAGGCCGCCTCGCCCCAAGAGGAGGCCAACATCCTCGGCGGGTGTCGCTGCGAACCTTGCGCTGACACAGACGCCAGCGTCGACGCGCCCAGCGGGCGCCGCTTCCGCAGTGCCCACGAGCTCCAAGCGTGGGCCAGCGAGCGGCTCGACAGTAGGATCGCTGCCGTCTTTCCCGAGCAGGGCCCCGACGGCATGCAGGCGGAGCAGCGCCAGGCTGTGGTTCGGCTACTCATGGAATTTAGGGAACTGCGTCAAGCCGAGATTGCTCAGGGCGACAGCGCCAGCACGGACACGGCCTTACGTGACGAACTCTTTCACAAGCAGGGGCAGTTCAACGAAATGACCGGCATGGGAATCGCCGAGTTTCTCAATGCCATCGACGTATCCGAGCCGGCTGTCGCCAGCGACGTGATGGTTGCCTCGGAGCCGGCCGCGGGCGACGAACGCAAACGTTTTGCCGACGAGACGGCGCGCCTGCTCGGTATCAGCGAACCCGGCAGCCACGAGGTGCTTGATGACCAAGGCCGTTGGCAGCAGCGTTAGCACTCTACTCCCAGCCCCCCGCCTGATAGTTGCTGTGGTGGTCGTCGTCGTCATTGCGTCGGGATACGGGGTCAGCCCGGCCGAAGCTTTGCGTAACAGCGACACTGCCGGCACTCTAGACGGCGTTGCGATAAGCGTTGGCGAGGTCGATTCCGCCGCCGATGTTGGTGCGGCACGCAATTGGGGAGATATTTATCACATCGTCGAAGCGGCTGCTCACGGCATTTGTGTGGATCGAGCACTTGAGCGCCTGATAGCAGAAGCCGACATAGACCTCAGCGACTGGAAGGCTGATATTTGGCGTGAGGTCGAGCCCTCACCGTCGATGGTTGGCGACTTCATCAACGCCAACCCCAGGCTCTTCGAATCCTTGGATAGGCCCGATGAGCGGCTGATAGCCCACCGCCTGCGCGTGCAGCGTTACCGTGCACGGATTTTAGCCCAAGCCGACGGCGTGATTGGCCGGGACTTCCACCTACTGATTGGCGAGTTTTCAAAGACTGAGTTCGGTGAGCCACGGCTAGGGCCGATCGTCGCTCATTGCCTCGATGGCGTAATTACCGCCAAGCAAGTCGAGGAATACGCAGCTTTCCCGCTGTACAGACGTCGGGCCAGCCTGGTCGCATCGATATGCCGACAGTTCGATATCGACTACTCCAACCCTTTGTTACTGACTCGGCTTGCGCGAGCGGAGAACATGACCCCTGAGGAACTGCTGCGTAGCAAAGAAGCCAATGTCGCACGGCCAGACGAGAGCGAGGTACGCAAGTTGGCCGCCGATCACTATGGCAGTAACGATGCTAGTAGCATCGCCAAGGCGCGTCTTGCGCTAGACACCCTGAACCGTGGACAGGCGCGCATGGCCTTCCTCGAAGAACTTCGCCGTAACGCCGTTGGCAGCTGCAGCCTGAGTTTGCCAGCAGCGCCGGTGGTAACTTCGCGATTAGGCCCGGACTCAGCGAATGGGCGACGTCTGCGGGTGCGCTACTTTGCTAACTTCGCCTGTCGGCACTGTCAGCAGAGTTGGCAGTTGGCTAGGCGCCTGGCCGAGGAGCACGCCGCGCGAGTGACAATCGAACTGCACCACCATTTCCCCGACTCTGTAGCCCCGCTGTTCGAGGATGCGCTTGCGGCCGAGTGCAGTGCGCGGCAAGGGCGACTCTGGGACTACGCGAATTGGCGCTTCCAGCGTTACTCGGGCGAGATCGAGCCCGACTCGTTGGCACGCGCGATTGAGATGGACGCAGCAACTTTCGGTGGCTGCATGGCCGACCCGCTCGTAGCCGTTAAAGTACTCGATGATACCGAAGAGGCTCTGCGCCTGGGTTTTCGTGAAGCCGTACCTTCGTGGGTCATCGGCCGACGGCCGCGCCGCGGTTTTCAGGGGGAGGTGGTACTCGATCGTACCATCGCAGAGGAGGTAAAATGGAATGACTAGTTACAGAACACCCAGAGTCTTACTCACAGTGGGGGGTGCAGGGCTGCTGCTAGGCGCTGCGTTGTTGCTGTGTGCCTCGAACGCCGAAGCCAAGCCAGCGCGGCTGCAGCCTACGCGGATATACAGCATCGGCGACAGCATTACTCGAGCGGTCGATTCCAACGTAATCGGTGACAACCTCAGTGAATCGTGGGTCAACGGCTACTTTGGGTTTTGGCAGTGGCTGTTCGGATTTGAGAACGTCAACAGCCACAACCAACGTGCGGATTCTGCATTTGGCGTCAGCAGTAATGTAGTAGGAGGCGTAAGCGGTGCCGACATCGACGATATGGACGTGCAGGCAGCCGCGGGACTAGGCTCATCGCCTTACTATGTAACCGTCGAGCTAGGCGGTAACGACATCTGCCAAGACACGGCGGCACAGGTCCCGACGCCGATCGACTACATTCTCGACTATATCGATGGGATCGCCGTGCTCGACCCATCGATTTGGGGCCAAGCCGGAGGGCTGACGCCTGGGGCCACTGTCTACACCGCCTCTATTCCTGATATCAAGCAGCTCTACGACGTAGGCAAGGACCAGACCGGGCTGTTCGGTCTCGATTGCGAAACTATCTGGCTGGGGACGTTGATCGGTTTTCCATGTGGCTCGATGCTCTCGCCGTTTAACACCGAGACAGATCGCTTGGCACTTCAGGCGACCAACCTCCAGTACAACCAATATCTCGATATCATCGCTAACGCGGCCAACAATATCTCACCCAACCTATACTGGGACTACACCTGGTCGGTGTGGAACATTCAGTTTCAAGGAAACGATATCTCCTCGATCGACTGCTTCCACCCTTCAAGTAGCGGGCAGACTACGGCAGCTGCAGTGAGTTGGGCCGACGGTCCTTTCTCGGCCTTCTAGTTTGCAAGCGTGTAGCTGTCCACCCCCGCGGGGGTGGGCAGCTACCCGCCTCTGGGCGCGCCCGCGCAGCGC
>CAZPPZ010000327.1:0-3122 GCA_964588545.1 uncultured Myxococcales bacterium | reverse complement strand
CGCACCCCACCGGCGCGGCGGCGAGGAAAGCGCCATGACGGTGCTGCCCGGCGGAGGCCGCGACCCCCCCCGCCGCTAGACCCTCGGGCCCGAGCTTGGCCATCTTGTTGTAAGCGCCTCGGCACTTAAACGAGAAGGTAGGTTGCTCGTCCTCGCGTTTGAGCAACAGTTGGTTGTCGAGACGCGCCGAAAGCAGCGGCGCGGGGCTGAGTGCGGTCTCTACCGCAACACGGTAGACCTCGGCCGTCAGGATCCGCTCCAAGTAATCAGTAGCCATTTGGATCCCGCAATATCCCTGGGCGGGGGGCTTGGCAACGCGGGAGCGGAGAAGAGAGACAACAGAAACTTCCGCCCCTGGTGACCAAACCAGGGGCGGAAGCCAATCGCGCAACCGAGAGTCGATCGGGGGTCCGGCCCTCGGGGCTACCTGCGCTTCGCACGCGCGGAAGCAACCTTACGGTTACAACCGTGCAGAGGAGTGACAAGCTACGAAGCAGGCAGCATGCCAAAATCTCACATCCAGCGGCCTGTCGCCGTAAGTCCATGATATTACTTGCACGCGAGCAGCAGACTCGGGAGCCCAAGAAAATCAAACTGCTTCACAAAGTTAACACTCGACCCGGTATTGAGCCTATGGCTGCAAACTTTTTGTAGCACCCGGATGCTCAGCGCAGTCCGTAGGCCTTGAGCTTGCGTTGCAGCATTACCCGCGACAGCCCCAGCGCCTCGGCGGTGCGAGAGACGTTGCCGTCGTGCAAACGCAGGCATTCGGCGATGTAGCGGGCTTCGAAATCAGCTCGAGCGTCTCTCAGCGGCTGAGCGAGAGTATCGGCCGCGCCATAAGCCACGGCTGTGGTGCGGCGCGGCCCCTCGGCAAGCTCGGCATCGGCCTGACCCAGGGCGCCGCGAAGCTGCTCAGAGAGCAGCTCTGCGGTAATCGTGCCTCCCTCTGGCACCAGAGCTACCCCCCGCTCTATCTCGTTTTCGAGCTGGCGCACATTCCCCGGCCAGTCGTAGTGCAGCAGCAGCTCGAAGGCCGCCGGCGCGATGCCCGCTACGCTCTTCTTGTGACGCTCAGCCGCCATGCCCAGCAGATGTCCAACCAGCAGAGCAATATCCTCGCGACGCTCACGCAGGGGTGGCACGGTGATCGGAAAGGCAGCTACGCGGTAGTAGAGATCCTGGCGGAAGCGGCCATGCGAAACCGCGTCGAGCAGATTGCGGTTACTCGCCGAGATCAGGCGCACATCAACACGGCGGGCATCCGAGGTTCCAACCGGCGTAATCTCGCCCTCTTGGAGCACGCGCAACAGTTTCACCTGCATGGCCATCGGCAACTCTCCGACTTCGTCGAGGAAGATAGTCCCGCCATCGGCGGTCTCGAACAGCCCTCGGCGGTCTGCGGTCGCGCCGGTAAAGGCACCTCGAGCATGGCCAAACAACTCACTTTCGAGCAGCTCACCGTGCAGCGCGCCACAGTTGACGGCAATAAACGCCGCCTCCGCACGTTCGCTGGTGCGGTGGATTCCGCGGGCGACCAGTTCCTTGCCCGTACCCGTCTCGCCTTGGACCAGCACTGAGATTGGCGAAGCAGCCGCGCTTTCCATCAAAGCGATAACTTCGGCCATTGCCTCACTGCTGCCGACCATCTCGGTAAAGCGATCGTGACGAGCAAGGTCTCGACGCAGCGCAACGACTTCGCTGCGCAAACGCTCTTCACTAGCTTTGAGCTCACCATACAAACGCGCGTTGTCGATGGCGATGGCGACGCTGCCAGCCAGCGCCTCGAGAAAGCCCAGGTCCTCGTCACCAAAGGCTGCCGCGCCACTGGCTCGCACCACCTGCATCACGCCCACCGCACCACGCCGAGATCTCAACGGCACGCTGAGCATACTGCCGGTCTGGAATCCCGTCGCCTCATCCACCTGCCCATAGAAGCGGGGATCTTCGGTTGCGCTGCTTACTATCTGCGAGCGCCCCGAGGTCATGACAGCTCCGGCGATCCCCTGGTCGGCGGGGAATCTGAGACTGGCCAAGCGAGCAGCCACCTGCTCATCCTCCTCGGCAACATAGGGAAAGTGGAGTTCGTTGGTGGACTCGTCGAGGAGCAGTACCGAGGCTCCCTCGGCACCGAGCACATCACGGCAGCGTTCTATTATTGAGGGCAGTAGCTCGTCAAAATCGAGCTCGGTAGCAAAAGCGCAACCGAGGTCGTAGAGAATCTGCGCCTGCTCTGGTTTGTATCCTCCAACCATCAAGACCGGGACTCGACAATCTCAGCAAGTAAACCAGCCGAGGCTTTCTCGATTAGCGTAATGACGTGATCAAAGCCCGAACCACCTCCGTAGTACGGATCGGGAACTTCTGACTCCTGGCAATCCTCAGCGTAAGCAAGAAACAGCGACACCCGTGCCCTGCCCTCGCTGGGCACCATGGCCGCCAGCGTCTGCAGATTCTCGAGGTTGTCACGGTCCATGGCCAAGACGTAATCGAAAGACTCTAGATCTGCCGCCTCTACCTGACGGCCACGGTGATCACTGAGATCGTATCCTCGCTCTCGTGCCGCCGCCAAAGCACGACGATCGGCAGGCTCACCGACATGCCAGGCCCCCGTACCCGCCGACTCCACGGTGATACTCCCAGCAAGCCCAGCCTGCTCGATTTGGGCGTGCAAGACTGCCGCCGCAGTTGGGGAACGGCAGATGTTGCCCAGGCAAACAAACAGCACTCTAGTGGGTCTCAGCGCTTTCACAGCCCCAAGATCTTATACGCTCGGCGCAATAGGACCAAGGTCGTCCCCCAATACGGGGTGGAGCCTATATCGCCAAAAGCACGGAGAATTCGCCGATAGCCTGGCCCCATTCGCCCCATCGCGGCCAGGTCGCTTGACACACCCTCAAGGGGCACAGCAAGATGACAGGAGTCTTATAGTATTCGATACGGGCGAGGATTAGGGAATGACGATGCAAAACAGCTTCTGGCGTGTCAGCGCCACTGTACTGATGTTAGTAGGCTTGTTTGCAGCTAATCCCGCCTACGCTGGCAAACGCCAGCCCCCCGACGTCTCGATACTCCTCATCGGCAGCAGCCTGGTACGCGGGGTAAAACCTACAGTAAAGAAG
>CAZPPZ010000326.1:0-3124 GCA_964588545.1 uncultured Myxococcales bacterium | reverse complement strand
GTTAACGGAAAAGAAGTTATCAGCCGTTCAAAAGGGCCTTTGGAATGCCTATCTTCACGCTCACCCTAGATTCCCCGCTATGCATACCGCTCAGTTCCAACTGCTGCTCGTGGCCGTAGCCGGATGGGTCAACCGCAACCAGCAAGATGTCATCGAGTATCTTCGAAAGGCAAAGCGAGTTCGACGAAAGAACCTCTTCGGCGTCACGACGCTGGTGACACCCGATACTTTGCTCCGCTGGTATCGAAGACTGATCGCTCAAAAGTATGACGGAAGTAGGGCGCGCAGGCCGGGACGACCCAAGACCGCAGCCGAGATCGAGAAGCTGATCATAAGCATCGCGCAGGGGAATATTAGTTGGGGTTACACACGCACCCGAGGAGCGATGTTCAACCTGGGCCACGAGATCGGTCGCAACACGATCAAACGAATCCTGTTGACCAACGGCATCGAACCAGCACCCGAGCGCGATAAGGGGATGCCGGGGGAGACATTTCTTAAAGCCCATTGGGGTGCCATAACAGCCACGGACTTCTTCAGCGTCGAGGTGCTTACGTCTGTGGGTCTGGTCCGCCACTTCGTGCTCTTTGTGATCGACCTCAAGACCCGAAGAGTCGAGATTGCGGGTATCGTTGCGCAGCCCAACGGGGCATGGATGAAACAGATCGCCCGGAATCTGACCGACGGATACACCCGATTTCTGAGCGAAGCGCGTTACCTCATTCATGATCGAGACCCGCTCTTTACCAAGGAGTTCCGGGAGGTTCTTCGGTCAGGGGGCGTGGACACGGTGAAGCTACCGGCGCGAAGTCCCAATCTGAACGCGTACGCGGAACGATTCGTTCGCTCAATCAAATCGGAATGCCTCGCGCAGATCATCCCGCTTGGCGAGCGGCGCGTCGAGTACCGAGGACATCGTCGAGTGCCGAGAGAGGCTCGGCGGTGTCCTGAAGTACTACTATCGTAAGGCGGCATGACCGTGGGCCGAGTATTCGCACACTACGGGTACGGTCGGGTTTTCCACGGAATAGGCTGAAGACGCGGCCGAAGGATCCGGCCGCGCTGCCCGGGTAGGGTCTAACGGCCGTCTGCCGGGACTGCTTGGATGCAAGACCGGGCACTTGAAGACGGGCACACGTTATCGGCGCTTCAAAATCGCGTTGGGACTTTTTATCCCCCGCCTAAGCTCCCGAGCTACAGCTTCCGCAATCCAAGGTCACGTTGAGGCCGACGGCAGCTTTTAGCACCGCGAGCGCATCGGTCGCGGTCGCAGCTCCCGACATATCTACGTCGCAAACGCAGACCGGGGCGCAGGTGTCCAGTCCTACGGCAGCGCGCAGCACAAACAGCGCATCCGATGCCGTAGGATCAGCGCCGGAGACCGGGTTTCCACACACTGCGACAGTCCCGCCCACGACGAGGTGCGCGATCTCACCGCGGGTTGCGATCGTGTGCCGCAACTTCTCGACGCCGTCGAGGAAAAAGACGATTTCATCGCCGACGCGTGCGACACCGGCGTTGCGATTGGCTTGGGCCGCGTTAGGAGATTCCAGAGCTATGCGCACGACATAACTGCCGGCCGGCAAAACGACTTCGGTCTGCGCGAGCAGGTCGCTATCACGACGCACCGACAGCGTCGCGGTTCCCGAAGCGCCTTCGACCATGACATTGCCGTAGTAGCCCGCGTCGGGTTCGGGCAACGGCGCGGCCGATGCGCCGGTGGCAAGCGCGCAAAGCATCGCAAGGCAAAGCCGCGCCGACCACGTAGCACGCAGGTAGGCCGGAGTGCGCGAGTGTCGCAGCCGCAAGACAGATACTTTCGCCAACGCGATCACGGCTGCGGCTCCATGAGCTCGTAGATCCACTCCACCTGGCACGCTCCGCCGCCGCCGGAGACGCGAACCGGTACGCGCGTCCCTATCGCTTCGACATCGCCGAAACGTCCGGTCAGAGAAACTTCGTAGATGTTGGTCGCGCTCTTCGGCGATGGCTGTCCGCCGGTTTGGCAAGGCGGCGTCTTCAACGCGCAGCTCGACAGTACAATCCCCTCCCCGACGGCACCACCTCCGCCTGCGGTTACCGACGAGATTATCGTGAAGTCGCGCCCGCGGTTGTGGAAGCCGGAAAGATCGACTGCCACGTCGATGCTAAAGGTATCCTGCGGAGCTACTTGGCCTGGAGGCGCGGAGAACGACGTGCTCCACGTTACATCGGAATCGGTGGTATTGCCTGCCACATCCTCGACGATGCGCTGGCGCGAAACTTGGCCGCTACCGCCTTCACAAATCGTGATGGTTTTTGTGAACGTCCCCGTCTCCACAGACGTATCCGCGTTGTCGGGGTTGAACTTTTCGCTGACCTTGACCCAGGTGCGCGCGGTCAGCCCACTGCTCGCAGAGACATCCACGAGCGCGCTCGCAGCGGATCGAAACCCGCCGGCGCGCGCTACGGCGCTAACCTCGTGTCTCCCCAGCTTCGCAAACGTGATCGGCAGTTCGAAGCTGTGGGATAAGACGGTGATCGAGTCGAAGAAATCCAAGCGATCGTCGCTGATCTCCAGGTCGTAGGGCGGCGTGCCGCCGGTGATCGTACCGGCAATCACACCTTCGTCGCCCAGCACTATCAGCGACGGAACAGCACTGATAGCGACCTTCAAGTCGCTTACCCGTACGCGGATCGAAGCCTGCGAGCTGCGCTCCAATACGTCGCTGACGTTGGCGAATAATTCATAGGTTCCCTTGGCATCCGGTGTCCACTTGATCGTGGTCTGCGCAAGGTCTGCGATGGTCGCAACGTTGCCGACGACGGGATCCGGCCCCGCCACCCCCAAGTTCCCCAGTCCGCTGCCGATCGATTGCGACGTAATCCCCACCGCTGGCTGTGCACCGGTAACCTCGACGTCGTAACGGCCGAGTTCTCCGATGACCAGGCGCTTCGGCCCATCGATGTCGGCTTCTAGCGGGCTCTTGATATTGATGGCGACCCGCGTTGTGGCGGTGTCGAAGTTTGCATCGGTTGCACTGACCCGTACGATTTTGCTTCCCGGCACCTCGAAGGAGCGGGGCGTCGCGGGGTTCATAAACTCCCGCCACCCCAATATGGGGTTGGAGAGCGTGGGTCAAGC
>CAZPPZ010000325.1:0-3140 GCA_964588545.1 uncultured Myxococcales bacterium | reverse complement strand
CACGCACCGCGCAAAGGAGGTCCTCTTCCCTGCACCCACCACCGATCACCCCGACGCCCTGGCGACGGGCAGCAGCTCGGCAGGCGCTCTTGGCCACCCCCGCCAACAGCGCGCCGCTCAGTAGATCACGCGGCAACACCTCGATGCGCTCGGCATTGTTGAGAACCACGGTAGCCAAGGACCCATGTCCGTTGTCGGCAAAAATGTAGGATACTGACGAATCGATTATTCCCTGGCGACGCTCCCGGGCTTGCGCAACGCTGTCCGCCCCAGCGTAGGGGATTTCCACGGGCAGGTGCTTGGCAAGAATCTGGCGCGCAGCCTCGCGGTTCGGACGCGGCACCTCGAAGTGCGAGTCACCGAAACGCTCATGGCGTATCAGCGCCTCGTCGCACAGATCCATGCGGTTGGTTGCGCCGACGACAAAGATGCCATCGTTGGCCTGCATACCACTGAGCTCGATCAGCAGCGCCGGTAGTACGCGGTCATCAATCGAATGGCCGACGCTGTTGCCACGAACGCCGAAGTTCTCGAGTTCATCAAAGAAGATGACAACCAGCCCCGGCTGTCGGCGCGCGTAGGCAAACAGCTCGCGGATGAGTTCCTCGCTGCGTCCGTACAGCGAGTTGCGCAGAGCCCCCGGCTTTACCGACAGATAGACAGTCTCCTGGCCGGATTGCGCAAGTAGGCTGGCTACGGCCCCCGCAATCATCGTCTTACCGCCGCCCGGGGCGCCGGTGAGCAGCAGACCGGCACTGCGCGGCAGGCCGAAGCGATCGGCCACCTCGCGGTGTTCGAGAAACAGTCCGATGTGACTACGGATGTCTGCGGTGATGTGATCGAGTCCTCCGATATCGTCGAAGGTGAAGCGCGGCGGCTCGGCGAGCAAGTGTGGCGAGCTCTCGGCTGCTTCGAGCCGCTCAACCACGCAGCGCGACTCACGACTCATCACCACACGGTCACCAGCCACTATGGTGTCGAGCAGTGTCGACGAGCAGGTCACCACGATCTCTTCTTCAGCCACACCGCGCACGACGATACTGCCGTTGCGCTTGTCGGCAACCGTGGCCACGCTACCCCCGCGCATCGCCTCGGCGTTCTTGGCAACCACGATGTTAGACTCAGGGTTGAGCAGAACCTCGTCGCCGGGCTCTAGATCAGCAGGGTCGAGCCCCTCGACCGCGACTACGATCTGACGGCGCTGGCCACTGCAGACGTCGATACGGCCATCGGAGTATACGTACAGTACATCTGCCGGGATAAAGGGCGGCCGACTAAGCTCTTCGAGCTTCTCGCTCAGCTCCGCAACTCGCTCGTGCTCGGCTCGAGCCCGTTCTAGCGCTTGGCGCTTATGATTGAGTGCCAGCTGAGCAACCCGCGCCATCATTGGAGGGTCGCTCTCGAGCAGCAGATCAAAGAGCCGATTCTCGTCGTCGGGACCGAGGTCGCCGCCCTCTAGTATGGTGTTGAGCATGGTCATCATCTTGCCTGCCACCGTCGTCTCCCTCCTCTTAGGTGGTCGCCGCAGCCACACGCGACGCGCCGCTGCGCTCAAGCGCCGGCCGCTCGGCATCGATACTTTGGTGGTCGACACCGATCACGCGGCCGCGAAACCAACAATAAATACGAAATCCCGGCTTGCTCGCCGGCGACTTGGCGAGCTTGCCCCACACCAGAGCCAGGTTGAAGGGTGCGGCAAAAGCACTGGCGTGAACGCGGACGTCGTCTTGACTAAAAAACACCGTCTGCGCAGGGCACTCGCTCTTGGCGAAACACTGTTGGCAGGGAGGATGGGTGTGCAGCCATCCAACACTGGTCAGGCCCGCAGCCTCACTGCTGTGACTCTCGGCCAGCGCGGCTCGGGCCTCGGCAAAGGTCTTGGGGCCGAAGGCAAAATGAGCGCGCGAGCTACCGCGCTCACCTGCAGCCAAGGGCGCGTAGTCTCGTGCCACCACCTCGGCAATGCCTTGGTCGGCATCGTGGACGACTTGGCCGAGCAGCAGCCCCGCCACCTCGACCTCGGGGTTGTTGAGCACCTCGGCCCTGCCTTTCTCGATGACTTGGGCTTCGATTCTCACGGTCATGGTCCCGCGCTCTTGCTCAGCTAGATGCCCCGCCACAAGCGGGTAGGGGCGATGCAGCACGCGAGCAGCAAAACGGGCGGGCGATGTCGGCTCGGCACAGCGCCTAGCTTCGATCGTCCAGACCAGGTCGCCACGGTCTTCGATGCTCTTGTCGAGGATCAGTCGCGCAATCGCGGTGCTGGCCAAGTCGGTGAACACTTCGCTGGCGTAGACGAACTGCTCATCGACACCCGCCAGGCTGACCACCAGAGCCGCGAGCTCGGGTTCGCCCTGGGGCAGCCAGCGCGGCGTCAGCGTCACCGGCGGCCGGCGGCCATCGTTGGCAAGATCACCGGCGATGACCGCACGAAAGTAGGCGTCCTCGATGCAGGCCGAAGCAACGACCTCTTGCTCGTGCACGAGCACACCATGCTTGCGCAGGACCAGCCTTAGTTGAAGTGGGCTGCTCATCACGCTTGGCGACTAATCAAGCACAGCGCCGGCTTCGACTTCGGGCATGATCTCGAAGTCCGCGCCCGAATCCACGCCAACATCGCGCAGGGTTTCCATACGGCCGAGTAGGCGGTTGTCAAACAACGCCGAATAGCTCACGTCGCTCGGCAGCTGAAGACCAAGGCGGGCTTCCTCTACCACCTCAGAGACGCTGGCGTCCCAGGGCACGTCCATTTGCACGCTGCGCGTGTGATCCCAATCGCTTACGTTCAGTGTCAGATAGCTGCTTGCTGTTTCCATGTTTCATTCTCCTTTGGGTTAGTTAGTGGCTGGGGTTGGCAACCGTTCGCGTTCAAGCTCTGCAGATAGGCCCGCGCTAGTGCTGGCGTGGCCAGCGCCCGATAGGCCGCCAGCGTCGCTTCACGCGCTACCCAGGTAGCGGCCAGCGCATGCTCGAGCATGCCCGTGAGACACTCGTCGATGGGCAACACGGCCTGCCACCAGACCCGCAGCCCATCGTCAACAGTCAGCGCCTCGACGCTTCTGCGTGGTCAACCTTCGCGGCGCTGCAGGAACGAACAACAGCGACAATAAGAACAACACCGCTGGCAGCGCCTCAGAGGC